>NZ_JARJMT020000070.1 GCF_029335975.1 Tepidimonas sp.
CATGGCGGTTGCCGCATTGGGCCGAGCGCGGCTTGCAGTACGCGCCGATTGCCGCGCTGGCGGCCGTCGTCGTGCCCGAAGTGGTCATGCAGCAGGGGCAGCTCATTCAGACTTGGCAAGATGCGCGCTTGTATGCCGCCGTGGCGGGGGCCACGTGGTTTTTCTGGCGCGGCGGCGTCTTGGGTACCATCGTCACAGGCATGGCGGTGTACCTCCCGCTGCATTTGGGGCTGGGATGGTGAGCTCTGTTCGAGGGACACGCTGCGCACCCCGGCACTCAGGGGGGTGAGGCTGGCCTGGCGGACGCCCGCGCAGCAAACTCTTCGCGCAGTGCGCGCAGGCGTGCACGCGGATCCTCCCGCGCGGTGGCGGCGTCGAGCTGCATCTCGGCGATGAAGCGGCTGGGCTGCGCGGCCACGCGTTGGCGCCCCTGGCGCCGGGCCCGGAGCCAGCTGACCACCAAGGTGCGTTGGGCACGCGTGATGCCGACATACATCAGGCGGCGCTCCTCCTCGATGCGCGCGGCGTTCAGCGCCGCTTCGCCGTCGGCGTCGGGCTTGAACGGCAGCAGCCCCTCGTTGACGCCGACCAGCATCACATGCGGCCACTCCAGCCCCTTGGCCGCGTGCAGGGTGGACAGCGTCACCGCATCCTGGTCCTGCTCGCGTTCGGCCAACGTGCTGATCAGCGCCACCGTTTGCGCCACCTCGAGCAGCGGGCGCGGCGTGCGCTCCAGCGCCACGCCACCGGTGTCATCGAGCTGGCCGCCGCAGCGCTGCACCATCCAGTCGACAAAGTCCAGCACGTTGGCCCAGCGTTGCGTGGCCTGCTGCGCACTGTCGGCGTGGTCGTGCAGATGGCGCTCATAGCCGATGTCGGCGAGCCACTCCATCAGCACCACGCGCGCCGCCTCGTGTCCCACCGCGTGGCGCGCGCGGTGCTGCAGCGCATGGACGAAGCGGCCAAACTCGTGCAGCGCGGCCAGCGCCTTGGGCGCCAGTGTGGCCTGCAGCGTCGGTGCCAACAGCGTTTCGAACAGGCTGAGCTTGAGTCCGGCGGCCACCTGCCCGAGCTGCGCCAGCGTTTGGTGGCCGATGCCGCGCCGCGGCGTCGTCACCGCGCGCAGGAAGGCCGGGTCGTCGTCCTCGTTGGCCAGCAGCCGCAGCCAGGCGCACAGGTCCTTGATCTCGGCGCGGTCGAAAAAGCCCGTACCGCCCGAGACGCGGTAAGGGATCTGCGCCTTGCGCAGCGCCACCTCGAAGGCGCGCGACTGGTGGTTGGCGCGGTACAGGATGGCGCAGTCGCGCCACGCCGCGCCTTGCGCGCGCAGGCCCTGGATGCGCGCCACCGCGCGCTCGGCCTCGTGCTCCTCGTGGTCGCAGTCCAGCACGCGCACCGGCTCGCCCTCGCCCAGCGCGCTCCACAGGGTCTTCGGGAACAGCTTGGGGTTCGGGCCGATGACGGCGTTGGCCGCGCGCAGGATGGCATTGGTGGAGCGGTAGTTCTGCTCCAGCTTGATGACCTTGAGTGTGGGAAAGTCTTGCGGCAGGCGCTTCAAGTTGTCCAGTGTTGCCCCACGCCAGCCGTAGATCGACTGGTCGTCGTCGCCGACGCAGGTCAGGGGCGGGTCGGGCCGCTCGCCATGGCCCACCAATGCCTTGAGCAGCTCGTACTGCACGGCGCTGGTGTCCTGGTACTCGTCCACCAACACGTGGCCAAGGCGCTGCTGCCAGCGCTGCCGCACCTCGGCGTGCTCGCGCAGCAGCTTCAGTGGCAGCAGAATCAGGTCGTCGAAGTCCACCGCCTGGTAGGCCGCCAGCCGCTCGTGGTAGCGCGCCATCACCAGCGCGATTTGGCGCTCGGCCTCGTCGCGCGCCTGCGCCAGCGCCTGCTCGGGTGTCAGGCCCGCGCCCTTCCATTGGCTGATGCGCCATTGCCAATGGCGCGCGGTAGTCGTGTCGGTGGTGCCGCCACAGTCCTTGAGCAGTCCAACGATGTCGTCGGCATCCAGGATCGAAAACTGGGGCTTCAAGCCCAGCGCCGCGCCGTCCTCGCGCAGGATGCGCACGCCCAGCGCGTGAAAGGTGCACAGCAGCACGCCTTGCGCGGCCTTGCCGACCAGCGTGCGCGCGCGCTCGCGCATTTCGGCGGCGGCTTTGTTGGTGAAGGTGATGGCAGCAATCCGCTCAGGCTCCAGCCCGGTCTGGATCAGGCGCGCGATTTTGTGCGTGATGACGCGCGTCTTGCCCGAGCCGGCGCCGGCCAGCACGAGCGAAGGGCCGCGCAGGTGGTACACGGCGTCGAGCTGGGCAGGGTTGAGGGTGTCGTGCATCGAGCGGGTACAAGCAGAGCAGGTGCGGCGGGCGATCAGGGCCGAGGGCCGTTTAGCGGCCCCCGAGAGGGCGCGATCATACCGGGCATCTCGACCTCGCTACCATTGGGTCCATGGGCGCCATCCTGTGGGTCATCTTTCCCTTTTTTGCGCTGGTGGCGGCCGGCTACCTGGCGGCGTGGCGGCGCTGGCTGCCGCTGGAAGCCATACCCGGGCTCAATGGCTTCGTGTTGTTTTTTGCGCTGCCAGCCATGCTGTATCGCTTTGGCGCTTCCACGCCAATCGCCCGGCTGCTCGATGGCGCGGTGGCCGGGGTATGGCTGCTGTGTGCTTTGGTGATGGTGGGGTTTGCGATCGCGGTCAGCCTGGGCGGACGCATCCATTGGAACGATGCAGCCTTTGGCGCGCTGGTGGCGGCGTTTCCCAATTCGGGGTTCATGGGGGTGCCGCTGATTGCCGCGCTGCTGGGGCCGCAGGCGGTGGGCGCGGTGATCGTGGTCATCGTGGTGGATATGGTGATCACCAGCTCGCTGTGCATCGCGCTATCGCGGCTGGACGCGGGTGAGGGCGGTGCGCGTGCGGCGCTCAAGCAAGCGCTGCTGGGCGTGCTGCGCAATCCCATGCCGTGGGCGATCGGACTGGGGGCACTGGCTTCGGCTTGGCATGTCGCCCTGCCGGGGCCGCTGGACAAAACCGTGGGGCTGCTCGCCGATGCCGCGAGTCCGGTGGCGCTGTTTACCATCGGAGCGGTGTTGGCACGCTCCCAAATGCAGGCCGATCACCCGATGCCACTGCGCGATTATGTGCCGCTGGCCCTGATGAAGCTGCTGCTGCATCCGCTGCTCGTGCTGCTGGTGGGGGCAGGGGCCATTCAGATCGGTGTCGGTTTGCAGCCAGCGGCGCTGACCGTGATGGTGCTGACGGCCGCGCTGCCCAGCGCCAGCAATGTGTCGCTGCTGGCCGAGCGCATGGGGGCGGACAACGGTCGGGTCGCACGCATCATCCTCGTGTCCACGGCGCTGGCGTTTTTTACCTTTTCGGCCGCCGTGGCCTGGCTGCGCTGACATTGACACGCAGCTTCGCTCAGAAGCTGAGTGGATCGACGTCGATCGCCCAGCGCGCCAGACCCCGCGTGTCCGGGTGAGCGCGCAGGGTATGCAGCCGCGGCATCCAGGCCGCCAGCAGCGCCTGCAGGGCGGGGCGGTGGGGGCTTTCCAGCAGCAATTGGGCCCGCTCGATCCCCGCCACGCGCGTCAGTGTCATCGGCACGGGTGCGTAGAGCGTGACGTGGGCGCGACCGGGTAGGTCGTGCGTGGCGTCGGCGGCATGGCGCAGCCAGGCCAGGGCGGCATCCAGCTGACGCGCTTCGGCGCGCAGCAAGGCTTGGTGGCTGTACGGTGGCATGCCGGCCATGCGCCGCTCGTCTAGTTGCTGGGCGGCAAAGGCCGCGTAGTCGTGCCGGGCCAGTGCGGCGAACAGGGGGTGCTCGGGGTAAGCGGTTTGCACCCACAGTTCCACGGTGCTGTCCTGCGCGGCCACGAAGCGGGCATCGCGCCCCGCGCGGCCGGCCGCCTGCATCAGCAAGGTGAACAGCCGCTCGGGGGCACGCCAGTCGCTGGCAAAGAGCGCCCCGTCGGTGTTGACGCTGGCCACCAGGGTGATGCGTCGGAAGTCGTGCCCCTTGGCGATCATCTGTGTGCCCACCAGCACGTCGATGGCGCCGCTGTGCACGGCCTCCAGGGTGCGCTCCAAGGCCCCAGCCGCGCGCGCGGTGTCGGCGTCCAAGCGGCCGATCCGCACCGGGCTGCCGTCCGGCCGCCGCAATGTCCCCAAGGCTGCAGTGAGCTGCTCCTCGAGCTGCTCGGTACCGCGGCCCAGAGGGGCCAGATCCAGGTTGCCGCAGTCGGGGCAGGCACGGGGCACACGCGCCGCATGACCGCAGTGATGACAGCGCAGGCTGCGATCGGCTTTGTGGAACACCAGGTGCGCACTGCAGTGTGGGCAGCCGCTCTTCCAGCCGCAGTCGCCGCAGGCAATTACGGGAGCATAGCCGCGCCGATTCAGCAGTACCAGCGCTTGCTCGCCGCGGGCCAGTCGCGCCTCGATGGCGGCCAGCAAGGGCGGGGCCAGGGCGGTGCCCCGCGGCTGGTGGCGCAGATCGACCAGCCGCAGTTGTGGCCAGCCCGCCCCGCCCATGCGATCGGTGATGTCCACGCGCCGGTAGCGCCCCGCTTCGGCGGCATGCCAGCTCTCCAGCGCGGGGGTGGCCGAGCCCAACACCACCCGGCAGCCGTCCGCGTGGCCTCGGTGGGCGCGGTAAACAGCCAGATCGCGCGCGGAGTAGCGCGCGCCCTCCTGGCTCTTGTAGCTGGGGTCGTGCTCTTCGTCCACCACGATCAGTCGCAAACGCGGCAGGCTGGCAAACACCGCCATGCGCGTGCCCAGCACGATGCGCGCCTGTCCGCGGTGCGCCGCCAGCCAGTGCTGTAGCCGCTGGGCTGGGGTGAGCCGCGAGTGCAGCGTCGTGACCGCATCGCCGAACCGGGCGCGAAAGCGCTGCTCCAGTTGTGGAGTGAGGTTGATTTCCGGCACCAGCACCAGCGCCTGCGCCTGCGGGTCGCGTGCCAGCAGCCGCGCGGTCGCCTGCAGATACACCTCGGTCTTGCCGCTGCCGGTGGCGCCGAACAGCAACACCGGCCGGTCACTTGCCTCGATGGTCGCCAGGGCATCGGCCTGGGCTCTTGTCAAGGGGGGAACGGGTGCAGGGTGCTCGGCGCATGGGGCGCGCGCCGCTGTGGCGCGCTTGAGGCGGCGCTGTAGTTGCGTCAGGGTCAGCTCCCGCAAGGCGGGAGGGAGTGCCGCAAGGGCCACCTCGCCCAAAGACCGGTGGTAGTAGCGGGCAGCAAATGCCACCAGATCGCGCCAATCCGGGTCCA
Source organism: Tepidimonas sp. (assembly GCF_029335975.1). Classification (GTDB taxonomy): domain Bacteria; phylum Pseudomonadota; class Gammaproteobacteria; order Burkholderiales; family Burkholderiaceae_C; genus Tepidimonas. Next base: position 5,269 of record NZ_JARJMT020000070.1, read on the forward strand.
GCGGTGGCAGCGCATCCCAGACCTCGGTGACCGGGCGCACCTGCTCGGGGGCGCAGGTGGGGTCACCGGGCGTCGGGCCCCAGACGATGCCCAGCACCTCGCGCCGGCCCAGTGGTACGCGTACCAGGGTGCCCGCCGGCAGTGGCCGGTCGCAGCGGTAGGTCAGTCGGTCGCCTAGCCCGCTGTGGGCGGGGGCTGCCACCACCACCTCGATCCAGGTCGATGCCGGAGACACCGGCGACACCGGGGTAGGGGGGCTGGGCGCTTCCGTCACGGCCGTGCCTGGGACGTCATGCGCGGGCGCTCATCGAGGATTTCCCGTTTGCCCCGAGAAACTGTGGACAACTTTGTCGACAAGCTGCGGATCAGCGCCGCAAAGCATTGGCCATCAAGGCTTCGACAGGATTGCCCAAAAAAACGGCAAAACGATGAAATCATAATGATTTCAATGGGTTGAAGATGCTTCTTCGGTAATTGTCAGCGCAGTGGCTGACCAGCCGACAGAGGCCTGAACCCGTTCGCCCATGTGCATAAGGCCCGCTCCGTGCATCACCGTAGCGCAGGCTCAGACCGCACCGCGCATGCGCCGCGAATGCGCGTGTACCGTCTCGACCAGCACCTGCACATGTTCAGGTGGCGTGTGCAGGCTGATGCCGTGGCCCAGGTTGAAGATGTGCGTCGGCCCGCGCCGCGTCGGGTCGGTATGCGGGGCGCCGAACGCCTCCAGCACCGCCACCGCCTGCTCGGCCACCGCCTCGGGGCTCGAGAGCAGCACGGCCGGGTCCAGGTTGCCCTGCAGCGCCTTGCCCGGCCCGCCGGGCAGGCCACCCACCAGCGCACGGGCGCGGCCCAGGTGCACCGTCCAGTCCACGCCCAGCACGTCGCAGTCCAGCGCCGCCATCTCGGCCAGCCACGGCGCGCCGCCCTTGGTGAAGACGATGCGCGGGATCGTCGCCCCGTCGTGCGTGCGCGGCAGCTGTGCCAACACGCGCTGCGTGTAGGCCAGGCTAAAGCGTTGGAACATGCCGTCGGCCAGCACCCCGCCCCAGCTGTCGAACACCATCACCGCCTGTGCACCAGCGCGGATCTGTTCGGTCAGATACGCTGCCACCGCGTCGGCGTTGACCGCGAGCAGCCGGTTCATCAGGTCCGGGCGACGGTACATCAGGCCCTTGACGTGGCGGTAGTCGTCCGAGCCGCCGCCTTCCACCATGTAGCAGGCCAGCGTCCACGGGCTGCCGGAAAAGCCGATCAGCGGCACGCGCCCGGCGAGCGCCCGGCGGATCGCCGTCACCGCGTCGAACACATAGCGCAGCCGCTCCATGTCTGGTACCGCCAGCGCCGCCACGTCGGCCTCGCTGCGCACGGTGCGCTCGAATTTGGGGCCCTCGCCGGCCTCGAAGCGCAGCCCTAGGCCCATCGCATCCGGTACGGTCAGGATGTCGGAAAACAGGATCGCCGCATCCAGCGCATAGCGCTGCAGCGGCTGCAGCGTCACCTCGGTGGCGAAGTCGACGTTCGTGGCCAGCCCCATGAAACTGCCGGCGCGCGCACGCGTGGCACAGTATTCGGGCAGGTAGCGACCAGCCTGCCGCATCAGCCAGATGGGGGTGTACTCGGTGGCCTGTCCGAGGCAGGCGCGCAGGAAGGTGTCATTGGAAAGCGGGGCAAATGGCATGAGGGTTGGCTCGAATGGTGCGCACGGCGGCGCATTATCGTTGCCGCGCCGCTTGAAACGCGGCGCGTACCTGCGCCACGCTCAGGATTTCGGTCAGCACTTGCGCCGGCTGGCCCGGCAGATGCAGCACATAGACCGGCACGCCGCTGCGTCCGAGTCGGGCCAGTTCCTGCGTGATGGCCGCATCGCGCCGTGTCCAGTCGGCGCGCAGCAGTGCGATGCCGGCCTCCTGGGCATCACGCAACACGGCCTCGTCGCGCAACACGGCGGCTTTGTTGACCTGGCAGGTCACGCACCAGGCTGCGGTGAAGTCGACGAACACCGGCCGTCCGGCGGCCAGCAGCTCGGCCTGGCGGGTCGCCGACCAGGGCTCCCATGCGCCGTCGGCGGGGCTGGCCTGTGTGGTCGGGGGCGTGCCGTCCGCAT
>NZ_JARJMT020000089.1 GCF_029335975.1 Tepidimonas sp.
GGTTTTTTTGCACGACAACTTCGTGCCGGTGATGTTCGCCGGCCTGCTGGTCTTTCTGCTGACTGGCTTTCCGGTGGCGTTCTCGCTGGCGGCCACCGGTCTGTTTTTTGGCTTCATCGGCATGGAGATCGGGCTGTTCCCCGATAACCTATTCCAGGCCCTGCCGCTGCGGGTGTTCGGCATCATGCAGAACGACACGCTGCTGGCGATCCCCTTCTTCACGCTGATGGGCATCGTCCTGGAGCGCAGCCGCATGGCCGAGGATCTGCTCGAGACGGTGGGGCAGGTGTTTGGCCCGGTGCGCGGTGGCCTGGCGGTGGCGGTGGTGCTGGTCGGCGCGCTGCTGGCGGCCACCACCGGCGTGGTGGCGGCGGCCGTGATTTCGATGGGCCTGATCTCGCTGCCCATCATGCTGCGCTACGGGTATAACCGCTCGATCGCTACTGGCGTCATCACGGCCTCGGGGACGCTGGCGCAGGCCATCCCGCCGTCGCTGGTGTTGATCGTTCTGGCCGACCAGCTTGGCCGCTCGGTGGGCGATATGTACGCGGGGGCCATGCTGCCGGCGCTGATGCTGGTCGGGCTGTACCTGCTGTTCATCGTCGCGGTGGCGATTCTGCGTCCGTCGTGGGTACCGGCGCTGCCGCCAGAGGCGCGCATCTACCGCGAGGACAACGGCGCCAGTGGGCATGCCTCGCTGATCGCCCTGTTGCTGGTGGTGACGCTGGCCGGTTTGGTTTGGGCGCAGGTGCATGCAGTGGTGATGAACCCGCTGCTCGACCGGGCTGCGGACGTGCCGGCACCCACCGACGAGGTGGTGGTGCTGTCGACGACCATCGGTGCGTTGTTGGCGCTGGTGTTGGCAGCGCTTAACCGGCTGCTGCGGCTGGGGCTGCTTTCGCGACTGGCCGAGCAAGTCACCTTCGTGCTGATCCCGCCGCTGGTGCTGATTTTTCTGGTGCTGGGCACCATCTTCCTCGGCGTGGCCACGCCGACCGAAGGTGGCGCGATGGGCGCAGTGGGCGCGCTGGTGATGGCGGCGATCAAGCGCCGGCTGTCGTGGTCGATCGTGCGTCAGGCGCTGGAAAACAGCACCAAGCTCTCGATCTTCGTGCTGTTCATCCTGATCGGCTCCACGGTTTTCAGCTTCACCTTCAATGCCGCGGACGGTCATATCTGGGTCGAGCATTTGTTTGACAAATTACCGGGCGGACAGCTTGGCTTCCTGCTGGTGGTTAACCTGCTGGTGTTTGTGCTCGGCTTCTTCATCGACTTCTTCGAGATCGCCTTCATCGTCATCCCGCTGCTGGCGCCGGTGGCAGACAAGATGGGCATCGACCTGATCTGGTTCGGCGTCATCCTGGCCATGAACCTGCAGACCTCGTTCCTGACGCCGCCGTTTGGCTTTGCGCTGTTCTATCTGCGCAGCGTGGCGGCGCGGGAGGACTACACCGACGCCGTCACGGGCCGGCGCATCGGTGCCGTCACCACACCGCAGATTTACAAGGGAGCGATCGCTTTCATCGTGCTGCAGCTGATCATGGTGGCGCTTGTCTTGGCGCGGCCGGAACTGGTCACCGGCAGCATCTCCAGGGCGGTGCAGGCCGACACCGAGGCCGTCCGGCAGCAATTGATGGATATGCAAGTGGGCGACCCGGACAGCGATGACCCCTGGGCACAGGACGAACAAGGGGAGGAGGGTGATTCGGCTCAGCCCGACAGCAACTCCCCAGCGGACACCGTGGCGCCGCCCGCTGCCGAGGACCAGTCTGCTGAGGAAGATCCCATGGAAGCGCTCAAGCGTTCCATGCAGAGTGGCGGCAAACCTTGACCTCTGGGAGCATCGCCACCATGGAGGTCGAACTCCGCATTTTGGACGAGCGCCTAAAGGCCCAGCCGCCCGCCTATGCCACGCCAGGCAGCGCGGGACTGGACCTGCGCGCCTGTCTGGACGCGCCGCTGACCTTGGCGTGTGGCGCATGTGAGCTGGTACCCACCGGGCTGTCCATCCACCTGGCCGACCCCGGGTACGCGGCGCTCATCCTGCCGCGCTCTGGACTGGGCCACAAACACGGTCTGGTTCTGGGCAATTTGGTCGGACTGATCGACAGCGACTATCAAGGGCAGCTGATGGTCAGCGCCTGGAATCGCAGCTCCGTCCCGTTCACCATCGAGCCGCTGGAGCGCATCGCGCAGCTGGTCATCGTGCCGGTGGTGCAGGCGCAGTTTCGCTTGGTCGAGGCGTTTGCCGAGGCAACGGCGCGTGGCGAAGGCGGCTACGGCTCCACCGGCCGCGCATGATGCGCCCGCATTCCGCACCCGGGGCGACCGGGGCGGTCAATCGCGCCGTCAATCGCGTAAATGCACCTGGAAAAAGCCCGTGCCGGTGCTGCCGCGCCCGACCTCATCCGGTGTCGCTTCGCGCACATCGTGCACCCGCAGCGTCAGCCGCAGGGCCATGCCGGCCAGGGGGTGGTTGGCATCCAGCACCACGTGGTCGGGATAGATTTCGCTGACAAAGTAGAGCCGATCGCGCGGCGCGTCCGGCGTACAACCCGGGGGCAGCCCCTCGAAGGCCATGCCCACCTCCAGCTCGGCCGGGAAGGCCGAGCGTGGCTCCAGATAAATCAACTGGTCGTCGAAGTCGCCAAAGGCGTCCTTCGGCTCCAGGTGCAGCTCCATGCGCTCACCCGGCCCGCGGCCGACCAGGGCCTGCTCGATGCTGGCCAGCAGGTCGCGGCCGCCGATCAAAAACTCCACGGGCTCGTCCGAGGCGTCGAGCACGTTGCCCAAGGTGTCCTTCAGGGTCCAGCTGAGGCTGGCCACGCAGGGAGGTGCGATTTTCATCGGACAATTGTCCCATGAGACGACCCATCGCTTCCAGCGCCCTGGCGTTCCCTTGGCCCCAGCCCACCGAGCCGACCCCGCTGCTGGGTGGGCTGACGCCCGAGCAATTCATGCGCCGACATTGGCAGCGCCGCCCGCTGCTGATCCGGCAGGCGGTGGCGGGCTTTCGCCCGTTGCTGTCGCGTGCCGAGCTGTTTGCGCTGGCTGCACGCGAGGATGTGGAGTCGCGCGTGATCGAGCAGCATCCCGACGCTGCCGATCCGGCGCAAACCTGGCGGCTGCGGCACGGGCCGTTCGATCCCCGCGCACGGCGCGGCGAGCGCGCGCTGCCGCCGCTGCGGCGGCCCGGCTGGACCCTGCTGGTGCAAGGCGCCGACCTGCACCACGACGGGGTGCATGCGCTGATGCAGCGGTTTCGCTTCGTACCCGATGTACGGATGGACGATGTGATGATCTCCTGGGCCAGCGACGGCGGCGGCGTGGGGCCGCACTATGACAGTTACGACGTCTTTTTGCTGCAAGCCAGCGGGCAGCGCCGCTGGCGCATTGGCCGCCAACGGGACTTGGCACTGCGGCCCGACTTGCCGTGCAAGATCTTGCAACGCTTCGAGCCAGAGCAGGAGTGGGTGCTGCAGCCCGGTGACATGCTCTACTTGCCGCCGCGCTGGGCCCACGACGGCGTGGCCGTGGGCGATGACTGCATGACGTATTCCATCGGCTTTCGCGTACCGCAGCGCGGAGGGTTGGCGGCCGAGCTGGTGCAGCGGCTGGCCGAGGAGCATGAGGACGATGTCTTGTACCGCGATCCCGGTCAGCCCGCTACGGCCGAACCGGCCCGCATCCCGGCGGCTTTGCAGGCCTTCGCGCGCGAGGGGCTGCTGCGCTTGATGGCGGATGAGCGCGCGCTGGCCTGCGCCTTGGGCGAGGTGTTGACCGAGCCCAAACCGCGCGTGTGGTTCGAGCCGGCCGAAGCCCCCTGGACGCCCGGCGCCGTCGTGCTGGACCGGCGCACCCGCATGGCCTATGACGAGCACCATGTCTTCATCAATGGCGAGGCGCTGATTGCGCGCGGTCGCGACGCCCGCTTGATGCGCCGGCTGGCGGATGTGCGTACGCTGTCGGCTGACGAGGTGCAGCGCGCCAGCGACGATGCCCGCGCCGTCCTGGCTCAGTGGTTTGAGGCAGGCTGGCTGCATGCCGCGCTCTGATGCCCGCGTAGGGCGTCAATCACTTTAATCGCCGTCAGATCTCGCATGATCGTACAGTCTTCGTCGGAAGATTTCGGCGTGGGACGCATACCCGTCCTGTAGGGGCAGCCTGGGGAAGGGCAGAACGGCATATGAGAGTCTCTGAAGCCCAGCGCCTGCGGGAGCTCGACGGCGAGGACGCCAAGCGCAAGAAGCGGCTGGCCGAAGCCCACCGGGACACCTTGTGGGGCGATCGCCAGACAGCTACCGCCACCCGCTGTGGCCCAGCCAGCTCAACGCTACCTTGGGTGACCTCATTTGGCAAACAGCCTTCGTTCGTCGCCGATTGGGCTGCTGGCGCAGCCAGTGCCTGACAGTGGTGGACATCGCTAACATGGAGTCCTTAGAGCTTGCAGTGGACTTTAGCATCTCGGGCCAGCACGTCACGCGCGTACTCGACCAAGGGCAAGGCCGACCAACCTCGCAGACAAAACGACGATTGACCTTCAACCCCCAGGACTGCTCAGAAACACTGGTACGGAAAACAGGGGCAGGTCACGAGTGAAGTTGCCCCGCTTTCACGGACACCTTATCTCGCAGTTGCAAGAAGGAGTCCAAGATGCCCAAGAGCCGACCGCCGTACCCGGCGGAGTTCAGACAACAGAGGATGGAGCGGGTGACAGCTGGCCGTGCGCTGGCGGAGCTGTGAGTCGCGAAGCCCGCGCGCTCATCGAGACGTTTTCCGCGGCGGAGCACGGTCAGCGGGCGCAGACGTTCAGACGTCAGGCCGGGCGCGGGCAGCTGGCCTGGGAGGCGCCGCATCTGCGCCAGGGTTTGTGCCAATCGGCGGTGGTCATCATGCGCCACGCGCGGCGTGAGTTTGGCATCGATGGCGATGATGCCCAGGCCGAGCAGACGTATGTGCTCATGTCGCAGCGCGTGATCGAGATGGGAAAGCATGTGGCGGTGCAGCTGCACCGCGGGCGGTTGCAGTATGTGTTTGGCTCGCGCGTGCTTGGCGCCGTGGCGGTGGTGGATTGGGAAAGCGCGAGCCTGCGCGGGCTGTATGGACACCGCAGCGCCCCGGATGCGTTCGAGCGCGCCTGGGCCAACCGGTGTGCGCGCAATGGCGCGCGGATCGCCGTGAAGGAGAGCAAGCGATGGAACCGACTTATCCGCTCGATACGCTGGCACTGATCTTCGGTGACGGACCCGAAACGCCGACAGCGGACGTCAATTCGCTGTATCACGCCAGCGTCAATCTGTCTCAGGATTATGCCGCCGGGCTGCTCGATGCGGACTATTCTGATGGCGTGCGTCGAATCCTTGCGGCGAGCCGCTGGCGCGACGATCCAGAGTGGCAGCAGCAGTGCTCGGCCTGGCGAGCGGCGTATCTGCCGGATCAGCAAGAGTTGTGGTGGTGGCCTAGCCGCTGGTGAGCAGGATGTCGCTACGCGCTTTGCAGCGTCTTCACGCGCGTCATGTGCGCGAGCGGTGCGCTTGCTCTGCGACGGGAGCGGACGGTACGGAGAGCGGTCATGGCTGTCCTGATAACGCGCGATTTGATCCTGGATCGACTGGCATGGGCCCAAGACGCCCTGGACGTGGACTGGTGGTGGCGGCTGTCCATGGACTGGTGACGGTCAACGGCGTTTCCCCGCCACCGTATCGCCAAGATGAGGCCATGAGCGCGCATGCTCGCATGACCGGCGGTGGCCCGGCGCTGCTGGCGTTCGGCGACCGGTGCGAAGGGCCGGGCGCACTTTGTATAGCGAGCGTCGTCCGTACTGACTGGACGCCTAACGTTACGTTTGCTTACAAGGGTAAACCCTAGGTTGATCCATAATTCGCGGGTTAGGCGCTGGGCCGACGGCCATTCGATGCGCCCAAACCACGGTTGTCCCGTGCCGGCGGGGCGACGAATGTGTAACGAAGATTCCCGGTATCCCTGACTCGGAAACGACCTCCTATGAACAAAATCGCTCTGATCGCTGCATTGATCGCCGCCGCCAGCCTGGCTGCCTGCGGCAAGAAGGAAGAAGCCCCCGCCCCCGCGCCTGCCCCGGCGGCGGC
>NZ_JARJMT020000112.1 GCF_029335975.1 Tepidimonas sp.
GTGCGCGTTGGCCCGCACGGCCCGACCCCGCAACACTGCAGGCGCGCCGCGCCGCACGCGGGCTGCTTGGCCGCAGCGACCGCGTGGCACGCATCGTACTGACCACGCCCGAGGCCTGGGACTGGCTGACCGCCGACGACCACGCCCTGCTGGCACAGCAGCCGCCACCCCACGGGGCGCTGTTCGCCTGGCTGGAGGCGCAGTGGCTCGAACAAGGGCCACAGCCCTGGGCTGCGCTGCGCGAAGGGCTGCGCGGCCAGCCGTTCGAGGCGCTGGCCGTGGCACTGCACGACAGCGGCATCGGGCTGCAGCGGCTGGACAACGGCACAACCAGCGACAGTCCGCGCGATGCCGCCGAACTGCAGCGCGAGCTGCGCGAGCTGTTGCGCCGCATACGCATCGAATCACTCAAGCAGCTCGAGACCGAGTTGCTCGCCCGCGCCGGCTCCGATCCCGATGCACTGGTGCGCTACCGTGAGGTGTTGGCGGAGCGCACTTTTTTGCAACAAGGTTTCGATTTGGTATAATCCCAAGATTCGCAAGTGCGACAGCAGCACCTCCGGACAGGGCCATATGGTTGAGCGGATGAGGCAGGCGCCACGGGCCAGCCGCCGTTGACACGCACGGGACGACACCCCGTTGGCCAGGGCGCATGAGACGCCCGCCCCGCAAGGACTGCACACCAAATGTTCGCCCACCCCGCTTGCGAAACCGGCCGGTCATCCCCATTTGGGCGTGGCTGGGTGTGGACGTCTTGGTCTGCGTGCCCGGGCGCGGGCGTGTCGCCACCCGGATCCCCTCGCGCAGGCGGTGCCGTCCCCGCCGGTCGTATTCCACTCGTCCGTATCTGTCAGGCCCGGCCAGAACTGGGCAGAAAGCGTTTGCCGTGAGCACCCGTTCCAAGAAAACCGCTGCCAGCACCGCCGAAACCCCCGAAACCACGTCGGCACCCGCCAAGCCTGCGCGCAAGCGCACAAGCCAAGCGAAAGCGGCGGCCGCCTCTGCGGCTGGCGCAGCCGTGACGCCTCAGGCCAGCGCCGACGCTGCTGTCGAATCCCCTCCCGCATCCGCTGCCGGCCAAGCCGCGGGCGCGCCCGCCGCCAAAGACGCCAAAGCTGCCCGAGCCACCAAGGCTGCCCAATCCGGTGCGGCATCGAAAGCAAGTAACGCGCGCGGCCACAAATCGACCAAGAAGGCCGAAGCGGATGTGTTCGATGACGCCGAGCTGGCCGAGCTCGATGAAGACCTGGTCGATGAGGAAGTCGAGGCCGTTGCCGACGAGCCGGCCGAGAAGGCCAAGCCGCTGCGCATGAAGCTATCCAAGGCCAAAGAACGCGCCCTGATGAAGGAGTTTGGCCTGGACGACACGGTACTGACCGAGGAAGAAGCCAAGCTGCGCCGCGAAAAGCTCAAGCAGCTCATCAAACTGGGCAAGACCCGCGGCTACCTGACCCATGGCGAAATCAACGACCACCTGCCCGACAAGCTGGTGGAGCAAGAGACGCTGGAAGTGGTCGTCTCGCTGCTCAATGACATGGGGGTGGCGGTGTACGAGCAGACGCCCGACGCCGAAACCCTGCTGCTGACCGGTGCCCCCACCGCCGTGACCACCGAGGAGGAGGCCGAGGAGGAAGCCGAGGCCGCCCTGTCCACCGTGGACAGCGAATTCGGCCGCACCACCGACCCGGTGCGCATGTACATGCGCGAAATGGGGACCGTGGAGCTGCTCACGCGCGAGGGCGAGATCGAGATCGCCAAGCGCATCGAAAGCGGTCTGCACGAGATGATGGCCGCGATTTCCGAGTCGCCCGCGATCATCCACGACATCCTTTCAATGGCGGAGGAAATCCGCGAGGGCAAGACGATCATCTCGGCCGTCGTGGACGGGTTTGCCGATGCCGACGAGGCCGACGACTATGTGGCGGAGGAAGACTTCGACGACTACGAGGACGACGACGATGGCAAGGGGGGATCCAAGGCGCTGACGCGCAAGATGGAAGAGCTCAAGCGCGAGGCCCTGGAGCGCTTCGACGTCATCCGCACGCTGTTCGAAGAGCTGCGCCAAGTCTACGAACAAGACGGCTGGGGCTCGCCACGCTACCAGGCCGTGCAGGCGCGCATCACCGACACCTTGATGACGATCCGCTTCACGGCCAAGGCCATCGAGACGCTGTGCGACAAGGTGCGCCAGCAGGTCGATACGGTGCGCAAAGTGGAACGCGAACTGCGCCGCATCATCGTCGACAAGTGCGGCATGCCGCAGGAAAAGTTCATCGCCGAGTTTCCGCCCAACCTGCTCAACCTGCAGTGGGTGGAGCGGCAGGCCTCCGCCGGCAAACCCTGGAGCGCCGTGCTCGGGCGCAACATCCCTGCCATTCAGGAGCTACAACAGCGCCTGATCGACCTGCAGACCCAGGTGGTGGTCCCGCTGGATCAGCTCAAGGCGATCCACAAACGCATGAACGAAGGCGAGGCCACCTCCCGCGACGCCAAGCGCGAGATGATCGAGGCCAACCTGCGCCTGGTCATCTCCATCGCCAAGAAGTACACCAACCGTGGCTTGCAGTTCCTCGACCTGATCCAAGAAGGCAACATCGGCCTGATGAAGGCGGTGGACAAGTTCGAATACCGCCGCGGCTACAAGTTTTCGACCTACGCCACGTGGTGGATCCGGCAGGCCATCACGCGCTCGATCGCCGACCAGGCGCGCACCATCCGTATCCCGGTGCACATGATCGAGACCATCAACAAGATGAACCGCATCAGCCGCCAGCATCTGCAGGAGTTCGGCGTCGAGCCCGACGCCTCCATCCTGGCCGAGAAGATGGACATGCCGGAGGACAAGATTCGCAAAATCATGAAGATCGCCAAGGAGCCGATCTCGATGGAGACCCCCATCGGGGACGACGATGACAGCCACTTGGGCGACTTCATCGAGGACACGGCGAATGTCGCACCGGTGGAGGCCGCGATGCAGGCCGGCCTGCGCGACGTGGTCAAAGAGATTTTGGACACCCTCACGCCGCGCGAGGCCAAGGTCCTGCGCATGCGCTACGGCATCGAGATGTCCACCGACCACACGCTGGAGGAGGTGGGCAAGCAGTTCGACGTGACGCGCGAGCGCATCCGCCAGATCGAGGCCAAGGCGATCCGCAAGCTCAAGCACCCGAGCCGATCCGAGAAGCTGCGCAGCTTCCTGGACAATCTGTGAAGTCAGGACACGCGAAAGCGCGACACGGCGGCCACCAGCTCGTCAGCCTGCTGGCGCAGGCTGGCGGCCGCTGCGGCGGTTTCCTCGACCAGGGCGGCGTTTTGCTGCGTCCCCTGGTCGATCTGCCCCACTGCCGCGCCCACTTGGTCGATGCTGGCCGCCTGATCGCGGCTGGCGGCATTCATCTCCGCCACCAGCCCGCCCAGGCGCTGGACGCCCTCGATCATGTCCCGGATAGCCACGCCGGCGTCGTGCACGAGCGCCGTGCCCTGTGAAACCCGCTCCACGCTGGCGGTGATCAATTCCCTGATCTGCCGCGCCGCCTCCGCGCTGCGTTGCGCCAGCAAACGCACCTCGGCCGCCACCACGGCGAAGCCACGCCCGGCCTCGCCCGCCCGCGTCGCCTCGACCGCGGCGTTGAGGGCCAGGATATTGGTCTGAAAGGCAATGCCGTCGATCAAACCGGTGATCTCTGCAATGCGGCGGCTCGACGTTTCGATATCGGCCATGGTGGCGACGACCCGCTCGACCGTCTCGCCCCCGCGCCTCGCTCTGGCCATGGCCTCCTGGGCGACCGCGTCGGCCGCACCTGACGCCTGGGCATTGCGCTGGACGTTCCCCGACACTTCCTGCATGGTGGCGGCGGTTTGCTCCAGCGCGCTGGCCTGGGATTCGGTCCGGACGGACAAGTCCTGATTGCCCTGCGCGATCTCCGCAGCCCCGTGTGCGACGGCCATCGCACTGTCGCGCACCTGACCCACGACAGTCCGCAGGTTGTCGCGCATGTCGGACAACGCGCCCAGCAGCACACCGAGTTCATCCCGCCGCTGCGTCGAGGCATCCACCGTCAGGTCACCCGCCGCAATGGCGCGCGCAACCGCGACCGCCTGGTCCACCGGTTGGGTCACCGTCATGGGCACCCAGATGATGAGGCCCACCCCCACCAGCACGACCACGGCCGTGATCGCCAACATGAGGCGCTCCGTGCGCACCACCCCCGCTGCGGCCACGGTGGCCGCCTGCGCGGTACCGCGCAGGTTGAACGGAGGAATCGCCTCCATGGCAGCGGGGGCGGTGGCGAATGCTGCCGGGGTTTCGCTGTCGAATACATGGCGGGCCCGGCTGCTCCGTTCCTCGGCCGTGCCCGCAGTCTCCAGCGCAGACCAGCCCGCTTGCGCCGCCGCCTGGTACGGAGCGTACGCCTGCCGATAGGCAGCATATAGCGCCTTTTCCTCGTCGGCTTGCGGATCGCCGGGAAGGTAGGTTTCCAGTGTCTGGGCATACACCTCGGTGGCCTGTGCCAGTTGGCGTTCGAGCGACTCGATCGCGGCACGAAAATCCGCCCATGACCGGGTGTCACGCTGCGCCATGCGATCGGCCACCAAGCGGTAGTGATCCGAGAGCGTGCCCTTCATGATCCCCAGGTTTTCCAGTGCCGGGATCCACGAATTGGCCACTTCGCTGGTTTCGTACTTGATCTGTTGGTTCTGCCAAAGCGTAATGCCCGCACTGAGGACCGCCAAGAGCAGAATCAGCCCAAGGCCGACGGCAATACGAGTGCGAACACGCCAATCTTGAATATTCATGGGTTGGCCTTGGCTGGTGGCAGTAACGAAGCATGGCGGCGCGCCGCACCTGAGCGATGCAGATCTTCGACGCGCAGCCGCTGGATATGCGCGTGCCCCTGATCGGCAGCGTCTAGGCGGAAGCGCCGCACCACCTCGGACAGTTGGCGAGCCTGCTCGCTCATGGCCGCGGCGGCGGCAGCGCTTTGCTCCACCAGCGCCGCGTTTTGTTGCGTCATCTGGTCGAGCTGACCCAAAGCCGCGTTGATCTGGACGACCTCTTCGGCCTGCTCGGTCGCGGCCGATGACATCGACTGGATGATGTCACGCACCCGCACCACCTGCTCCACGATGGCTTGCATTACATCGCCGGCGCGGTGGACGGCCTCCACCCCAGCGCCAACGCGTTCGACGCTGTTTTGGATCAGGTCTTTGATCTCTCGGGCAGCCTGTGCGCTGCGCTGGGCCAAAGCCCTCACCTCGCTCGCCACCACCGCAAAGCCACGGCCCGCCTCGCCGGCACGGGCCGCCTCCACCGCCGCGTTGAGCGCCAGAATATTGGTCTGGAACGCGATGCTGTCGATGACGGCGATGATGTCACCGATCTTCTGCGAGGCCTGTTGAATCTCGGTCATGGTATGCACGACACCGCTGACCACATCGCGGCCCAGCTCGGCGCTGCGCCCGGCCGCCGTGGCCAGCTCGTTGGCCGATTGCGCAGCCTGGGCCGAGTGGCGGATGCCTTCGGCCATTTCCTCCATGCTGGCTGCGGTCTGCTCTAGGTTGCTGGCGGCTTGTTCGGTGCGTCGGCTCAGATCCTGGTTGCCCGCAGCGATTTCGTGGGCTGCCACCGTGATGTTGTCGGTTCCCTGGCGCACATCCGCTACCACCTGTACGAGCTGCTCGCGCATGGCGTTGAGGGCGGTAATCATTTGTCCGAATTCATCACCACGCGAACTGGCCAGCTGGGCCGTCAAATCCCCGTCGGCAATGCGCTGCGCGAACGCGACTGCCTGATGCAGCGGCTGCCGGATGCTGCGAATCAACACGGCCGCACCCAAAACGATGCCCAACACCAGCACGGCCACTAGCGAGGAGGCCGTCATGACATTGTGCACGCGCCGCTGCGCGAAGACGGCTTGGGACTGCTGCAACAACTCGGCCTGGAGTTCGGCGAACGCGTGCAGGCTGGCCACATACGGCTGCACCCCGGGGTTGAACCGTTGCTCGATCTCTTGCAAAGCCGCATCCAGCTGACCCTGCGCCTTGAGTTGCTCAGCCTTGGCCAGGGAATCGAGCACGGCCTGGCGTTGTTGCGCGATCCGCGTCATCAGCGCTCGCTCGGGCTCGGTCAACGACATGGCCTCCAAACGCTTTTGTAGCTCCGAGATTTGTCGCACCCCTTCGGCGATCGGCTCTTTGTAGAGCGCCTCCAGAGCGGAGCTGCCCGAGACGAACACGGCTTGGACCCGCGTGACGTTGGTTTCGGTCAGCGCGGCCCAGCGGGCGGCGAGCTGCACTTTTTCTCTCATCGAGGACAACGCGGCCTCCGAATCCCGGGTCAGTCGACTCGACGTGAGCGCCGCCATCGCAACGGCGACTGCCAATCCCGCTACGACCGCCGCTACGCCCAGCCACAGTTTGGTGCCAACAGACCAAACCGGTGTCTTTTGAAATCGCAGACCCATAAACGTCCTCTGAGAAATCTCTTTTATCGATAGATAACGATGACCAACAGCCTGTGACTGAGCGACCAGGTCCGCCGACGCGGGCCCAATGATAGTCGGTCATCACCCCCTGGGCCGGCCGCCCTCGGATCGCAAGCGAAATGACCCGAGCGTCTCGGCGACCAGAATGACGACACGAGCGCGACATCGGAGTGTGGTAGAAATAGCACAGCGTCGAGTCTGTGCTTTGACAGTGCCGGTCGCGGCCAAGCATCACGACCCGACCCGATCTAACAATACTAGGCGTCGTGGGATCAAAATGCGCGACTCGCCGCTGGAGCGGCGTGGTCTGCTCCGCTCGTCGCCTGGGATCAGGCCAACGGTAATGACTGCGCCCGCCACGAGTCCCATTTCCGAAGCGAACGACGATCCGCTGCTGTGGGAGCCATCAGTCGCTGAAGCGAGCGTCCCTGAGGCGTCAGGAGATTCGTCAGCCTGGCGCGTGCTGGTTGTGGATGACGACCAGGATGTGCACGCCGCCACCGATTTTGCGCTGGCCGACACCCGGTTGTTGGGACGTCCAATCGAACTGCTGCATGCCCATTCGGCCCAGCAAGCGCGCACGCTGTTGGCCCACGACCGCGATCTGGCCGTGATCCTGCTAGACGTCGTCATGGAAACGCCCGACGCCGGGCTCGGGTTAGTGCAACACATCCGGCACGACCTCGGCATGACTACGACGCGCATCGTGTTGCACACCGGCCAACCTGGTCATGAGCCCGAGCACGAGACGCTGCAGCGTTACGACATCAACGACTACCAGTCCAAGGGCGAGGTCACGCGCCATCGCCTTCTGACCACCTTGACGACGGCGCTTCGCTCGTACGAACAAATCCGTACCATCGAGGCCAGCCGCCGCGGTCTGCAGCACATCGTCGAAGGTTCCGCCGCGTTGTTGGAAGCGGGCGAGCTGCGACGCCTCGCCGACGGCGCGCTGGCCCAGCTTGCCCGGCTGCTCAACACTGCGCCGGACGGGTTGGTCTGCGCACAAAGCACGGACGCGACAACCGAGCCGACGGTATTGGCAAGGGCGGGTCGCTACGCCAGTCAGACCGGGCAGCCGGTGGAGCCGTGCCACGACCATCCCGCCATGGACCGACTGCGCGCAGCGTTGAGCCAGCGCCGCTCGATTTTCGGCCCTGACGATATGGTGCTTTTCATCCCTGGTGACGGGGCGGGGTTGGATCTGGCGGCTTACTTGCACACGGGGCGCCCGCTGGAAACCGTGACAAAGCAGCTGATCGACGTGTTTTGCGTCAACCTTCGCGCGTGTCTGCGCAACCTGGAGTTGATCGAACGGCTGCGTCATTTAGCCTACGAAGATGGGCTGCTGCGCATACCCAATCGCACTCAGCTGATCGAGCGGATCGACGACGATACGCACGACGCCCGACAGCCCCGCCGGCTGGCGCTGATCGACATCGACGACTTCAGCGGCATCAACGAGCTGATGGGCCATGAGTTCGGCGATCGCGTGCTGCAGTCGGCCGCGCAGCGCCTTCGCACGCTGCTGCCCTCGGACGTGCTGTTGGCCCGGGTTGCGGGTAACGCGTTCGCGGTGTATGGCCCGCGGGGAGCATTGGATCCAGCCAATTTGAGCGCCGCGCTGACCGCACCGCTCGATGTCGACGGACAACCCTTTCGGGTACGGGTTTCGATCGGCTCATGCGACGATGAATTGTTCGAGGGCCGGGGTGTGAACGCCGTGCGCAACGCCCAGGTCGCGCTCAAGCACGCCAAACAACAGCATCGCGGACGTTGGGTGGCGTTCGACCGGGATATGGCGGTGCGCTCCCGCCACCGCGCAGAGTTGCTCACACGCCTGAACGCCGCGTTCAACGAGAACCAATTATTCGTGGTCTACCAGCCCCAAATCGAGCTGGCCAGCGGCCGCCTGATTGGCATGGAAGCGCTGGTGCGCTGGCGGCGCAACGATGGGCAGCTGATCCCCCCGGATACCTTCATCCCGGTGGCCGAGCGATCTGGTCTGATCGACGCGTTGGGCGACTGGGTGTTGCAGACCGCTTGCCACGATCTGCTGCGCCTGCTGCGCCTGGGCTTCGACCCGGGGCGTGTGGCCGTCAATGTGTCCGTGATCCAGTTCGGTGGTGCGGCATTTGCCGATCGGGTGCTCTCGACATTGGAACGGCTGGGTCTGCCCTCGCAGCGATTGGAATTGGAGATCACCGAATCGGTGGCGATGCTGGGCGAAGACGTCGTACAGAGTGTTTTGCAGCGGCTTCGTGCCGCAGGCCTATCGGTGGCGATCGACGATTTCGGCACGGGGTACTCGTCGCTGGCTTATCTGGAGCGGCTGCCGCTGGATTGCCTGAAGATCGACCGCGTTTTCGTGCGACGGTTGGAACAAGGCGGTGAGGCGCGGGTCGCCGAATTGATCGCCCAGCTCGGCCACAAGCTCGGCCTGCGCGTCCTGGCCGAGGGCATCGAAGACGAGACCGTGCGCCAGCGGCTGCTGGCGCTGGGCTGCCAAGAGGGCCAAGGCTTCGGCATCGCCCGCCCGATGGCCTTCGAGCCGTTGCGGGCCTGGCTCGAAGCACGTGCCTGCGGGGCGCTCCCGGGCACCAACCCATGAGTCGGCCGATTTTGTTCGAACGCCGCCGTTGGCTGGGAGCTGCCGCGGGCAGCCTCATGGGCTTGGGTGCTGGCCCCGCCTTGCTGGGCTGCGGCGCCTCGCGCCCGCCGCGCTTGGCACTGGTCGCTGGACTGACTGGATCCGCCAGCGACATCGGTGTGGCCGTGCGCAACGGGGCCTTGCTGGCGCAGGCCAGCGCCCACCACCCGAAGCGCCCCGCGCTGATCGCCGCTGAGTGGGCTGCCACCGATCAACTGATCCTTGGGGGCGGTCGGGCCATAGAAGGTGCAATGGTCACCCAGTTTTTCGACCACGACAGCAAGGCCCCGGCCTACCAGGTCTCTGCACAATCATTCCAAGCGCGTTTTGGCCGTACGCCCGGATTTGCCGAGACAGCGGCCTATGACGCCGCCCGCGTCGTTTTGCAAGCGCCGATGGAGCAGCACCGGCAAGAGCTGCTCAAAGACACGCGGCTTCGTTTGCGGCGCTTCGAGGGAGTACAGAACACCATCGTATTCGATGACACCGGTGACTGTGATCGTCTGCTGTACGTCACCCAAGTGCGTCGGCAACGCTTCATTACCCTGCGTATATGAACGGCCGCCGTACCGTCTCGCTGCGACTGGTGCTGATCGTGCAGTTCGCGCTGGTGATCGCGGTCGCCATCGCTGCACTTGCGGTACTGATGGTGAACTGGCGGCTGCCCCAAGTGCGCGAGCAGCAAGCGCAGGAGCAACGCCGCGCCGCCGGACTGGCGCTGCTGCGGGTGCAGACCGATCTCGAGCTGGCCGAGCGCACCCTTCGCTTCGTGGCCCACCTGGCTGTCGGGGCGCGATCGGCCGCCACCCCCGCTAGCCCGCTAGAGCTGCAAGCCGTCGCCAACGAGGCGGCGTTCTTGGGCTTGTACGACATTGCGCTGGACGGTCGCATCCGTCGGGGCGTCACCACCGTGGACCGGACGCGGCCCGATTTGCGCAGCTATGACCTCGGTAATCTGCCGGTTCTGGGAGCGGTCACCCAGCACGGCGATCTGGCCTGGAGCGATCAATACCTGTCACCGGTGGTCGCCGAGCCGGTGGTGGCTGTAGCCGTGCGCGCCGAGGACGGTTTCTGGCTAGCCGAACTCTCGGTGGACCGCCTGGGTGACTCGGCGCTGGGCCTGCAGGCGTTGGAAGGTGTACACCTGGTGATCGTCGACCGCACTGGCGAGGTCATCCGCTCGCCCGACCCGAGCGACCGGCTGTATCGCCGCAACCTGGGACACCTACCTGTTTTGTTCGACGCCCGCCTCAATGGCAGCGCACAGGGACGGCTGGATGTGGCGGGCTTGCGTCTCGAAGGATATGCGCTGCAGTTGCCGCGGCTCGGATGGGTGGTATTCGTCGGCTATCCACTGGAGATGGCCGAGAGCGCGATACGCAGCACGCTCTGGGTGTCAACCGTGGTGGCGGGTCTGGCCGCGCTGACCGCTTTGGGGAGCGTATCGATCAGTTCGGCGTGGGTGCAACGCCGCCTGCGCGCCAGCATCCGTTTCGCCGAGGCCGTAGCGCGCGGTGACTACTCCCAGCCGCTGCCGAACAGCCGTATTGAGGAGCTGGCGCGGCTCGAGCAGGGGCTGGCAGACATGGGGCGTCAGATCCGGCAACGGGAGCAGCAGCTGCGCTCCATCGTGGAGCTCGGCCCCACGGTGGCGATTCAGGTGTACGACCGCCAGACCCGCATCCTCGAATGGAACCCAGCGAGTGAAAAAATCCTGGGCTTTACCCGCGACCAAGCGTTGGGGCGCCGGCCGGCGGATCTGTACTATTCCCCACAGCAGCAGGCGCAATTCGAAGCCCTGCTCGAACGCCTGGCGCGATCGGGGGGGGCTTTCGGTCCCTTCGAAGGGGAGATTCGGACCAGTCGCGGCGAGCGGCGCTGGATCTACTCAACGACATTCCCGATCCCTGGCCCGACAGTGGATGAACCGCTGTTCGTGTGCATGAATATCGACATCACCGAACTCAAGCGGCTGGAAGAGGAGCTGCGCGTCCTCAACGCCAGTCTGGAGGAAAAGATCCATCACCGTACTCGCAGCCTGACAGAGGCCAATGAGCGGCTGCAGCGTGCGCTGAATGAGCTGCGCCTGGCGCAAGCCCAACTCGTACAGGCTGACAAGCTGGCCGCGCTGGGCAGTCTGGTGGCCGGGGTCGCCCACGAGCTCAACACACCCATTGGCAACGCCCTGATGGCTGTCTCTACGCTGCGCCAAAGTGTCACGGACTTTGCACAGCGACTGGATTCTGGCGTGCGGCGCTCGGACGTGGCGCGATTGTTGGAACAAATTGATACCGCCGAGGACATCGCCGAACGCAACTTGCATCGCGCCTCGGAATTGCTGCGCAGTTTCAAGCAGGTGGCCGTCGATCAGACTAGTACCCAACGGCGCACCTTCGATCTGCGGGAGCTGGTTGCGGAACTCGCTCTGACCCTGCAGCCCACCCTGAAGCGCACCCCGTACCGACTCGACATCGACATTCCCTCCGGCATCACGCTCGACAGCTATCCCGGCCCTTTGGGACAAGTCCTGACCAACTTGATCCAGAACGCGATCTTGCATGGCTTCGAAGGCCGCGACCAGGGCACCATTGGAGTGAAGGCCACAGCCGACGACACGTGGGTGACTCTGATGGTCGCCGATGATGGCCGCGGTATGGCAGTCGAGGTACAGGCGCGTGCCTTTGACCCGTTTTTCACTACCCGCTTGGGCCATGGCGGGAGTGGACTAGGGCTGCACATCGTGCATAACTTGGTCACCGGCCTGCTCGGCGGTCGTATCGATTTGACGAGCGCTGCGGGACACGGCACGACCTTCCTGATTCGCTGTCCTCGCGTCGCACCCCAAAACCCTGCGAGCGATACCCAGACCTGATCGGGTCCACCCCGAAATCAAAAACGGATGACCATGGCATACTTTCAAAAAGACGTCGTTGATGGCGACCGTAATCGCCAGGCTTCTCTTCGTTCGATCCCAGGAGAATTTTGGTGACTGCCGCCAACCCGCACGACCCGTTGTTGCCCATTTACCGCCAGGGTGACCTGGCCATGCTCGTCGCATTGGCGCTGTATGCCATCGCCTCAGTGCCAACCCTGCTGCTGATGCAGCGCCCTGGCCTGAGCCTAGAGGCGGAGTTGGCGTGGCTGGTCGGCCTGTCGTTGCCGGGGGCAATTGGCTTTGCGGCGCTGCGTGGCACGCTGACCAGTCGGCTGAGCTGTTCGCGGTGCACCACATGGCGTTCGACCGCCTGCAGGCGGCCGGCTGGGGCCTGTACCGCCTGAGCGAGCCGAACATCCCGGACATCCTCCTGCACGCCGTGTACGTCGTCGTGCCGACCGGTTTCGAAGTGATCTTGATCTTTTGGCTGGCGCGCCAGGTGCGCGACAACGCCGAAGTGGCCGCGCTGGCCGAAAGCCTGTCCCGCGGCGGGCGCGAGGGCATCGGCCAGGTAAATACCGCGATGGGCCAGCTCGACCAGAGTACCCAGCAAAATGCAGCGCTGGTCGAACAGTCGGCTGCTTCAGCCGAGGCGCTGCGCGGGCAGGCGCAACGGCTGAAGCAGGCGGTGTCGGTGTTTGAGCTTGGTGCGACAGCGGAGGCCGCCACCGAGACGAGCCGCGGCCCGGCGCCGGCGCTGGCCGCCCCCATCAGGGGACAACGGCGGCTGGCAGCGCCAAGCGGGCGGACCTAGCCCACCGCCGATCCCACTGCCGCGCCTGGCTCAGGACGCGAGCCGCAGCACGAACAGGGTGATGCTGGGGAAGGCCACCAGGATGGCTGTGCGCACCAGATCGCTGATCACGAACGGCGTGACCCCGCGGTAGGTCTGCACGATCGGCAACCCGCGGGCCAGGTTGTTGATGACGAACAGGTTCATCCCCACCGGCGGGGTGATCAGGCCGACTTCCACCACGATCAGCACCAGGATGCCAAACCAGATGGCGGTCTCCTCCGGCGTCAGGCCGAAGTCCAAGCCCATGACCATCGGAAAGAAGATCGGGATGGTGAGCAAAATCATGGACAGCGAATCCATGACGCAGCCTAGCAGCAGATAAACCACGAGGATCAGGGTGAGCACCAGCCAAGGGCTCAGGCCTTGGCCTATCACCCATTGGGCCAACTCCTGTGGCAGTTGGGACAATGCCAAAAAGGTGTTGTACAGCCCCGCACCCAGCACGATCATGAAAATCATGCCTGTGGCCACGGCGGTAGCGTAGATGGCCTCGCGCAGCGTCTTGGCATTGAGCCCGCCGGCCAGCCACGCCGCCAAGCCGGTGCCAAAGGCGCCGACGGCGGCCCCCTCCGTCGGGGTAAAAAGGCCGCTGTAAATCCCGCCCACGACGGATAGGAAGATGACGATCACTGGCCAGGTGCTGCTCAGGGCCTTCCAGCGCTCGGCCATGGGCACGGGTGCCACGCGCCCAGCGCTGTCGGGCTTGAGGCGCACATAAATCGAAATCACGATGAGGTAGCCCATGGCGGCCAGAATGCCCGGCACGAACGCCGCGAGGAACAGCTTGGCGATGTTTTGCTCGGTGAGGATGGCGTAGATGACCAGCACCACCGAAGGGGGAATGAGGATGCCGAGCGTGCCGCCCGCAGCCAGACACGCCGTGGCCAGACCGCCGGAGTAGCCCGCGCGGCGCAGCTCGGGCAGCGCCACCTGCCCCATGGTGGCCGCCGTGGCCAGCGAGGAGCCGCAAATGGCCCCAAAACCCGCACAGGCCCCGACGGCAGCCATGGCTATGCCGCCCTTGTAGTGGCCGACCCAGGCCTGCGCCGCCTTGAACAGCGACCGCGATAGCCCCCCCAGCGCGGCAAACTGCCCCATCAGCAGAAACAGCGGAATGACCGACAGGTTGTAATTGGAAAAAGTGGTGAACGTTACCTGCTTGAGCTGATTGAGCAGCGGCATGGGCGTGCCGTACACCAGGTATGCCCCGACCAGACCGCACACGGCCATGGCCAGCCCGATGGGTATGCGAATGAAGATCAGCGCCAGCAGGACCGGAAACGACCACGCGGCGAGTTCGATTCCGGCCATCTCAGTGCACCCCAGCGGATTCGACCGGCCAACCCTCGGGATGGCGCGCCAGTCCAAGATGGATCGCTGTCTGGGTGAGGTACACCAAACAGCCGATGACCGCACCGACAAAAGCCGCAGCATAGGCCCACCACAGCGGCATTTGCAGGATGAAGGTGGTCTCCAGATACTCACGCTTTTCGAGCATCCCGTCCCAGAGCTTCCAGGTCAGCACCAGCCACAAAGCCAGCATCAACCCATCGCCGACCAGCAAGATGGTTTTCCGCAGCGGGGCGGGCAGGCGGTTGTAGAGCAGGTCTACGGTGGCGTGCCCGCCGCGCAGGTAGGTCCATGGCAGGAACCAAAACACCGCCACCCCGGTGCCGATCTCCACCAGCTCGAAATCACCCGGCACCGGTGCTAGCCCCACGCCAGACAGTGCCCGGCCTACTATGCTGACCACAATCATGAGTGTGATGGCGCACAGCAGCAAGCCGCCGAGCATGGCCGAGCCGCGCGCAAGCCGAAAAATCGAACCCGTCATCTTCATGTTTTCGTCTGCGAAGGTGCCCCGCACAGAGGCCGCCAACCGAAAGAGAGGTGCGCAAGGCAAGGGGTCTTGCATGCGCCAAAGGCGCGACAGTTTACTGGGCGCAAACGTTACTCGGCACCATCGACCGGCCGACTGCGGGCGGGCAGCACCGTGCCGCGACACTCGCCAAAGCCGATGCGCGCCGCTCCCGGCGCCTCGCACCAGCCGCGCAGCACGACCGTGTCGCCGTCCTCCAAAAAGCTGCGCTGCTCGCCACTGGGCAGGCTCAGCGGCTGTTTGCCACCGAGCGTGAGCTCGATGAAGGCCGCGGCCTGGTCGAGCGTCGGGCCAGAGAGGGTGCCAGTGCCCAGCAAATCCCCAGGCTGCAGATTGCAGCCATTGACGGTGTGGTGAGCCACCATCTGCGCCACCGTCCAATAGGCATGGCGGTAGCTGGTTTGCGCCACCCTATGGTCGGCCATGCCCAGCTCGCGCATGCGGGGCGTCTGCCAGCCGATCGACAGACGGATGTCGAACGCCCCCTGCGCGCGGTTGGCCGGATCGTCCAGATACGGCAGCGGCTGGGGGTCGGTGGCTGGCCGCTCGAGGGGGACGCGGTACGGCGCCAGCGCCTCCAGCGTCACGACCCAGGGCGAAATCGTGGTGGCGAAGTTCTTGGCCAGGAAAGGCCCGAGCGGCTGGTACTCCCAGGCCTGAATGTCACGCGCAGACCAGTCGTTGAGCAGCACGATGCCAAACACCTGTGCCTCGGCCTGCGACACCGGGATGGGCTCGCCCAGGGCGTTGCCGGGACCGACGAAGACGCCCAGCTCCAGCTCGATGTCCAGCCGTCGGCTGGGCGCGAAGCTGGGCGCCTCGGCGTCCGGTGCCTTGACCTGTCCGCACGGACGGTGAAAGGCCTGCGGCGACACCCCGATGCTGGAGCTGCGGCCGTGGTAGCCGATGGGCAGCCATTTGTAGTTGGGCAGCAGCGGATTGTCGGGCCGGAACTGGCGACCGATGTTGGTGGCGTGGTGAATCGAGGTGTAGAAGTCGGTGTAGTCACCGATGCGCGCCGGCAGCCCGTACTCAGCCTCGGCCTGCGGCACGAGACAGGGCTCGATCACGGCGCGCTGGGGGCTGCCCTCGCGCAACGCCCGCGACAGGGCCTGCCGCAGCGCGCTCCAGTGGGCTGACCCCAAGGCCATCAGCGCGTTGAGCTGCGGCTGCGCAGCCGCGGCCAGCGCCTCGGCGGCCAGCCCCTCGAAGCGGTGGGCCCGGTGCAGCGCCGCCAGATCGACGATGGCGTCGCCGATCGCCACCCCGCCGCGCCAGGATTCGCCGCGATCGCGGCGGCGAAAGCTGGCAAATGGCAGGTTCTGAATGGGGAAGTCGTGACCCGGGCGGTTGGCACTGTCCACCCAACTGCGCAGGGCGGGGTCGTGGGTTTCGTTGAGCAAGGACATGAGCGGCTAGGGGTGGTTGCGGGATGGCACGCCTGATAGGGCAAAGCTGTCCAGGCGCTCAGCCCGCACTGGCAAGGGTGTTGGTGCGCGCCAGCGCGATCGCCTCGGACAACACGGCACGGTCGCCGATGTGGTTGGCCAAAATGAGCACGAGCTTGGCGAGGAACATCTCCGCCTGCTCGTCACCCAAATCGCGCTGGGCATTGATGAGTTCTTCGTAGAAGGCGTCGGGCTCGGCGATGTGGGGTTGGCGGTTCAAGGGCATGGCGGGTCTCCGAAAGAAACGGGGCGTCGCGGAAAACGGCTCAGGCCAGGGCATGGCCCAGCGCCTGGGCCAACGCAGCCTCGATCGCCGCGCGGTCAAAGCGCCGCCAGCGCGCCGCGACATACTGGTCGGGGCGGATCAGATAGACCGTACCCGGGCGGCCATCGTAGCGCTGGGTCAGCACGCCAGCACGGTCGATCAGGTCGCGCCCGACCTGCAGGACCTGGGCTTCGACGCGGCCAACGCGCACCGGCTCGGCCGGGCCAAAGCTCAGCAGCACGAAACCTCGGCCCAATTGGTTGAGCAGCCAGCCGGGCTGGCCATTCACCTCGACCGGGGCATCGGCGCAGTTGGTGCCAGGGGTCATGCGGCCAGAGAATGGCTCAGCGGTCTGTGCATCGGGGGTGTTGAGCGGCGAGTGCACATAGGGCGTCGGCGTCGACAGGCGACCGCTGTTGACCAGCGGGCGCGCGAACGGCTCGGTACGCGCCAGCTCCAGCACCGCATTGCGCAGGCGCAGCGAGGTGCGGCTCTTGGGCGTGATGAAGTCCGTGGAGCGCGTGGAGTTCAGCAAGTTGTCGTCGGCGGCGTAGGCGCGTTCGTCGTGGTAGGTGTCCAGCAGGGCCTCGGGCGCGTCGCCGTCCAGCACCGCCTTGAGCTTCCAGCTCAGGTTGTCGCAGTCCTGCACGCCGCTGTTGGCCCCGCGCGCACCAAACGGCGAGACCTGGTGCGCGGCGTCGCCCGCGAAGATCACCCGCCCGTGGCGGAAGCGGTCGATGCGCCGGCACGCGAATTGGTATACCGACACCCACTCCAACTCGAACGGCACATCTGGCCCCAGCATGGCCTGGATGCGCGGAATGACGCGCTCGGGCTTTTTCTCTTCGTTGGGGTCGGCATCCCAGCCGAGCTGAAAGTCGATGCGCCAGACGTTGTCACATTGCTTGTGCAGCAGCACGCTCTGGCCGCGATGGAACGGCGGGTCGAACCAGAACCAGCGCTCGGTCGGAAAGTCCGCCTTCATCACCACATCGGCGATCAAGAAACGGTCCTGGAAAAACTGGCCGGTGAAGTCCGCCCCGATCATGCGGCGCGCATCGCTGCTGGCGCCGTCGCAGGCGATCAGCCACGACGCCTCGGTCTTGAAGATGCCGTCGGGCGTCTCGATGGTCAGCACCACGTGATCGGCCTGCGGCTCCAGCGCCAGCACCTTGTGCTTCCAA
>NZ_JARJMT020000159.1 GCF_029335975.1 Tepidimonas sp.
TCAGCGGCCGTGATGCCCGCAGCCTGGCGGATATCGAAAAGCTGATCGGCCGCAAGGTGGAGGTCGAGCCGCTGGACATCGAAGACGAGCGCCGGCTGCGTGGGCGATCCGTGCACCGCCACGACGGCCAGCGCCTGCGGCAGGGGCCCGAGGCCGAGGGCGCAGCCGCCCCTGCGCGCGCCGAGCCTGCGGCGCGTGCGGCCCGCCCGGTGCGCGCAGCGGCCGCGCAGCGTGCACCTGCAGACCCGTTGTACGACCGTCCGTACGAGCCGTCCCTGCCACCCGATGTCCAACCGGAATGGGAGCAACCGGCCAAGGCCCCCGTACCGAAAGGCCTGTCGGCCTATATCCGCCCCAAGCGCAAGGTGCCAGCCCTGTTGCGTGCACCGCTGCCAGCGCTCACATCCCCCGCCCCGGTGTCTGAGCCTGAGGACACGGTATCCGGATGATCTCGACCTGGCGTGCATCGGTCACGGGAGGATATGGCAGGCATGCAGCACTGAGCCGACCGCCCCAGATGCAGCCGGTGTCCAGCGCCAACACGTCTGCTCGCTGCAGGGGACCCAGGGTGGACCAATGGCCAAACGCGATTGGCGTATCCGCGCAGCGCCGCCCGGGCACGTCGAACCACGGTAGGTATCCAGCCGGAGCATTGGCGGAGCTGTCTTTGGTGGCAAACTCCATCACCCCGTCGGCGGTGCAAAAGCGCAGCCGCGTCAAGGCATTGACGATGACGCGCCAGCGCGCGGGGCCCTGCAGATCGTCCTGCCAGCGGTCCGGTTGGTTGCCGTACATCTGGCGTAGCCAGTCCCCCAGATCGGGGCCACGCAGCAGGACTTGCACCTCCGCGGCCAGCGACAGCACCTGCGTTGCCGACCACTGCGGCAGTACGCCGGCGTGCACCAGCAGCCAGCCGTGTACCGACATGGCCAGCGGACGCTGGCGCAGCCAGTCGAGCAGGGCCTCGCGGTCAGGTGCGCTCAGGATGCCGTCCAGCGTGTCGCTGCGGTGCGGTGGCCGCACGCCGGCTGCCACCGCCAACAGATGCAGGTCATGATTGCCCAACAAGGCATCGGCCGCCCCCTCCAGCGCCCGCAGCCGACGCAACACGGCCAGCGATGCCGGGCCGCGGTTGACCACATCGCCCAGCAGGATCAGGCGGTCCCGGCTGGGGGAAAAGGCGATTTCGTCTAACAAACGCTGCAGCGGGCCGTCGCAGCCTTGGACGTCACCAATCAGGTACAGTGCCATGCCTCGATTATGGATACTTTGCTGATTGCGCTTCTGACTGGCCTGAGCGGGGTTTTCTCCATGACGGAGATTGCCGTCGTCTCCAGTCGCCGCTTGCGCATCCGGGCCTTGGCCGAAGCGGGTCACCGTGGTGCCCAAGCCGTGCTGCGCTTGCAGGACAACCCAACGCAGTTTTTCTCCACCATCCAGATGGGCAACACCACGATTGCCTTGCTCAACGGCATCGTGGGTGAGGGGGCCTTCGGATCTGGGCTGAGCCACTCGCTGCAAAGTCTGGGCATGAGTGAGGGTCTGGCCAGCGCGCTCAGTACGGCGGTGGTGGTGGTCGGCGTCACCTACGTCACCATCGTGTTTGGTGAACTGGTGGCCAAACGCATTGGGCAGAGCGCACCCGAGCGCATTGCGTGCTGGATGTCCCCGCCCCTGCTGGTGCTGGCCAGAGTCGCCAAGCCGTTCGTCGATCTGCTGTCACTGTCCACCAATGGGGTTTTGTGGCTATTGCGCATCCCGGCAGAGGTGCCTGCAGATGTGACCGAGGCAGATATCGAGGCGCACCTGGCGCAGGGTGTGGATGCCGGCATCATCGAGCAGCATCAACATCGGATGGTGCGCAATGTGTTGTCGCTGGATGATCGGCAACTGAGCAGTTTGATGGTGCCCAGCACGGACATCGACTGGCTGGAAGCAGCCCAGCCGTTGGCCGAGGTGCTGCGCCACGCCCGCCAGAGCGGGCATTCTTGGTATCCGGTGTGCCGAGGTGGGCTGGACCATGTGCAAGGCATCATTGCGCTGACGCACCTGATCGCCTTGGACGAGGCCGGCGGGCGCGAGGCTGACTGGGCACGCGATGCGTTGCCGGCGACATTCGTGCCTGAGACCCTGAGCGGGCTGGAACTGCTGGAGCAGTTTCGCGCGCGCGCCATGCGCCTGGTGTTCGTGGTGGACGAGTATGGCGTGGTGCAGGGTCTGCTCACGCCGTTGGATCTGCTGGAGGCCATCACGGGTGAGTTATCGGCGGAGGAGCCACAAGAGGCCTGGGCTACCCCACTGCCCGACGGGAGCTGGAGGGTCGATGGCAGCATGCCGGTGCATGAACTCAAGGCCCGGCTCGATATCGACGCTTTGCCCGACGAGGACAAGGACCGCTACCACACCGTAGCGGGGCTGATGCTGATGGTGGCGGGGCGCTTGCTGACGCCAGGAGAACGGGTCGAAATTGGCGGCTGGGTGTTCGAAGTGCGCGCCACCGAGGGCCGGCGCATCGGCGAGGTGCTGATCCAGCCGCTGAGGGCGCCGACAGCGCCGTGACCGAGCGGCGATTTTGCCCCGGTGTCCTGACCGTCCAGCCGCCAGCGCGCTCTCAGGTCTGCACACCGTGTTGCGGCGCGCGGAAGGTCTCGATCAGTGCGTCGCGAAACGCTTGCGCGGCGCGCGACAGGTTGTGTCCTTGGCGCTCGATCACATACCACTGGCGCATGAGCGGAAAGCCCACCACCGGCACCGTGACCAGCCGTGCGGCGCTCAATTCCAGTTCTACCGATTGCGCCGATACCACGCCCAGCCCGAGACCCGCCTGCACCGCTTGCTTGACCGCTTCGACGGTCGGCAACTCCGCAGCGATGCGCGGCTCGATCGATTCCTTGGCGAGGTGTCGAATGAAAGCTTCGCGCGTGCCGCTGCCAGGTTCGCGCAGAACGAAGGGCTCGAGGGCGAGTTCCGCCACCGACACGCGCTTGCGTCCACCCAGGGGATGCTCGGGTGCGGCGACAATGACGAGCGGATTGTCGAGGAATGGCTCCGCATGGACGTCCGCGTCCGCCGGGGGTTGCCCAGCGACGGCCAGATCCACCGCCCGGTCGTTCAACTGAGCAAAGACGCTCTGGCGGTTACCCACGGACAGCTCGACCGTGAGGGCGGGATGGCGACGCCGAAAGGCGGCGATCGCTTGAGGGACGAAATAGTTGGCTGTGGCAACGACCGCCAGCCGCACCCGTCCGCGCTGCATCCCGGCACGCGCGCGCATGGCGGCGCACAGATCATCCACCTCGGCGGCTACGCGTCGCGCGTGCATCCAGAGTTCTTCGCCTGCCTCGGTGAGCTCGAGCCGTTTGCCGATTTGCTCGATCAACACCATGCCGACTTGGCTCTCCAGCTGCTTGACCTGCATAGACACCGCCGGCTGCGTCAGGTGCAGTGCCTCGGCTGCACGCGAGACCGACCGAAAGTGAGCCACTCGGTCAAAGATGCGCAGCTGACGCAGCGTGATGTGCATGATCAGTTTATCTGATGATCAAAAAAGTTTTTGTGATTTTACCTTATCCACGTATCGATTTACGATGCCTTTGCGTTGCGCTGTATCTCGACCCAAAGCCGAATTCTTGGCAGGCGCAACGCTCCACGATCGAAGAGGAGCGCATCCGATGAATGACACCAGCATCAAGACCGATTCCACGGTCATCACCGACGCCAAGAAGCGCTATAGCGCGGGCGTCCTCAAGTACCGGCAGATGGGCTACTGGCAACCCGACTATGTGCCCAAGGATACCGACACGATCTGCCTGTTTCGCATCACGCCGCAAGATGGCGTCGATCCGGTGGAAGCGGCTGCCGCCGTGGCTGGTGAGTCCTCCACGGCCACCTGGACCGTGGTTTGGACGGACCGATTGACGGCATGCGAGAACTACCGTGCCAAGTGCTTCAAGGTCGAGCCGGTGCCGGGTCGCCCGGGTGAATATTTCGCCTGGGTCGCCTATGACATCATTCTCTTCGAAGAGGGCTCCATCGCGAACATGACCGCAAGCCTGATCGGCAATGTGTTCTCGTTCAAGCCGCTCAAGGCGGCGCGCCTGGAGGATATCAAGATTCCGGTGGTCTACGTCAAAACCTTCAAGGGCCCGCCGACAGGCTTGGTCGTGGAGCGCGAACGTCTCGACAAGTTCGGCCGGCCGCTGCTGGGTGCGACCACCAAGCCCAAGCTCGGTCTGTCGGGCCGCAACTACGGCCGCGTGATTTACGAGGGCCTCAAGGGTGGTCTGGACTTCATGAAGGATGACGAGAACATCAACTCGCAGCCTTTCATGCATTGGCGCGACCGCTACCTGTATGTGATGGATGCCGTCAACAAGGCCAGCGCAGCCACGGGCGAGGTCAAGGGCAGCTATCTGAATGTCACCGCTGGCACGATGGAGGCGATCTACGAGCGGGCCGAATTCGCCAAGGAGCTCGGCAGCGTCATCATCATGGTCGACCTGATCGTGGGCTGGCCCTGCATCCAAAGCCTGAGCGAGTGGTGCCGCCGCAACGACATGATTCTGCACATGCACCGCGCCGGTCACGGCACATACACCCGGCAAAAGACACATGGCGTGAGCTTCCGCGTGATTGCCAAATGGTTGCGGCTGGCGGGCGTCGATCACCTGCACGCCGGCACCGCGGTGGGCAAGCTCGAAGGCGACCCGCTGACGGTGCAGGGCTACTACAACGTTTGCCGCGACAGCTACACCAAGCAGGACCTGGCCCGTGGCCTGTTCTTCGACCAGGATTGGTGCGACCTGAAGAAGGTGATGCCCGTTGCTTCCGGCGGCATCCACGCCGGTCAGATGCACCAGCTGCTCGATCTGTTTGGTGACGATGTGGTGCTGCAATTTGGCGGTGGCACGATCGGCCACCCGATGGGTATCCAGGCCGGAGCGACGGCCAACCGGGTTGCGCTCGAAGCGATGGTCAAGGCGCGCAACGAAGGCAAAGACATCAAAAACGAAGGCCCAGAGATCCTGCGCAAGGCGGCCCAAACCTGTGCACCGCTGAAGGCTGCGCTCGACACCTGGGGTGAGGTCACCTTCAACTACACGTCGACGGACACCAGCGATTTCGCCGTCACACCGGGCACGACCCACTGAGCCACCGCGAACGTAGCGATTTCAGGAGAATTCCATCATGATGACCAATCCCACCGGCCGCCTGACCCAAGGCCAGTTCAGCTTCCTGCCCGATCTCACCGATGACGAGATCCGCGCTCAGATCGAGTACGGACTTCGCAAGGGCTACGCCTGGAGCGTCGAGTACACCGATGATCCACATCCGCGCAACACCTACTGGGAAATGTGGGGCATGCCGATGTTCGATCTCCAGGACGCAGCAGGCGTTTTGATGGAGATGAACGAATGCCGCAAAACCTTCCCCAATCACTACATCCGGTTGATGGCCTTCGACTCGACGCGCGGCGTTGAATCGATTGCGATGAGCTTCATCGTCAATCGGCCCAAGAATGAGCCGGGCTTCGGCATCGCTCGCACCGAAACACAAGGACGCACGATGCGCTATCGCATTTCCAGTTATGCGACCGACCGCCCTGAAGGCGAGCGCTATGGGGCTTGAGTCTCTGAGACGACGGTGAGTCTGCGATGAGTCAGCCAAGCTACTTTATCCCTGGACAAATGCGCGCTGCCGAAGCGCCGCGCGAGGCTGGTCAGGCCGAGGGTGCCTTGGCTGACCCGCTGGCCGAGGCGCGCTCGGTGGGGCAGGTGCTCGCTCAGACCCAGGTGGAAGCGGTGCTCGCCGAGCTGGAGCACGATTTGGTCGGTCTCGCGCCTGTCAAAGCGCGCATTCGCGACATTGCGGCCCTGCTGGTGATCGACCGGTTGCGCCGCAATGTCGGATTGCAGGCGCAGCCGCCCAGTTTGCACATGTGCTTTACCGGCAATCCCGGCACGGGCAAGACTACGGTGGCCATGCGCATGGCAGAGATCTTGCACCGGCTCGGCTATGTCCGCAAGGGGCACCTGGTCGCGGTGACGCGCGACGACCTGGTGGGCCAGTATATTGGTCACACGGCGCCCAAAACCCGCGAAGTACTCAAAAAGGCGATGGGTGGGGTGTTGTTCATCGACGAGGCCTATTATCTCTACAAGCCTGAAAACGAGCGTGACTATGGCGCTGAAGCCATCGAAATCTTACTTCAGGTCATGGAAAACCAACGCGATGATTTGGTCGTGATCCTGGCTGGCTACAAAGACCGGATGGATACCTTCTTCAAATCCAATCCTGGCATGTCCAGTCGGATTGCACACCACATCGATTTTCCCGATTACAGCGCCGAGGAGCTGGGTCTAATCGCCGACAAAATGCTTGCCGGTTGGCATTACACGCTGACGCCAGAGGCGCGACAGGCGCTGGACGAGTATATTGTGCTACGGATGCGTCAGCCGCATTTTGCCAATGCGCGCTCGATTCGCAACGCGCTCGACCGCGCTCGCTTGCGGCAAGCGTCGCGCCTGTTTGCCGATCGCGATCGACCGCTCGACGCTCAGGCTTTGGTGACGATCGAAGCGTC
>NZ_JARJMT020000117.1 GCF_029335975.1 Tepidimonas sp.
ACCGCGCTCGAGAGCCGCGTTGGCCAATTCGTCCAACCGCCCCAGATAGGCGGCCAACGGGGGAAATCCTCCGCTGCCATTCATCAAACGGTCCCGGCAGTGGGCGCGCCAGCGCGCCTGCTCATCGTCCCGCAGCGACCCGGGGTGATTGCGGGCGCGGAAGCGAAACACCAACTCCGGCAGCCGTGGATCATCGAACCCGAGCCGCTGCCACGCTGGATCAGCGGGATCGAGCTGGCGCAGCCGTGCCAGCCGGCGGCGGTCCTCGTCACCGAGGAAACCATCGTAGAGCGCGCCGTCCACATCGGCGGGTTCGGATGGGTATCCGCGATCAAACACTGCGGCCCACAGCGGCCCCAGATCGGGCAGTTCGGCAGCATAGGCGGCGTGGCGCTCGATCAGCCCCAGATCCAGCCCAAAACGCTCGGCGGCGCTGTCTCTCAACACCGCTGGATTGCCCACCACCATGGGCGAGCGATTGAGGTGAATGCTCTTGAGCGCGAGCCGTTGCACGCCCGCAGGCAGGTCCGCTTGGCCGGTGAATAGGCGCCAACGGGCCTCCTCCGGTCGCAAATCGATTAGCACGCGCGGATCGTGCGCCAAATCCCAGGCCAACAGCTCATTGCGGTTAAACGGATGGCTGGCCAGCGGCCACATCACTGCCAAGCAACCCCGCTCGGTAGAAAACCGCCCGGACACATGCACGAAGGGGCGCGCCTGGCCTGCCGCAGCAGGCAGGCCCAACACCTGCATCACGCGATCGCGCCGGTGTAAGCCCAAGGCGTATTCGAACAGGCGGGGCTGGCGCTCGCGGATCAGACGAGCCACCGCCATGGTGGCTCGCACATCCGACAAGGCATCGTGCGCCTGAACATGGGCCAGCCCATTCGCTGCCGTCAGATCCTCGAGGCGAAAACTCGGCCGCCCGTCGGGATGGCGCGGCCATTCGATGCCTTGCGGGCGCAATGCCCAGGTCATGCGCACCACGTCCAAGATGTCCCAGCGGCCACACCCATTGCGCCACTCCCGGCTGTATGGGTCGAGCAGATTGCGCCACAACAGGTAGCGGGTGAACTCATCGTCGAAGCGGATGGAGTTGTAGCCCACTCCGATGGTGCCGGGGCGCTGCAGCTCGGCCAGGATCAACTCGGCAAAGCTGCGCTCGGTGACGCCGCGGTCCAAACAGAGCTGGGGCGTGATGCCAGTGATCAGGCAGCTTTGCGGGTCGGGCAAATAGTCCGGTGCCGGGCGGCAATACCAGATGACGGGCTCCCCGATCGGGTTGAGCTCGGCATCGGTGCGCAAGCCGGCAAACTGGGCGGGGCGGTCACGCCGCGCATCGGCACCGAAGGTTTCGTAATCGTGCCAAAAAAAGGTGTGGGCGGTCTGGGTCACCCGGGCATGTTAACCGCTGCGCAGCGCCGCACCAGCCACGTCGAAGCACATGGGGTCAGGGGGCACGGTTTGGCGTACAGTGGGGGCATGTCGCCCATGCCATCTGTGCCATCCTTCGCCCCTGCGCCAGAAACCCTCCACACGGCTGTCGCCTACGGCTCCTTGGGGAAGGTGCGGGTGGCCGTCAGCCCGACTGGCCTGTGTGCCGTCGCGCTGGGGGCCGCGGACGACGCCTGGCAGGCCGATCTGCGCCGGCGTTTTCCCCGCGCAGCCATCCAGGATGGCCGGCGCACCTACCGCGTATGGGCGGACGCGGTCGCCGCGCTCGTCGAAACCCCGGGGCAGGATTTTGCGCTGCCGCTGGACATCCGTGGGACTGCTTTCCAGCAGCGCGTGTGGGCGGTATTGCGCACCATCGCACCGGGCCAGACCCTTGGCTACGGCGAGGTCGCCCATCGTCTGGGTGCCCCGCGTGCCACGCGGGCGGTGGCGCAAGCCTGCGGTGCCAACCCGCTGGCGGTGGTGATCCCGTGCCACCGAGTGATCGCCAGCGACGGCGGCCTCACAGGCTACCGCTGGGGGATCGAGCGCAAGCACGCACTGCTGCGGCGCGAGGGGGCGCGGCTGGGTGTCGGCTGACCCGGCTCGGCCTGGGGTTGGCCCGAGCCGGTGCCGATCAATCGGTGGTGGCTTCCTGCGGCTCGGCTGGCTCGGCTTTGCGGTCCTTCTTCGGCAGCGGCTGGATGTCGAGTTTGACCTGAGGCTCGCCACCTTCGGGCGTCTCGACGTCCACCGTCAGGCGCCCGCCGTCTACCAACCGGCCAAACAGCAGTTCGTCTGCCAGCGCACGCCGAATCGTGTCCTGGATCAAGCGCTGCATCGGACGCGCCCCCATCAGCGGGTCGAAGCCCTTCTTCGCCAGATGGCGCCGCAACGCATCGGTGAAGGTGACCTCCACCTTTTTCTCTGCCAGCTGCTGCTCCAGTTGCAGCAGAAATTTGTCCACCACGCGCAGGATGACCTGCTCGTCCAGCGGCTTGAAGCTGACGATGGCGTCGAGCCGGTTGCGGAATTCTGGCGTGAACAGGCGCTTGATGTCGGCCATCTCGTCGCCGGCTTGGCGCTGCGTCGTGAAACCGATGGTGGACTTGTTCATCGTCTCGGCGCCGGCATTGGTCGTCATGATGATGATGACGTTGCGGAAGTCGGCCTTGCGTCCGTTGTTGTCGGTGAGCGTGCCGTGGTCCATCACCTGCAGCAGCACGTTGAAGATGTCCGGGTGGGCCTTTTCGATCTCGTCGAGCAGCAGAACGCAGTGCGGCTTCTTGGTGACGGCTTCGGTCAACAGACCGCCCTGGTCAAAGCCGACGTAGCCCGGCGGCGCGCCGATCAGGCGACTGACCGCATGGCGCTCCATATACTCCGACATGTCGAAGCGGATGAGCTCGATACCCAGAATGTAGGCGAGTTGCCGGGCCGCTTCGGTCTTGCCGACGCCCGTGGGGCCGCTGAACAGGAACGCCCCGATCGGTTTGTCGGGCTTGCCCAAGCCGGAGCGCGCCATCTTGACGGAGGAGGCCAACAACTCCAGCGCCTTGTCCTGACCAAACACCACAGACTTGAGGTCGCGCTCCAGATTTTGCAGCTTGCCACGGTCGTCGCTGGAGACGCTGGCCGGCGGAATGCGCGCGATCTTGGCGACGATTTCCTCGATCTCGGCCTTGCCGATGGTCTTTTTGCGCTTGGAAGGGGCCACGACGCGCTGCGCCGCCCCGGCTTCGTCGATGACGTCGATGGCTTTGTCGGGCAGGTGGCGGTCGTTGATGTACTTGGCCGATAGTTCGGCTGCCGCCTGCAGCGCCGCAGCGGCATATTTGACGCTGTGGTGCTCCTCGAAGCGCGACTTCAGGCCCTTGAGGATCTCGATCGTCTGCTCCACCGTGGGCTCGACCACATCCACCTTCTGGAAGCGCCGCGACAGCGCGGCGTCTTTCTCGAAAATACCCCGGTACTCGGTAAAAGTGGTCGCACCGATGCACTTGAGCTGTCCACTGGACAGCGCGGGCTTGAGCAAGTTGGAGGCATCCAGCGTACCGCCGGAAGCCGCGCCGGCGCCGATGAGGGTGTGGATCTCATCGATGAACAGGATGGCGCTGGGTTTGTCCTTCAGCGCCTTGAGCACCCCTTTCAAGCGTTGCTCGAAATCCCCACGGTATTTGGTGCCAGCCAACAGCGCCCCCATGTCCAGGGCATACACCGTCGCATCGGCCAGCACTTCCGGCACATCCTTTTGCACGATGCGCCACGCCAGCCCTTCGGCGATGGCGGTTTTGCCCACGCCGGCCTCACCCACCAGCAGCGGGTTGTTTTTGCGCCGGCGGCACAGGATTTGAATCACCCGCTCGACCTCGTAGTCCCGCCCGATCAGTGGGTCGATCTTGCCATCTTTGGCCAATTGGTTGAGGTTCTGGGTGAACTGCTCCAGCACCGATGCCTTCTCGTTGCCCTTGGCCTCGCTGGCCTCTTCGTTGTCGGCGGCGCTGCCCTCGCTGGACCTGGCGGGCTCGGGCGACTCGCCCTTGCGGATGCCATGGGCAATGTAGTTGACCACATCCAGCCGGGTAATGCCCTGCTGATGCAGGTAGTACACCGCATGCGAGTCCTTCTCGCCAAAGATGGCCACCAGCACGTTGGCACCGGTGACCTCTTTTTTGCCATTGCCGGTGGACTGGACATGCATGATGGCGCGCTGGATCACACGCTGGAAGCCCAGCGTCGGTTGCGTGTCCACCTCATCTGTCCCCGCCACGGTGGGCGTGTTGTCCTTGATGAAGGTGGTCAGCGACTTGCGCAGATCATCGATGTTGGCATTGCAGGCGCGCAGCACCTCGGCGGCACTGGGGTTGTCCAGCAGGGCCAGCAGCAGATGCTCGACCGTGATGAATTCGTGCCG
>NZ_JARJMT020000120.1 GCF_029335975.1 Tepidimonas sp.
GGGAACAGCCCGATCTCCATGCCGATGAAGCCAAAAAACAGACCGGTGGCCGCCAGCGAGAACGCCACCGGAAAGCCAGTCAGCAGAAAGACCAGCAGGCCGGCGAACATCACCGGCACGAAGTTGTCGTGCAAAAAAACCATCATTGCGTCACACTCCGCCGGGGGACATCAGGACTTGGGGGCGCCGCCACGGGCAGCGCGCTCGGCCTCGGCCGCGGCGATCTCCTTGGCCAGCAGTTCGGTTTCGCTCGGCCCCGTGTGGTCCAGCGGATCCGGCCCGGCCCCAATGAGAAATGCGACGCGCTTGATGAGCTCGCTGACGCTTTGCAGCGCAAGCAGCGTGAAGCCTGCCGGAATCAGCAGGTAGACCGGCCAACGCACCAACCCGCCGGCGTTGGAGGACACCTCGCCGCTGACCCAGGCCCGCTCGAACAGCGGCCAGCCGAGCTTGACCATCATCACACACAGCGGCAAGACAAAGATGACGATGCCCAGCACATCGATCCAGTTGCGCGCGCGCGCACCAAGCTTGCTGGAGATGAAGTCGATGCGAACATGCGCATTGCGCAGGAAAGCGTAACCGCCGCCCAACATGAAGACGGCGGCGAACAGGTACCACTGCACCTCCAGCCAAGCGTTGGAGCTGGTACTGAAGACACGGCGCACGATCGCATTGCCGGCGCTGATGAGGGTGGCGCCCAGGATCATCCACATGGCCAACCAGCCCACGGCTCGATTCAGGGCATCGATGGCCCGGGTCAATCGCAACAACAACGTCATGGTGAACACTCCGACACAGCGTCCGCGCGCCATGTGCAGTCTAGCCGATCCTTGCACACAGATGGCCTGCGCCACAGAATGGAAAACCCCGCTCGCGCGGGGTTGCGCATCGCTTCGGGCCAAGCTTGTCAGCCGGCCCGGTGCGTGTCAGCGGACTCAGAGTTTTGCGCTTTGCATATAGCTGTCGAAGCGCGCCTCGGTGAAGCGGAACCACAGGTTGGCTTCGCGCTGGAAGTTGCGATAGTCGCTGTAGACTTTCTTCCAGCTGGGGTTGCTGGCGCTTAGCTCGTCGTACAGGGCCATGGCCTGCTTGAAGGCCTCATCTATCACATTCTTGGGCAGGGCCAACACCTTGGTGCCGTTGGCCACCAGGCGCTTGAGCGCTGCGGGGTTGCGTGCGTCGTACATCGCCTGCATCGTCACATGCGCATGGCTGGCTGCAGCCTCCACCATCGCCTTGTAGTCGGCTGGCAAATCGTTGTAGGCTTTCTTGTTGATGTAGAAATCGAGCTGGGCGCCACCTTCCCACCACCCTGGGTAGTAGTAGTTCTTGGCCACCTTGTAGAAGCCCAGCTTCTCGTCGTCGTAAGGTCCGACCCACTCCGTGGCATCGATCGTGCCCTTTTCCAGCGCCTGGTAGGTCTCACCACCCGGGATGTTTTGGGGCACCGCGCCCATGCGTGTCAGCACTTTGCCAGCAAAGCCGCCGATGCGCATTTTCAGGCCCTTGATGTCAGCCGGGCCCTTGATCTCCTTGCGGTACCACCCCCCCATCTGCGCACCGGTGTTGCCGCCAGGGAAGTTGACGATGTTGTACTGGTCGTAGAACTCGCGCATCAGCTTCATGCCGTTGCCGTCGTAGAACCAGGCAGTGAGCTGGCGGCTGTTCATGCCGAACGGAATGGCGGTACCAATGGCGAAGGTATCGTCCTTGCCGAAGAAGTAGTACGGCGCGGTGTGACCAGCCTCGACCGTGCCCTGTTGCACCGCATCGACGACGCCAAGGGCCGGCACCAACTCGCCCGGGGCATGCACCGTGACCTGAAACTTGCCGCCCGACATCGCGTTGACGGTTTTAGCAAACACCTCGGCCGCACCGTGGATGGTATCGAGCGACTTGGGGAAGCTGGAGGTCAAGCGCCAGCGAATCGTGGGCTGGGCATGCACCGCGGGCGCGGCTGCAGCCGCCAGGACACCGGCCACACCGGCGTGCTTGATTAAGGAACGACGATCCATGTCGGAAAACTCCTTGACGTTGAATTGAAGATCGCCTCCGGCCCGAGGGGGGCCGACGACGCTGCGGCCGCGACTATAGGGGACGGTTGCCAGCCGCAGCGCGCGTGTTTACCCTGAGCAAGAGGCTTTCCCCGGGGCTCTTGAATTTATTTCAAGCATCGAACAAATCGTCTCATGCAAATCATCTCATGCCACATGCCCGCGCCGTCGGCGCCGCTCAGGCGACAGGATACACCACCTCAAGCACCGGGGGCGACACCAAATACTGGCCCAAGCGATCGCGCACGCTGCGCTCGATTCCGCTTGCATCCAGTCCCAGCCGCGCCAACAGTAAGGCGGGGTCGCCGTGCTCGATGAAACGATCCGGCAGCCCCAGCGGCAACACCGGTCGCACCACACCTTCGGCGGCAAGCAACTCCATCACCGCGGCCCCGGCACCGCCGGCGATGGCGCCTTCCTCCACGGTGACGAGCGCGTCGTGGTCGCGCGCCAGCTCCAGCACCAGATCGCGGTCCAAAGGTTTGGCCCAGCGCATGTTGGCCACCGTCGCACCCAGCGCCTCGGCGGCCTGCAGCGCCGGGTGCAACAGGGTGCCGAAGGCCAGGATGGCCACCCCACGGCCCCGCCGACGCACCTCGCCGCGGCCGTAGGGCAGCGCCTGGGGCTCGCGCGGCAGGGCCGCGCCGATGCCCGCGCCACGCGGGTAGCGCACCGCCACCGGATGCGATTGCTCATAGGCCGTGGTCAGCAGCTGGTAGCACTCGGCCTCGTCTGACGGGCAGGCGATGGCGACATTGGGAATGCAGCGCAGAAACGCAATGTCATAGGCCCCGCAGTGG
This sequence comes from Tepidimonas sp., assembly GCF_029335975.1. Taxonomy (GTDB): domain Bacteria; phylum Pseudomonadota; class Gammaproteobacteria; order Burkholderiales; family Burkholderiaceae_C; genus Tepidimonas. Next base: position 2,858 of record NZ_JARJMT020000120.1, read on the forward strand.
GTCGGACCGTCGGCGCCGACGATACCCGCGCGATCGAGCGCAAACACCACCGGCAAGTTCTGCAGCGCCACGTCATGAATGGCTTGATCGTACGCGCGCTGCAAAAAGGTGGAATAAATCGCCACCACGGGCTTGAGGCCCTCACACGCGAGTCCGGCCGCAAACGTCACCGCATGCTGCTCGGCGATACCGACGTCGTAGTAACGGTCCGGAAAACGCCGGTGGAATTCCACCATGCCCGAGCCCTCGCGCATCGCGGGCGTGATGCCGATGAGCCGTTTGTCACGCTCAGCCATGTCGCACAGCCACTGGCCGAACACCGCGCTGAAGGTGGGCTTGGGCGCCTGGGCTGGGGGCACGATACCGATCTTCGGGTCGAACTTGCCCGGGCCGTGGTAGGCGATCGGATCGGCTTCGGCCAGCTTGTAGCCCTGTCCTTTTTTGGTGACCACGTGCAGGAACTGCGGACCCGCACCGTCGTCAAGCAGGCGACGAATATTCTCCAGGGTGGGCACCAGCGATTCGAGGTCGTGCCCGTCGATGGGGCCGATGTAATTGAAACCGAATTTCTCGAACAGCGTCGCGGGCATGACCATGCCCTTGGCATGCTCCTCGAAGCGACGCGCAAACTCCAGCAGCGGCGGCGCCACACTGAGCACCTGCCGGCCGACGCTGCGTGCCGCCGCATAAAACCGCCCGCTCATGAGCTGCGCCAGGTAGCGGTTGAGCGCGCCCACTGGCGGGCTGATCGACATGTCGTTGTCGTTGAGCACGACCAGCAGCGGCACTTTGGTGACACCCGCATTGTTGAGCGCCTCGAAGGCCATGCCCGCCGTCATGGCGCCATCTCCAATCACTGCGACCGCGCGCCGGTGCTCCCCCTTGGCCTGGGCCGCCAGGGCCATGCCCAGTGCGGCAGAGATGCTGGTGGACGAGTGCGCGGTGCCAAAGGCGTCGTACTCGCTTTCGCTGCGCACCGGAAAACCGCTGATGCCGCCGAGCTGGCGCAGGGTGTGCATGCGCTCGCGCCGGCCAGTCAGAATCTTGTGCGGATAGGTCTGGTGGCCGACATCCCACACCAGCCGGTCGTGCGGCGTGTCGAACACATAGTGCAGCGCGACCGTCAGCTCCACCGTCCCCAGATTGGAGCTGAAGTGCCCGCCGGTGCGCGCCACGCTTTGCACCAGAAACTCGCGCAGCTCATCGGCCAACGGGCGCAATTGGGGGCGCGTCAGCCGGCGCAAATCGGCCGGTGAGTCGATGGACGAGAGCAATCCGTTCATGGCTATCCCCCTGTCGATACCGTCAATACCGGCGCTGTACCACCCAGCGCGCCAGCGCCGCCAGGCGTTGCGTCGGTTGCGCCGGCAGGTCTTGCAGTGCCTGCAGGGCTTGCGCCAGCAGCGTCTGCGCATAAGTCCGCGCTGGCCCGGCGCCCAGCAGTGAAACAAATGTGGGTTTGTCGGCGGCCGCATCCTTGCCCGCCGTCTTGCCCAGCGTGGCGGAGTCGGCCGTGGCATCGAGCACGTCGTCGATCACCTGGAAGGCCAAGCCGAGCGCGCGGCCATAGCGATCGAACGCTGCCAGCGCAGCGCCTTGCGCCCCGGCCGCCAATGCGCCCATGCGCACGCTGGCCAGCAACAGCGCGCCCGTCTTGCGGCGGTGCATATCCTCCAGCGCCGGCTGGTCCAGGCTCTGTCCGCCCCCGGCCAGATCGATGGCCTGCCCGCCCGCCATGCGCGCCGCGCCCGACGCCACGGCCAGCTCCCGCGTCAGCGCCACAGCCAACGCCGGATCGGCCTGCGCCCAGGGCGACGCGACCAACCACTCGAAGGCCAGCGCCTGCAGCGCATCGCCCGCCAGAAGGGCTTGTGCCACACCGAAACGAACATGGACCGTCGGCTTGCCACGCCGCAGGACATCGTCGTCCATGCAGGGCAAGTCATCGTGCACCAGCGAATAGGCGTGAATAAGCTCGACCGCCCCAGCGACCGACCACACGGGGGCATCTGCCGCCGGATCGGCATCGCCGCAGACCGCCTCCCAGGCCGCCAGGGCCAGCAAGGGGCGCAGCCGTTTGCCCCCGTCCAACACGGCGTAGCGCATGGCCTCGCCGAGCCCAGCGGGCGCATCGGCGGGCAGGTGCGCGTCCAAAAACCCCTCTATCTGCTCCAGGCGCCGCGCCATCCACTCCCCCAGCTCGGCCACGGACGCTGCCGGCAGCGCCACATCCATCATGCGTCGGGCTCCCAGGGCTGGGTTTGCTGGCCATCCACCACGCGGATCTGCTGCTCGACCGCCTCCAAGCGCGAGCGGCAATACGCCAACAGAGCGCAGGCACGTTGGTAGGCGCCAAGCAGGTCATCCAGCGGCATCTGCCCTGACTCCAGCCGCGCCAGCAGGGCTTCGAGCTCCTGCACCGCTGCCTCGTAGGTCTCAGGCAAGGCTTCGGGGGGCGCAGCACGGTCGGCAACGGCGAGAGGGGACGGGGTACTTGGCATATCCGGGTCTATTGCGTGGTGGCGCGTGGTGGCGCGTGATGGCACAGGCCATGCCATTTTCGATCCAGCTCAATCCATTTTTGAATTGTAGTGGCTTGCCCCGCGACAGGAGCGGGGGTAAAATTTGTCGTCCCCCGCGGTCTGGATATGTCCGGACTGGCGGGGGACAGTGCTTTCACCCCACAAGGAGGTGTGTTTCCGCAACCCTGCGCCGAATCGTCCCCACGTTTCTGTCGCGCTTGTACACCCCGTCATCGGGGGGAGTCTGAGGTCAGGATCATCATGTCCGATTTGAGTCTTCCATTGCAGCAGGCAAAAAGCCAACTGCCGGTGTCCGTGTATTTCGACGAGGCGCTGTTCCAGCGCGAACTGGAGACGATCTTTCAGTCCGGGCCCCGCTATGTGGGGCACGTCAATGCGGTTCCCAACGTCGGGGATTATTTCGCGCTCCCGCAGGAAGGTGAAGGCCGCGCCCTGGTGCGCACCGAGCGCGGAGTCGAGCTCATCAGCAACGTCTGCCGCCACCGGCAGGCCGTGATGCTCAAAGGCCGCGGCAACCTCAACCACGAGGGGCAGGCGCACGCCGGCGGGCATATCGTCTGTCCGCTGCACCGCTGGACCTACAGCGGCGGCCTGGGCCACAACCTGCCCACAGGCACGCTGATCGGGGCCCCCCACTTTGCCCAGGATCCTTGCCTGAATCTGCAGCGCTGGACGTTGCGCGAATGGAACGGCCTGCTGTTCGAAGACAACGGGCGCGACATCGCTGGCGATCTGCGCGGGATGCAGGTGGCTGACGTATTCAACTTCGACGGCATGGTGCTTGGCCACGTCGAGCTGCACGAGTGCCATTACAACTGGAAGACCTTCATCGAGGTTTACTTAGAGGATTACCATGTCGTGCCGTTTCACCCGGGCTTGGGCAATTTCGTCACCTGCGACGACCTGCGCTGGCAGTTTGCGCCGGCGTTTTCGGTGCAGACCGTGGGAGTGCAAAACTTGGCGGCCAAGGCTGGCAGCCCGGTGTACCAGCGCTGGCACGAGGTGTTGATGCGCCACCGCGAGGGCCGCCTGCCCGAGCATGGCGCGGTGTGGCTGACCTACTATCCGCACATCATGGTCGAATGGTACCCGCATGTGCTGACGGTCTCCACCCTGCACCCGATCGCCGTAGACAAGACGCTCAACCTGGTGGAGTTCTACTACCCGGAAGAGATCGCCGCCTTCGAGCCCGAGTTCATGGAAGCGCAGCGCGCGGCCTATATGGAGACGGCCATCGAGGACGACGAGATCGCCGAGCGCATGGACGCTGGCCGCAAGGCGTTGCTGCAGCGCGGCACCAGCGAGGTGGGCCCCTACCAGAGCCCGATGGAAGACGGCATGCAGCACTTCCACGAGTGGTACCGTGCCTGCATGGGCATGCCGGCTGGCCGCGTTGCAGGCTAATCCTGCGCGCCGTGAACGCCCCATCCAGGCCCTGTGGATGGTCGCGGGTGCGTTCTTGTTCGCCTCGATGGGGGTATGCATCAAGTTCGCATCCAGCCACTTTCACAGCTTCGAGATAGTGGGCTACCGTGGCCTGATCGGCATGCTCTTCTTGCTGGGGCTGACCCGCTTGCGCGGGGTGTCGCTGGCCACCCGCGTGCCGATGATGCACCTGTGGCGCAGCCTCGTCGGTACCGTCTCATTGCTGGCCTGGTTCTTCGCCATCGCGCAATTGCCGCTGGCCACCGCCATGACGCTCAACTACATGAGCAGCGTGTGGGTGGCGGCCTTCCTGCTTGGCGGCGCGTTGCTGCTGCAGCGCGGCAATCAGCCGCTGCGGGATCAGACACCGCTGTTCCTGACCGTGCTGGTGGGCTTCGGCGGTGTGGCGCTGGTGCTGCGGCCCACCTTCGATGGGACAGCGGCACTCGGGGGCCTGTCTGGCTTGCTGTCCGGCCTGACGTCGGCGCTGGCTTATCTGCAAGTCGCCGCCCTGTCCCGCGCCGGCGAGCCCGAAAGCCGGACCGTGTTTTATTTTTCGGTGGGGGCCGCGCTGGTTGGCTTTGCGGGCACGGCCGTCATCGGATCCAGTCCGCTCGCCACGCCCCAGGCCCTGTGGCTCATACCTATCGGGCTGCTGGCGGTGCTGGGGCAGTTGTGTATGACGCGCGCCTACGCCAGCGGAGCGACGCTGGTCGTGGCCAACCTGCAGTACTTTGGCATAGCCTTTGCCGCGCTGTACGGCTTGGCGGTGTTTGGCGACCGCCTACCGCTGACGGGGTGGTTGGGCATGGCGCTGATCGTCGCCAGCGGCGTCGCAGCGACTTTTCTTCGCGAACGCGCCGTCCCCAAGTTGCCAGCCGAGGAGCACGCATGACCGCTGGTCTGCCCTCCCCCCTCATCGATGCCCCCACCCTGCGCGAGCGGCTGGCGCGCGGCTGCCCGATGCGGGTGTTCGATTGCAGCTTTGATCTGGCCAATCCGACTGCGGGGCGCGCCCAGTACCGCAGCGGGCACATCCCCGGGGCGCGCTATGTGCACCTGGACGACGACCTGAGCGCCAGCGCCGAGGACGAGGCACCTGCCGCCAGCGGCGGGCGCCACCCCCTACCCGCGCGCGAGGTGTTTGCTCGGCGTCTGCGCGCCTGGGGCCTGAAGCGGGACGAGGCGGTGGTGGTCTACGACCGCCAGGGCGGCATGGTCTGCGGGCGCTTGTGGTGGATGTTGCGCTGGTGCGGGCATGCGCCGGTCGCCGTGCTGGATGGAGGCTGGGCGGCCTGGGCGGCAGCAGGCGGGGCCGTCGAAACCGACGACACCGCCCCCGCAACGGCCGGGGATTTTTCCCTCGGCGTGGCCCTGGTGACCCTGCGCCGCGCCGACGAGGTGGCAGCAGCCCTCGGCACGCCAGGGCAGACGCTGATCGATGGTCGCGCTGCGCCGCGCTATCGCGGGGAGGTGGAGCCGCTCGACCCCATAGCGGGCCACATCCCGGGGGCGTTGAACCGGCCGTTCACCGAAAACTTCAACGCCGACGGTCGTTACAAATCACCCGGCCGCCTGCGGACAGAGTTCGAGGCTTTGCTGGCGGGACGCGATCCAAGCACGGCGGTGCACCACTGCGGCAGCGGGGTCAGTGCCATCCCGAACCTGCTGGCCATGGCGATTGCGGGGCTGGGCACGGCGCCACTGTTTGCCGGGGGATGGAGTCAGTGGTGCCGAACGCCGGGGCTGCCCTGCGCCCGTTCGTCTTGAAACGCGCGGGGGCGACAGCGAGAGCCGACTGTCCCCTCATCCCAGCGCCGACCAATCCGGATCGGGGATTGCCTCGATCGCCGGACGAGCGAACAAATAGCCCTGAAAAAGCGACACCCCCATGCGGCGCAGCTGCTCGTATTCGGCGCGGGTCTCCACCCCCTCGGCGATGACCTGTACGCCCAAGGCCGTACAGGTACCCAGCACGCCACCGACACTGGCTTGCCGCGCGCGGTTTCGTTCAATGTCGCGCACCAACGCCATGTCCAGCTTCACCAGCTGTGGCTGATAGTCGGCCAGCAAATTGAGCCCCGAATAGCCCGCCCCGAAATCGTCGATCGCGGTCAGAAATCCACGCTTTTGGTAGTCGCGAACGATCGACAGGGCGTGTTGGGGGTCGCGGATTTGCTCCGCCTCGGTCATCTCGAAAATCAACCGTTCGGGCGGAAAGCCAACCTTGTTGGCTGCGGCGAGCGTCAAGCGGATGCACGTGGCGGGCTCATAGACCGCGTTGGGCAAAAAGTTGATCGACAAGCGTGCTTGCATGCCCAGCCGCTGGGCCGTATCGATCGCCAACACACGGCAGGTCTGGTCGAATCCATACAACTGCTCTGGGGTGATGCTGGATAAAACTTGGCCGGCTGAGGCACCGTCTGCCCCCCGAACCAAAGCCTCGTAAGCAAACACCTCGCGGCGCTCGACATCGACGATGGGCTGAAAGGCCATGCGCAGCTCGCCTGCGTAATCGCGCGACCCCCGACAGCGCAAACACCCGACAATGCCTGCCGGGGCCCCTTCAAAAAATCGCTGGAGGAAAGTGGGCGCTTGCATGCGTGGATCATACGACACCATGCCTGGACAACCAATCGAGGCAGCGCCTCCAGGCGTCTTCGGCGGCCGCCTGGCGGTAGCTCGCGCGGTAGTCGGCGTGGAAGGCGTGCGGCGCGTCCGGATAGACGACGAACTGGCTGGCGCGCGCCGCTGGACTGCCCTGCGCCAAAACAGCTTTCATGCGCTCGACCGAAGCCAAGGGGATGCCTGTGTCGGCCCCGCCGTAGAGCCCGAGCACGGGCGCTTTCAGCTCCGCTCCCCGGTCGATGGGATGGTGGGGTTGCAAAGGCGTGCGCTCGCCTTCGAGGCGCCCGTACCAAGCTACGGCCGCCTTGAGACGGGGGCTGTGCGCGGCATACAGCCACGTCTGGCGCCCGCCCCAGCAAAAGCCGGTCACCGCCATCCTCGACACATCGCCCCCGTGGGCGCCCGCCCAGTCCAAGCATGCATCCAGATCTTGGGCGACCTGGGCATCGGGCACCCGAGAGATGACTTCGACCATCAATCGCGCCATCTCGCCATAGCTTTGCGGGTCGCCCTGGCGCACGAACAATTCGGGCGCCAACGCCAGATAACCAGCGCGCGCCAAGCGCCGGGCCGTATCGGCAATGTAGTCATGAACGCCGAAAATCTCGGACAGCACCATGACCACGGGCAGACCTGTACGCCCGGCAGGCGCTGCACGGTAGACGGGAATGAGCTCGCCGGCCACCGGCACTTGCACCTCCCCGGCGACAAGCCCGTCGGCTGGCGTCTTGATGGCGGTCGACGCAACGATGGGGGCCGCGGCAGCAGCGTAACCGATACCCAGTGCGCCGCGTAAGACCGCTCGTCGCGCCACGCCCGCGCCGGGGCGCGCGTCGAGCAGGGCATCAAGATCACGTTCATGGTCTGGGGCGTCGGTGACGGGCATGGTTTGGCTCCTAAGACAGAGGCTGCATAAAACCTTGACCTTCACCGCATCGCGTGCGGCTGTGTTGCGGCTTACCTACCGATCATGGTACGGCCTGGCTGACAAAGGCCGCCGCAGGGTAATTGCCCGCGCTTCCCATCAGGTTTTCCGGATACCTTCGACAACGGTCCGCAGCCGACTTGTCTGCCTGCCCATGAATGGCTTTGTTCAACCGTATGCGCCTGACCCAGCGGGTTTTCGCCGTCATCGCCGGCTACTTGGTCGTGCTGGCCATCGTGGTCAGTACTGGGCTGTGGGGGCCGTGCGCCGCCAAGTCCAGCCTGCGCAAGGTGCATGCCCACCGCATGGCCATTAGCGAAGCGCTCTCTACGCTGCTGCGCAACTATGACGACAACCGGCTGCATGTGCTGCTGGCATTCCAGCATGCGCCGGACAGCCCGACTCGGGTGCTGCACGATCATCCGACGACCATGCATTTGGATGTGATCGACCAGCAGCGTGACTCGAACAACCAGGCACTCCAAGCTATCGAGTCGTTGCTGCCGCAGATGGACGACGAAGAGCAGCGGCTTTTTCAGGAGCTGATGCGGGCCCGCAAGGCTTGGCAGGTCAAGCGCGATCAAGCGCTGCAGGCGGTTCGAGCCGAACGATTCGACACCGAGATCATGCAGGCGTTTTTGGTAGCCGGGCGCACCGAAGGCGCCGCGTTCGAGACAGCGATGCAAAAGCTGCGCGAGCTGCAACTTCGTCGCGCCGACGAACGGGCAAATGCCGCCGAGCAGCGCTATCAGCTCAATTTGGCTTTGGTGATCGGAGCGCTGTTGCTGGGCGTGCTGCCCATGACGGTCCTCATGGTGGCCACTCAACGACGCATGTCGGAGGGCTTTCGCAGCGCCGACGACACCGCAACGGCCATCGCTGCCGGTGATCTTTCGCGCCCCATCACGGCCTCGGGCGAGGACGAGATCGCGCACTTGCTGCGCCAGCTGGAACGCATGCGTCAGGGTCTGCACGAACTGATCGGCGGCGTGGTTTCGGCGGCAAGCAGTATTGCCAGCGCCGCCAGTCAAGTCGCCAGCGGCACGCTGGATTTGTCACAGCGCACCGAGCAGCAGGCCAGCTCGCTGGAGCAGACCGCATCGGCCACCGAGCAGCTCAACAGCACCGTGCATCAAAATGCCTCGAATGCACGGCAGGCAGATGAGATGGCCGAAAAAGCATCCGCCATCGCCGAGCGCGGCGGGGACGTAGTGCGCCAGGTGGTCCAGACGATGAACGACATCAATGAGTCGTCGCAGCGCATCGCCAACATCATCGGTGTCATCGATGGCATCGCTTTTCAGACCAATATTTTGGCCCTCAACGCGGCGGTGGAAGCGGCCCGCGCCGGCGAGGCAGGACGCGGTTTCGCTGTGGTGGCCTCAGAAGTGCGCAATCTGGCCAGCCGAAGTGCCGAGGCCGCACGCGAGATCAAGGCCTTGATCAGCGATTCGGTGACCAAGGTGGGCACCGGCAAAGA
>NZ_JARJMT020000126.1 GCF_029335975.1 Tepidimonas sp.
GGCCGTATCGTCCACACTGAGCGTCGTTTGGGTGACGACGGCGATGCGCTCGGTCTGCGCGGGCTGCACGCGGGCCACATCGGCCACCGTTTCGACGAGGTGGATGCCGCCGTCGAGCTGGCCCATGGTGCCCTCGACCTCCGGATGGCCGGCGTGGCCGATCAGAATGAACTCGTAGCCCTCGCGGCGCAGCTTGGCCACTTCCACATGCACCTTGCTGACCAAGGGACAGGTGGCGTCGAAGATCTGCAAGCCCCGACGCTCGGCTTCGGCCTGCACGGCCCGGCTGACACCGTGGGCACTGAAGACCAGCACCGCCCCAGGCGGTACATCGGCCAAGTCCTCGATGAACACCGCGCCACGCCGGCGCAGATCATCGACGACGTGGCGGTTGTGCACGATCTCGTGGCGGACATAAATGGGCGCGCCAAACTTGGCCAGCGCGCGCTCGACGATTTCGATGGCCCGGTCGACCCCCGCGCAAAAGCCGCGCGGCTCCGCTAGCAGCACCTCCTGGACAACATGGCCCATCACAACACCCCGATGATGTGGACCTCGAACCGCACCGGCTGACCCGCCAGGGGATGGTTGAAGTCGAACAAGACGGCTCCGTCGTCGCGCACCGCACGCACGAGGCCAGCGTAGCTGCCCCGCCCATCGGGGGTAGGGAATTGCACCACATCCCCCGGGGCGTAGCGCTCGTGCGGATCGCCCAGGGTGTCGAGCAGCTTGCGCGCCACCCACTGCAGCAGGGCGGGCTGGCGCTCGCCAAAAGCCTCGCCCGCCGGCAGGTCGATCACCGTGTGGGTGCCTTCGGCCAGACCGAGCAGGCGCTGCTCCAGCGCCGGCGACAACTCCCCTGCGCCCAGCGACAAGGTGGCGGGCTGGGCCCCGAATGTGTCGATGAAGGCAGTGCCATCCGGCCCAGACAGGCGATAGTGCAGGGTCAGGAAGGAACCGGGTTGGACGACGGGCATGGTGAAACGACCGCAGGGCGGCGCGCGAAAATGCACATTGTAGAAAACAGGGAGAAAACCATGGTGCGTGAATTGCCCCCGCAGGCCCGCCCGCGCGAGAAATTGCTGGCCCGTGGCCCGCAGGCTCTGGCCGATGCGGAGCTGCTGGCGCTGTTGCTGCGCACGGGCCTGGCCGGCCAGCCCGTGCTGCAATTTGCCCAAGCGCTGCTCGATCGCTGGGGTGGCCTGAGCGGCTTGCTGCAGGCCACCCCAGCGCAGTTGGCCAGCGTCAAAGGGCTGGGGCCGGCCAAGCGGGCCGAATTGCTGGCCGTCACCGAGATGGTGCGGCGCGCCTTGGGTGAGCGACTGCGCGAGCGCCCGGTGCTGGATGCACCAGCGGCGGTGATCGATGTCCTGCGGCTGCACATGGCCGACCGGGCACACGAGGTGTTTGCCGTGCTGTTTCTGGACAGCCAGCACCGCCTGATCGCGCTGGAGGAGCTGTTTCGCGGCACGCTGGACCAGACCAGCGTCTACCCGCGCGAAGTGGCCTTGCGCGCCCTGCACCATGGCGCAGCCGCCATCATCCTGGCCCACAACCACCCCAGTGGCGTGGCCGAGCCATCCCGCGCCGACGAGGCCCTGACCCGCCATCTGAAGGCCGCACTGGGCTTGCTGGACATTCGGGTGCTGGACCATTTCATCGTCACGCGCGCGGGCTGCACCTCGATGGCCGAGCGCGGGCTGATCTGAACCCTCAACCGCGCTGCAGCCGCTGCGCCGGCAGCACTGGTGGGACTTGCGGGACAATCGTCCCTGCCATGAAAGTGCGAACGCTGGCCGATCTGCGGCAGATCCAAAAGGCCATGTCCCAGCGCGCCGCGCAGGCCGCCGCGGCGCGGGCTGCGGCGCAAGCCGCCCAGCGCGAGGCTGAGGAGCGCGCAGTGCGCGAACGGCTGCTGTTCGAGCGCGCCGTCGGCCCCGTTCACCGGCTGCCACCCCACGGCCGCATCGAGCCGCAGCGGCCGCGTCCCCAGCCAGTGCCGCAGCAGCGTCAGGCCGACGAACGCGCGGTGATGCAAGCCGCCCTGAGCGACGAATTCGACGTCGAAACCTTGCTGCATACCGACGAGCACCTGAGCTTTCGCCGCCCTGGTATCGGCCCGGAGGTGGTCCGTCGCCTGCGGCAGGGTCACTGGGCCATCCAGGCCGAGCTGGACCTGCACGGCCTGCGCACCGACGAGGCGCGCGAGCAGCTGGCAGCCTTCATCCGCCAGGCGCACAAACACGGCCTGCGCTGCGTGCGCGTGGTGCACGGCAAGGGCCTGGGCTCGCCAGGCAAGACACCGGTCCTCAAGGGCCGGGTACACAGTTGGCTGGTACAAAAAAGCGAGGTATTGGCCTTTGTGCAAGCCCGGCCGGCAGACGGCGGCGCGGGCGCATTGGTGGTGCTGCTGCGCACGGCCAGCCATGGGCGAGCTTGAGCGGAGGCGCGGCGATCACTGCGCGGCGCGGCGCAGGGTTTGCACGACGGGCGTGCGCAGCACCCCGCGCAGCGTCCACCAACCCGCCAGTAGCGCCAGCCCAGCACCGACCACCCCCCCCGCAAGCGGTACCCAGGCCGAGGCGCGCCAGTCGAAATCGAACACAAAGCGCGCCAGGGCCCAACTGACCGCCACCGCTACCAGCGAGGCCAAGATCCCCGCCAGCGCGCCAACGCCCAGCAATTCGGCGCGCTGCACCCGGCGCAGCAAGGCGGACTGCGCCCCCAGTGCGCGCAACACCGCATAGTCGCGCTCGCGCTCGGCACGGGTGGCCCCCACAGTGGCCAGCAGCACCGTCACCCCAGCCGCCAGGCTGAATGCAAACAAGAACTCCACCGCCCGGATCACCTGCCCCAGCACACGCTGCACCTGGGCGACCGCTGCACTGGTGTCCACATTGGTCACGTTGGGAAAGCGCTGCAGCAGCAGCCGATCGAACCCAGCCTGGGCCGGCGCGCGAAAGGCGGCGATATAGGTGTAGGGTACCTCTGCCGGCATGGACTGCACCGGAAACAGGGCAAAAAAATTCACATGCATCGAGGCCCAGTCCACCTTGCGCAGGCTGGTGATACGCGCCTCGTGCGGCATCCCTGCGATGTCGAAGGTCATGCGATCGCCCAGGCGCAGGCCCAGCGTCTGGGCCAGCCCGGTTTCGATGCTGATGGCCCCTGCGTCGTCGGGCTGCCAGCGCCCAGCGGCAAGCGGGTTGTGCGCCGGCAATTCGCGGCTGTACGACAGGTTGAACTCGCGCTCGACCAGCCGCTGCGCGCGGTCGCTGCCGAATTGTTCGGGCCGCACGGGCTGGTCGTTGATGGCCACGAGGCGACCGCGCACCATGGGGTACCAGTCGTAGCGCTGCACCCCTTGCGCCTGCAAATGGGCGCGAAAGGACTCGGCCTGATCGGGCTGGATATTGATGACGAAGCGGTTGGGTGCATCGGGCGGCGTGGATTGGCGCCAACTGTCGATCAGATCGGTGCGCAGCAGCACCAACAGCAGCAGCGCGAGCAGCCCCACCGCCAGGCTGGATACCTGCACGATGGCGTAGGCCGGGCGGGCCGTGACCTGGCGCGTGGCCAACACCAGCCAGCGCGGGGCACGGTTTTCGGGCACCAACAGGCGCAAAACCCGCAACGCGCCCCAAGCAACAGCGGCAAAAATCCCCACGGCGGCGGCAAAGCCCCCGACGGCGATCATCCCCAGCGTCCAATCCCGGCTGGCGGTCAACAACAGCACGGCAAAGCCCAGCGCCCCAGCGCCGAAGACCGCCAGCGTGACCGGCTGCAAACCGCCCACGTCGCGCCGGATGACCCGCAGCGGGGGCACCCGCGCCAGTTGTAGAACCGGCGGCAACCCGAAGGTGGCCATCAACACCAGCCCGACGCCCAACCCCAACCCCACCGGCGCCCACCCGGCCGCGGGCAGTTGGGTCTGCATCAGTCCCGCCAGCCACCACACGAACACAAAGTGCACGCCGAAGCCCACGGCCGTGCCGACCGCGGCCGCCGCCAGCCCGGCCAGCCCAAATGCCACTGCATACGCACGGGCCATCGTCCCTTGCGCCAGACCCAGCACGCGCAGCAGCGCACAGTCGTCCAAATGGTGCAGCGCGTACTGGCGCGCTGCCACGGCCACCGCCACCGCAGCCAGCAGCGCGGCCAGCAAGGCGACCAGATTCAAAAATTGCTCGGCCCGCCGCAGGGTCTGCTGCAACTCCGGTCGGCCGGATTCGAAGCTTTCGATCTGGATGCCGCGCTCCCCCGTGCCCGCCAGATGGGCCTTGGTCCACGCCTCGAACCGGCGCACCTCGCCAGCGTCGCCGGCGACGACCAGCCGGTACTGGATGCGGCTGGCGGGCTGCACCAGGCCCGTGGCCTCGAGATCGGCCTCGGCGATCAATACGCGCGGCGCAAACGACAAAAAACCCGCGCCCCGGTCCGGCTCCAGCGCGATGATGCGGGAGAGGTGGAATGGACGGTTGCCCAGCCACAACGGCTGCCCCAGGCGCAGGCCCAGAACCTCCAGCAACGCGGCATCCACCCAAGCCTCGCCCGCCGGCGGCGTGCCTGGGCCAGCCTGCCCGAGCCGGTCTTCGGGATCGCTGGTGGTGCGCAGTTCGCCGCGCAGCGGGTAGCCGGCCGCCACGGCCTTGAGCGAGACCAACCGCGCCTCGCCGCCGTCCGCGTCGTCGGCGCGGGCCATGGTGGGGAAGGTCAGGTGGCGCGTGACCGCCAATCCCCAGGCCCGCGCTTGCGCTTCATACTCCGGCGGCACGGGGTGGTCGCTGCGCAGCACCACGTCACCCCCGAGCAGTTGGCGCGCGTCGCGCTGCAAGCCAGCCTGTAGACGATCGGCAAAGAAGGCCACCGCCGTCAGCGCCGCTACCGCCAAAGCGATTGCCCATACGAGCACGGTCAACTCACCCGCACGCCAGTCGCGCCTGAGGCTGCTCCAGCCCAAGGTCCAGGCGGATGGTCCTGCGGTGAGGCGGTCGGTCGAAGCGGTCACGCCGATAGGACCAGTCGACGCCTCACTTGGTTCC
>NZ_JARJMT020000134.1 GCF_029335975.1 Tepidimonas sp.
CGGGGCTGAAAACGGGCGAGCAAAGACAACGAAACCTTACCGGCCATGTTTCATGCTACCACTTTTGCCGAGCAGACAGCCCGCCCGGTTTGGCGCGGCCCGATGGACCATGCGTTATCGGCAAAAGCTGCTGTGGCCGCCTGATGGCGCACCCATCCAGCGAGACAGGTGTCCGCCCGCGGCGAAAAACCGTGCCTTCTTCCTCCTACCGCACCCGCATGCCCGGCTCGGCGCCAGCGTGTGGCTCCAGAATGAACAGCCCCGGCTGCGCCTGGCCATCGGCGTGGCTGGCGGCCAGCACCATCCCTTCGCTGACACCAAATTTCATCTTTCGCGGGGCGAGATTGGCCACCAGCACCGTCAGCTTGCCGACCAGCTGCTGCGGCGCGTAGGCGGAGGCGATGCCCGAGAACACGTGGCGCGGTCGGCCCTCGCCGACGTCCAGCGTCAACCGCAGCAGCTTGGTGGAGCCCTCGACACGCTCGCAGGCCACGATGCGCGCGATGCGCAGGTCCACCTTGGCGAAATCGTCGAGGGTGATCGTCGGTGCGATTGCCTCACCGCCCGGCTGCGGCGCGGCCGCGGCGACTGGATCGGGCGCGTTGGGTGCAGCGGCCGCAGCGGGCGGCTCGAACAGCGCGTCCAGCCGTTTGGGGTCAACACGCTGCATCAGATGCTCGTATGGCATGATGGTGTGTCCTGCCCCGAGCGGCTGCGCGGCGTTGGCAAAATCCAGTGGCGCACAGCGCAAGAAGGCCTCCACCCGCTCGGCAGTGACTGGCAGCACGGGCTTGAGCATGGCCGTCAGCACGCGAAAGGCTTCCAGGCAGGTGGTGCAGACGTCATGCAGCCGCGCGGCAAGCTCGGGCTGTTTGGCCAGCTCCCACGGCTTGTTCTGGTCTACGTAGGCGTTGACGCGGTCGGCCAGCGCCATGATTTCGCGCACCGCCTTGCCGTATTCGCGCTCGGCCCAGAGTTCGGCTACCGCAGGCAGCGCCATTTGCAGCGCGTCCAGCAGCCCCTCACCGTCCGGCGCGATGCTGCCCAAGCGGCCCTCGAAGCGTTTCGTGATGAAGCCCGCCGCGCGCGAAGCGATGTTGACATATTTGCCGATCAAATCGCTGTTGACGCGGGCGGCGAAGTCCTCCGCGTTGAAGTCCACGTCCTCGACGTGCGGGTTGAGCTTGGCCGCCAGGTAATAGCGCAACCACTCTGGATTGAGCCCCAGACGCAGATAGCGCAACGGATCGATGCCGGTGCCGCGGCTCTTACTCATTTTCTCGCCGCTGACGGTGATGAAGCCATGCACGAACACCTGCGACGGCGTCTTGCGTCCTGAGAAATGCAGCATCGCCGGCCAAAACAGCGTGTGGAAGTAGGTGATGTCCTTGCCGATGAAGTGGATCTGCTCGACCGCTGGGTCGGCGATGAACGCTTCGAACGTCTGTGTCGTGCGCGACGGTGCATGCCAATGATTGGCCGCCTGCCCCTTGTCGAAGTGGTTCTTGAGGCTGGCCAGGTAGCCAATCGGCGCATCCAGCCAAACATAGAAATACTTGCCTGGCGCGTCAGGGATCTCAATGCCGAAGTAGGGTGCGTCACGGCTGATGTCCCAGTCGCCGAGGCCGCCGCGGCCATCCTCGTCCTTGTCGAACCACTCGCGGATCTTGTTGACCACTTCCGGCTGGAGCCGACCGGGGGTGGACGTCCACTCTTGCAGGAACGCCACGCAGCGCGGGTCTGAGAGCTTGAAGAAAAAGTGCTCCGACTGACGCAGCTCGGGTGTGGCCCCGGACAGCGCCGAGTAGGGCTGGCGCAGCTCGGTGGGGGCGTAGACGGCGCCGCAGGCCTCGCAGGCGTCGCCATACTGGTCGGCGGCGCCGCAGCGCGGGCACTGGCCTTTGATGTAGCGGTCGGGCAGGAACATGCCCTTGACCGGGTCGTAGAACTGCTCGATGGTGCGCACCTCGATCAGCCCGGCGGCTTTGAGCGCCCGGTAAATCGCCTGGGCCAGTGTGTGGTTTTCCGTGGCGTCCGTGCTGTGCCAGTTGTCAAAGCGGATGTGAAAGCCGTCCAGGTATTGCGCGCGACCGGCGGCGATGTCGGCGACGAACTGCTGCGGTGTCTTGCCAGCCTTCTCGGCCGCGATCATGATCGGCGCACCATGCGCGTCGTCCGCGCCGACGAAGTGCACCTCGTGGCCGAGCAGCCGTTGCGTGCGCACCCACACGTCGGCCTGGATGTACTCCATGATGTGGCCGATGTGAAAGTGGCCATTGGCGTAAGGCAGGGCGGTGGTAACGAAGAAACGGCGCGATGGCATGAGGTGGTCCTGTGGTGGTCTGGTGTGGGCGGACAAGTCCGGGATTCTAATGAGGGCACTGCGTGCGGAGGGGCTGGCGCCGCATGTGTGAGCGGCTAGACTTCGGGTATTGGACATGGTCCTCGCGTGGCCCAATCGTCGGAGACTGCACCCCCATGAGCGTAGACCAACAGGCACTGCTGCAAGCGTTGCAAGTCGTCGTCGATCCGAATACGGGCAAGGATTTCGTTTCTGCCCGCGCCCTGAAGAATTTGCAAATCGCCGGGGGTGACGTGGCGTTCGAGGTGGAGCTGGGCTACCCCGCCAAGAGCCAACTGGCAGATTTGCGTCGCGCATTGGTGGCTGCCGCCCGCACAGTGCCTGGGGTGGAGAATGTGTCCGTACAGATCAACACCCGCATCTTGGCGCATGCGGCACAGCGCGGCCTGCAGCTGCTGCCCGAGGTGCGCAACATCATTGCCGTCGCCTCGGGCAAAGGTGGGGTCGGGAAGAGCACGACTGCCGTCAACCTGGCGCTGGCTCTGTCGGCCGAAGGCGCGCGCGTGGGACTGCTAGACGCTGATATTTACGGTCCCAGCCAGCCGATGATGATGGGTATCGAGGGTCGGCCTGAGAGTCTGGACGGCCAAACCATGGAGCCGCTGGAAAACCACGGCCTGCAGGTCATGTCGATTGGTTTTTTGGTGGACAAGAACGAAGCGATGATCTGGCGCGGACCGATGGCCACGCAGGCGCTGGAACAACTGCTGCGCCAGACCCACTGGAAGGATCTGGACTACTTGGTGGTGGACATGCCCCCGGGGACCGGGGATATTCAACTGACTCTGTCGCAACGCGTGCCGATCACCGGCGCTGTCATCGTCACCACACCACAGGACATCGCGCTGCTGGACGCGAGAAAGGGCGTGACGATGTTCCAGAAAGTCGGCGTGCCCATCCTGGGCATCGTGGAGAACATGGCTGTGCACGTCTGCCCGAAATGCGGCCATGTCGAGCATATTTTTGGCGCCGAGGGGGGGCAGCGCATGGCGGCAGAACTGGGCGTGCCGTGCCTGGGCGCACTGCCGCTGGACCTGCGCATCCGCGAGCAGGCCGATGGCGGCCGACCAACCGTGGTGGCTGATCCAGATGGCGAAATTGCCGCACTGTACAAGGCGGTGGCGCGCCGGGTGGCCGTCGCTGTGGCCGACAAGGCCAAGGACTACTCCAGCAAGTTCCCGACGATCAAAATAAGCCCAGGGACCTGAGGAGGGCCGCATACATACCCGCGCGAGAAGGCTGCCCTTGCCGAAATTTCTCGTCTCGCCTTGATCTGCGGGTCCGGTTGAGGCGGGTTTGTATTGCTCAGTTCCAGCAGCCAGCGCTGGTGGGCGTACGTTGATCGCGCTGATCGATAGTCAGTTCCCCACATGAATCGCGCGCTTGGGTGCCAACCGGCACAGCCTTCAAGCGAAAAGTCGTGCTGGTGGGGGCGCCATCGAGGCTGAAGGTGTAACGCGTCGCCAAGTCGCTGCGGCAAGCAGTGCTGGGCAGCACGGCACTTACGTAGCTCATGTGGCTGCTGTAGTGGCGCTCCATCCACTGCGCCAGTTCAATCAGGCAGGATCGAGCGGCCGTACGGTAGGTGCGCAGAACATATGCCTCATAGCTTGGATACGCGATCGCTGCAAGAATGGCGATCACCGCCACGGTAATCATCAATTCGATCAGCGTAAATCCTCGATTTTTCATAGCTCAATTCCGTATGATCTCGCGCCAGTTGAGGCGGCCCAGCGCTGGTTTGACTTGGCGCAGGGGAAGGCTGGCGATGCCCTGTGTGCCCGGCACGACCACCCGCCCGTCCGTGAGTTCGGGCTTGTTGGGTATGCCTACCCCCAGGTCTACGCTGCCGATATATTGGGTTCCCAGTTTGTCGTCATCAAAGTTTCGGTTTTCGTTGACATCCAGTACGCCTCCGGTCAGCCCGCCACCCGTGAAAGGATCGATGACATTCAGGTAGCCGCGACCGCCAGGGATGCAAGGGTTGGATGACGGTATGAGGCTGCTGGAAACCGCGACACGCCCCAGAGGAGTATCAGCAATCATGGTCTGGCTGGTGATTCGTTCGCCGACCCCGCCAGTGAAATCCAGATACCAGCCTTTTTTTCCCGTCATGTCGCCGGCTGATGCGCCGGTGAAGGTGCGCACCGGTTTGCTGTCATAGAACCTCTGCCTCTGGATGGCTCGTGCGGTGAGTTCGGTTCGTCCTGCGATCGCGGTATTGCCATCGACCAAGCCATACCAGCTTTGAGTGGAAGTGTCCGTGGGGTCACCAAGACGAAAATAGCTCCCCGTGCCGAACAGCAACATGCGTTGCCCATTCAAGGGATTGACCACCGGTGTGATGGGAGCGGTGATGGGCTGGGCAACGCCTGTGCTGTTCGCAGCGCTAAAGAACGGCTTGGCTTGGCTGCCGTGACGGTCTAAAAATTTCCACTGGTTGGGGTTGGCGTCGGTCGCATCGATGCGCCACACGTTGCCTTTCAAGTCGCCTGCATAAATATAGTCGATGCGCCCATCACCATCTACATCGATCACCGAGGGAGGACTCATGCCGTTATTACCACCCACGCCAGTGTCAAGTTTTTTGAGTAGGGCCCCGTCCGACAAGCGATAAATATATAAAACGGATTTTTGTGATACGGAGCCATAGCCGTTGCCGGTGATCACGGCCCAGTCGCCGTTATTCATTTTGGCAATCACCGGCTGGCCCAGTATGTGGCCCATATCGCTATCGCTGGTACCGTAGTTTTCCCATTTGACCAGTTCGGTGCCACTGGCGGTATCTGGGTGGGTGACGTCCAGCACAAACAGACCCATGCCCCCACGGCCCAGAGTACTCACCAAGAAGTTCTTTCCATTGGTGTCCAATCTGGATGTCACAGCGGCTTGACCATCTACAAAATAATCATGCTGATACGCTGGGTCGCTCAAACTGGCAAGGCGCGGTAGCAATACACTGGGTACAAATGCAAAGCGCTCACGCCCAGTCTCGGCATCAAACGCATGCAGCATCCCTGCGTTGGTCCCAACAAATACCGTGCTGTTTTCTTTCAAGTAAACCGGTGTGAAGTAGGCAATATCGCCAAGTATATTGGTGCTTGGCCTGTTGCGGAGTATGCCTCCATTCTGGATTTCTTGGGAGCGTTCGCCGCGGAGATAGTCAACGACGGTGGCGCTTCCCAAGGTGGCCTGGTCGATTGGCGATAGCGAGGCGTATAAAAATTCTCTTACCGCGCCGCCTGATACCGTAAAAATCCTGCGCGCCATAGCGGCAGGCAGTGCCAATGAGGCACGCCAAGACGGTGATGCCTCGATGCCATCGGTGTTGATTGGGTAAGCGAGCAGATCTCCGCTCCAGGTATCGCTGTCAAAGCGTGCATAAAATACCTTACTGTCGGTGCTGAGTTTGTGGGAATTGAGTGAAACGCCACCCCCGGAGCCCGTTTGTGCGATGATCGTATCGATGATCTGGCGCAGTTGACGTTGTATCGATGCGGTATCTTCGGCATTGAGCATCTCGCCGCGACCATTGATGGTGGCGTGATAAATATCATCGATCATATAAGGGTGGCGTTGAATGCTGGGTTCTGGCCACTGCGGGGGATTTTGGTAGGCATCCTCGCGGTCGAAGTGGGTCACGCCGAAGATCGTGCCGTGCGTCCCCAGTGTGACCGCATAGGTATTCATGTGCCACGCTGTGTTGCAGTCGATCCAGCCAGGGCTGCCTGGTAGCCCACAGCCTGGGTGGGTGGGTACATTGCCGCCAGGGCGCAACTGCCGGTAATACTTCATGGCAATATCAGCCAGGGTGCCGCTATAACTGTCTGCATAAGGGGCGCCCGAGGCACTATCTTCATTACTGATGCCGGACACCTTGGTGTTGGTGGCGAAGCCGTCTGTAAATAAGATGCCGTAATTCTTCTGACATACATGACGAAGAGGTGAATTTGTGGTTCGAGCCAATTGCGCGCCAATATGATTCAATGCTTCGCGATTGGGTGTGCCTGCTCGGTTGACATAGTCCTTTACGCTATTGTACAGGGTGGTCTTTCCTGCAAATGTTGCGCCTGAAGGGTCCCCGGGATATTCATAAAAAGGCAGTGGATCGGTTCTTTTGTTGATGG
Source organism: Tepidimonas sp. (assembly GCF_029335975.1). Taxonomy (GTDB): domain Bacteria; phylum Pseudomonadota; class Gammaproteobacteria; order Burkholderiales; family Burkholderiaceae_C; genus Tepidimonas. Next base: position 6,490 of record NZ_JARJMT020000134.1, read on the forward strand.
CGAATGATGCGAGATAAATTCCACGCACATCGTCGAAGGCGCGGAGTATCGCCCCTCTCGTCGCCAAGTGGCGCTTGCGATGATAAACAAACCAGTTAGCGAAATTCTGTATTTCCTGCGCATAACTGCGCCCAGAGGGATAGGTGTTGCCTGGCTTGATTTCGTATCGGGTTAGGCACTGTCCGTCGGGGCCTATGGCATGCACGCCGGCGGGTAGAGCCATGGCTGGGTTTTGTTCGAAGTCTTTGTAATCTTGTGGTTTTGGAGATTGGCAGCTGGAGCGATTTCCATTGTAAGGTGTGGGGGGTTTGGGCGTGGTGGTTAAGTAGTAGGTGGCGGGGTAATACGTCATCACCACGGATGCTTCGGCGCTGTATGTGGCTACGGCCCCTCCTGTGCCGATATATTTCATACCCGGTTGGACTCTAAAGGTCCAGTCACTATCCGTGCGGGTCAGATCGCTCGTGAGGTCGATGGTAGCGCCGCCGCGCGCGGGGTCAGAAATTGCAGCGGATGGAGTTGCGATAGGAAAATTCACCCCGTAGCTGTTGGGCCAGGGCGTGTAGGTAATGAGTGGATTGTAGTAAGCTTTGTTGTAGGTGGGGCTGCGTAAAAACGCGTATTGTGGTAGTGGGGGGATTGCAAAGTGCCTTTCTGAATCGTAAGCAGATCGGTTGCCTGTCCCTCGGCCATTTGGAAATAGGTATATATATTTCGTCCATGTTGCATCACCGTTGCCGACCTTATTGTAATTGATTGTGCCGGGCGACAGGGTGTCGTTTATATCTCTACCCACAAAGCTTTGGTCACCCGCATGCCACCAGAGCGCCCCATCATTGGTCGGTAGCAGGACTTCAAAGTCCATGCTGGTCGAATCATCGACCGCCAACACGAGGTTGGGTGGGACGTTGAGGCCGATAAAAAGCGGTGTTGACGGCCAGAGTACGCCAGTTTGGGCGTGTGCCGGCAACTGTACGGTAGCCGAAGAAATGGCAACAACGGCAGAAAGGGCGAGGGGAAGACGTGACATATGGGTTGCTACCTGGTATGTGGCTGCGACCTTCATTCCGTAGCGTAAATAGTTTCCAATATGACTGTGGCGCGATGGCTGCCATCGGGCTGGCTGCGCGCAGTAATCCGGTACCGTTTACAGTTGTTGTTGGGGTCACTGGGTTTGGTGGGGTCCGGTTCTCGACATTTATAATCGCCGCCTAAAAACTCCACGAGATATGCTGGCTGCTGCCCAGCGAGGGGGCCCATGTTCAAATCGGCGTCTGTCACGGTAAACCATCCCGTAAAATCAGGATCCAATGCGCGCCATGAGCAATCGGGGTCCACCTGATCGCAGATGCCGGTAGAGCATCCTTGGTACACCGTCGGGTTGCATGATTCATCAGCCTGTAGCCGCGGGCTGGGTGATACGGTACGAGCATGTTGCAATGCAACACGTTCGCCGATGTGAAGCGCGGCTTCCGCGGCTTGAAAGGCGATATTTCGATCCAAGCTGACGGTTGCCAGGCGTTGTTCGACCAGTGCCGCCCGGATCGTTGTCACGCCCAGTATGCTCACGGCGAGCAGGATGATGAGCGCAATGATAAACGCAAAACCCCCTTGTTGAGGGAGGGTAGGTGGGCGTGTGAGAAACCTGTGCGAAAGTCTTTTCATGGCAAAAATTCGCGGTTTCTTAGACTAATCAGATAAGAAGAGGTCCGTGTGATCGTCTGATTTTCGGTCGAGATATTTTCATCCGTTTGGTGGGTCAGGGTCACACGTACAGCCACCACGTCAGCCCAGCGCGAGACCTGGTCCGCGCGAACATATGAATCGGCAAGCGTGGGCGGTATGGCGCGGTTGCTCAGCAAATATTCAGCCTGTAGGTCGCTGACGTTGCGGGCCATTTCGATGGGGCCGCGGGTGTTGTCCGCTCGGTAGAGTGAACGGCGCCCAGCCATGGGCGAATTCCCGATATACCAAAAACTGGCTTGATAAGTGGCCAGTAAGCCGCCAGGGGCAAAGGTGCGTTCTTTCCGGTTGCCGCTGCATTGGGTGGGGTAACCCAGATCCTTGCTGCAGTTGCCGGGTGTCCCGGTTCCTGTATTATGGATGATGGTGGCGTTGGTACTGCTGGCATTGGTCACTTGAAAGACGGCGCCCGACTGCTCGTCGCAGGCCATCAAGATGTCGCCGTCTTGAATACCGTGTTGGGTGCTGTTGACTTTGAATTGTGCAGAAACGGGATTGTGGCTGATGATCGTCACGGCACGGTCCGAGGCGCGTTTCAGTGCTATCGCATCGGTTCCATTGACACGTTTGGCGCCGCCCGACCCGAATTCAATCGGCCCGACAGCGGTGCCGCTGTAACCGCGGATAGCCTCGTCGTTCCAATTCCCCGTATTCGACCACCAAACTGTGTTGGCATTGTTCAGGACATTGGAGATGTTGGGTGTCCCGCATAGTGTCGCCCCTGCTTCGCGGATCTCGCGCGCCAACAGCTCGAAGGAGATACGTGCGTCATCATGCAAACGTGCCAGATTTTCCGTCGCACGCAAATTCTGCCGACTGGATAGCAGGAGTGCGAATACGGCGCCGGTGATGATCAAGCCCAGTGCGAGCGCAATCATCAGCTCGATTAGGCCAACCCCGGCGATGGGCTCGCGCGCCGATGAGCGTTTTCGCTGAAAGCGTGATCGCGCAGGAATCATATCTGTGTTCGCAGTTCGATAAAATATGAATCAGCGCCATCCGTGGCTCGGCTGTCGTCCCAATAGACACGGACTCGACACTGGCTGGCGTTGCACTGCACCTCGCCGCAAGATTGTTCCGTATCGCCCAGTAAGCTTTTGATACTCTGCAGCCAATGGCGCTGGACTTCGCCCGCCAGTCCACTGGCAGAGGGTGTGATGGTGCACGTCCTGACCATATCATAAGCATTTTGCAGGGCGGCCAATCGGTCGGCCCGCAACGCGTCCAGCATGGTATAGGCGAGGAGGCTGGCTTGACTTTGCATGTAGGCGCTCTCGGCATTGCGCATGCTGCCAAGTTGCATTCGTACCACGCCAATAAGCCCCAGTGAAACCAGCAAGACTGCGATCATGATCTCAATCAAGCCGGCGCCCCGCTGGGCGCTTCTGCGGGGGGAATAGATTGGACGAAACAATCTCATGGTCGTCTCACGGGGCAGGGCAAGTGGCAGGGACTCCGGAGGCCGACTGGCTGACTATGCGTCCAGAATTGTTCAGAATCAGGTGGCGGGCGCGATTGTCGTCGGACAACGCTGAGCTGGTGCTGCAGACCCGCCATGTGCCTGCCATGAAAGCGCCGTTGAGTTGTTTGCTGGTACCATCGGGCGCAAACGAGGCATAGGTGGCGGTTCCATTGGCCCCTCCGTTGCCAAGAATCCGGATGTTGCCGTTCAGGGCGGCATGTGCACGCAAAATATCGGAGGCATTCTCGACCGCTGGAGAGCTGCCGGGTAGGGTATCGAGGAAAACCAGCCAACCGCCATGCCATGCCCCGGTGTTGTTGCACTGGGTCAACGATGCGTTCGCCTTACAGACCGTGACACGCTGGTTGCGCCGGATGGCTTCTAGGCGTGCCAGTTGTAGGTCGCTGTAGAGATCATGGGTGGCGCTGCGCATGCGGCTGCTCTCGATGAAACCCTGCAAGGCAGGCCCCCCCACAGCCAGGAGAATGGCCAATATGGCCACTGTGACCATCAGCTCGATCAGGGTAAAGCCGACCGATCGCTGCAGCATACCTGTATGCAGCGCATGTGGCTTGAGCCGACTGTTACCAATGTGTCCACGCATATGGGCACGAGTATAGGTAGACTCTGTATAGATGGGTATGGGCTGACCGGCAAACAAACGAAACAAACGGCGAAACAAACCGCACCGCGCCCCGTCTAGCGGTCGTATGTGCAGGCAGGGGGATGGCGGGCGTTCGTGAAACAGGCGCACTTCATGCGCAATATTGCGCCGTGTGGAGGTGACTTTGACCTTGGATTGCGGACCTCCGAGTGCGGACGATCGGCCGGTTCTGCGCACGGGTGTGGTGATGCGCCGCGAGCCTGTCATCGGTCCAATGGCGCGCTGGCAGCCCTGGCGCTGGGTGCTGGCTGATGTGCAAGTGCTGGCTGGCCCCGCCGGTGTATCCACCACCGCATGCTCATCGGACGCCAGCCACACCGGCCCGCTGCCGCTGGAGCCCGCTGCTGACACGCCGGTCCCCCAGGGCGCGCAACATTGGGGGTTTGCGGGCCTGACGGTGACGCTGCACCCGGCGGATGCCGAGGGCTACTTGCTCAACGTCACCGCTCCGGCGCCGTGCTTCTGGGTATTGTGGCGCGAGCCGCCAGTCGATGACGGGCTACCGCAGCCGCTCATCGTGACGCTGAGTTACCATGATGCTGGCCGCTGGTTGGATGCGCAGGAGCGCGTGGACCAGGTGTCGGCCCCGCCGGATGTGGCGGCTTGGCTGGCCGATTATGCGCGCCGCCACCACCGGCCGGAGCCCAAGCGCCGCGCCCGGCCAACGAGTTTTCAGCCGTTGACCGACCGCTTTGGGCAGTCGGCGCGCATCAGCACGGGAGCAACGCGCTGGAGAGGTTCGACATGAATCCAGCTGAGGACGAAAGCTTCCTGTCGCGCTGGTCGCGGCGCAAGGCGCGGGCGCTGTCGGCGCAGCAGGTGCGCGACGAATACGAGGCGCTGTTTGGCGGTGTCGGCAAGCCGGAGGTGTACCTGTACGCGTCGCACTACCTGAGCGGCTTTCTCAACGACAAGCCGCTGGCGGCGCTGCGCGAGGCGCTTGCGGCGCTTGGCCTGGCGCGTGCCGAGGGGGTGAGCGAGCCGGAGGACCACCTGGCTTTTTTGTGCGAGGTGATGCGCTTTCTGATTGCTGGCGACGACGCCGAGGTCTGTAACCTGGCGCGCCAGCATGCCTTCTTCGCGGCCCACTTGCACCCGTGGGTCCCGGCATTGTGCGACGCATTGCAGGCGCACCCGGCGGCGCGCTTCTACGCCGCCCTGGCCGAGCTGTTGCGCGCCTTTGTGCAGGTGGAGGCGCAGGCGTTCGAGATGGCCTGAGGCCGGCTCACGCCTGCCCCGGTGCGGCTCGCGCGGCTCGGCGTAGAGCCGTACGCGAAACACCGCCCCTGGGCCGTCGCTGCGGTTGTCCGCCTCCAGTCGGCCGCCGTAGCGCTCCAGCAGCCCCTGGCTGACCCACAGCCCCAGCCCATGTCCGTCCGGCTTGGTCGTGAAAAACGGCGTAAACAGCCGCGCACGCACCTGCGGCGACAGGCCCGGACCGCGGTCGCGCACCTCTACCCAAGCGCCGACGGGGGTGCCGCACTCCAACCAGTCGCCGCTGGCCAGCTCCACCTCGGCGCCATCGCGGCTGGCCTGCACGGCGTTGACCAACAAATTGATGACGACCTGTTGCAATTCTTGTCGATTACACGCCACGGGGGTGGTCGCGCGGTCGTCGCGCTGCAGCCGAATACTGTGCTGCTGCAGCAGCCGCTCCACCAACACGACGCAGTCGTCCAGCACCGCGGGCAGCGCCAGCAATTCCACATAGCCAGCGAACTCGGTCGGCCGCGCATGCTGCAGCAGCCGCGTGACGATGAGTCGGATGCGCTCGATTTGTGCGTCGATCAGCGCCAGCTCCGCCTGCACCGGAGCAGCCGCTGGCCCCAGCGTTTCGCGCAGCAGGTCCAGGTTGCCCTGGATGACGGCGACGGGGTTGTTGATCTCGTGTGCCAGACCGGCGCTGAGCTGACCGATGGTAGCCAGCCGCTCGCTGCGGATCAGCTGCTGCTGCGCCTGGCGCAGCGCGGCGTGACTGGCCTGCAGCTCGCGCGTGCGCTCGGCGACGCGCTGGTCCAGCGTTTCGGCCCAAGCGCGCAGATGTGCAGTCTGCTCGGCCAGCAAGTCCAGCAGCCGGTCCAGATGCTGTGCCAGCGCGCCCAGCTCGTCGCGCGAGCCCACCGGCCCGACGCGTGCCGCGGTGTCGCCGCGTCCGACGCGGCGCATCGTCGCGTCCATGCGCTCCACTGGCTCCACCAGCGCGCGCGCCCGGCGCAGCGACCAGTGCGCCGCCCCGGCCATCACCAGTCCGAACAGCAGCGCGGTGCCGGCTAGCACCGCCCACTTCACCCAGCGCAGGGGTGCTTCCAGAAAGCCCACATAGAGCATGCCGATGCGCTGGCCTTGGCTGTCGGTCAGTGGCTCGTAGGCGCTGACATACCAGTCGTTGACGACGAAGGCGCGATCGAACCAGGTTCGGCCCCCGCCCAGCACCGCCTCGCGCACTGCGTGCGACACACGCGTGCCGATGGCCCGCTCCTCGCCGAACAAGCGCACATTGGTGCTGATGCGCACATCGTCGAGGAACAGCGTGGCTGTGCCCTGGCTGCCGAACGGCAGCGCATCTTCCGGATACACGAGGCGATTGATGTGGTCGATGAAATCGAGGTTGCGGTTGAGCAGCACACCCCCATGCAGCACCCATCCAGGCCACGGTGCGTCGTCCGGCAGCGGCGCGCTGGCCAGCATCAGCAAAGCGCGCTCCTCGGCCGTACGTGCGGTGGGGGCGGCGTTGCGTGTCGGCACCAGCGCAATGCCCAGCCGGGGTTGTAAATGGGCAGCTAGTGCATCCACCTGTGCAGGCTCCCACACCACCAGGCGCGCTGCACTGCCGCGTGCCTGTGCTGGTGGTGCCGCAGGGTCGTGCGGTGGGCGCAGCACCAGCATATCCAGCCCCAGGCGCTCCTGCTCCAGCCACGCCTGCAATGGCCCGGGTTGCGCGTTGGCCCCCGGTCCATGCGGACCGAGCCGCTGCAACTGCCGGTGCAGCGCATGGGATTCGGCCACCTCGCGCGCGCCGCTCTAGCGTGCGCCGGGATACCCCCAGCAGCTGCGCTGCGCGCGTCTTGTCGCCCCCCACCGAGTCCAGCACCGCCTGGATGTGGCGGCGCTGCAGCGTTTCTAGATCCAGTGGAACCTCATGCGGGCCGGCAGTCAGCGGCTCGCGCAGCGGCGGGTACAGCGCCGAGACGTTGACTTCGCCCAGGATCAGCGAGCGCTCGACCCAGTTGCGCAGCTCGCTCACATTGCCGGGCCAATGGTAGCGTTGCAGCAGTGCCATGGCCTCGGTGTCGATCTCCAGCGGCTCCACGCGGCAGCGGCTACCACGTCAGCGCGCATGTGCAGCGCTACTACGACACCGCGCGCGCTGGTGTGGAACTTCCCCGACGCCATACCACAGCACCGTGAGCCGATCTATGGCAACCGCCCGGATCTGATCGCCAAATATCCGACGCACGATGATCAAAAGACGCGCTGGCGCCTGCCCATTCTCTACAAGACGCTGCAGCAGAAAAACGTCGAGGACAAGCTGCACGAGAAATTCCCGCTCGTCATGACCTCGGGCCGGCTGGTGGAGTACGAGGGGGGCGGCGAGGAGACGCGCTCCAACCCGTGGCTGGCGGAGCTGCAACAGGAGATGTTCGTCGAAATCCACCCGGCTGCTGCCGCGCAGCGAGGCATTCGCAACGGTGACCGTGTCTGGGTCATGACGCCTACTGGCGCGCGCATCAATGTGCAAGCGTTGGTGACGCCGCGCGTCGCGCAGGACCATGTGTTCCTGCCCTTCCACTTCTCGGGCCGCTGGCAGGGTCAGGATTTGTTGGCCTACTACCCGCAGGGGGCGGCGCCGATCGTGCGCGGCGAGGCGGTCAACACCGCCACCACCTACGGCTACGACATCGTGACGATGATGCAGGAAACCAAGACCACGATTTGCAACGTGGAACGCGCCTGAGGAGCAGACCATGGCCCGCATGAAATTCATCTGTGATGCCGAGCGCTGCATTGAGTGCAACGGCTGCGTGACCGCATGCAAGAATGAGCACGAGGTGCCCTGGGGTGTCAACCGCCGGCGCGTCGTCACGCTCAACGACGGGGTGCCGGGCGAGAAATCGATCTCGGTGGCCTGCATGCATTGCTCGGATGCGCCGTGCATGGCGGTCTGCCCGGTGCAGTGCTTCTACCGCACCGAGGAGGGCGTCGTCCTGCACGACAAGGACATCTGCATCGGCTGCGGCTACTGCAGTTACGCCTGCCCGTTCGGTGCGCCGCAGTTTCCAGGCCAAGGCACCTTCGGCGTGCGTGGCAAGATGGACAAGTGCACCTTCTGCGCCGGTGGCCCGGAGGCCAACGGCAGCCAGGCCGAATTCGAAAAATACGGCCGCAACCGCCTAGCAGAAGGCAAGCTGCCCGCTTGTGCCGAGATGTGCTCGACCAAGGCGCTGCTGGCCGGTGATGGCGATGTGGTCGCCGACATCTTCCGCACCCGCGTGCTGCAGCGCGGCAAAGGTGCCGAGGTGTGGGGCTGGGGTACGGCCTACGGCACGCAGTCCAAGGCAGGGGCTTGATCATGCGCACGCGTCCTATTGCCCTCTGCGTTGGTGCAGTCCTCGCGGCGGCTCTGTTGGCCGGTTGCGATCGGCCGCAGACCGCCACTGGCATCAAATCCGATCAACCGCCGTACCGCGGCAGTACAGCGAACGCATTTGTCGCCCCCGGCTGGCAGGCCGGCGACCGCAACGCGTGGGCGCAGCACCTGCGCGCCCGCGCCCAATACGGGCAGAACGAATACAGCCGCCCGCCGAGTGGCGATACGCAGTGACACGAGCCGGAGGTGTGGACATGAGCACGATCCCAACCACGGCCGCGCGCCTGCTGGCGCGGCTGGCGGCGCTGGCCGCTACGCTGACGGTGGCCGCGGCGCTGGCACAGCAGGCCCCGGCCGAGACGGCTTCTCAGGCCCCCGCAGGGCAGCCGCGCACGCTGGTGGATGCGGCCAGCCAGCCCGGCTATGCCACGCAAAACAACGCCGAGCGCGCCCAGGTGCAACCCGGCAACAACGCGCCGATGTGGCGCCAGGTGGGGCAGGGTGTCGAAGGCGTGGTCAACTTCCCATACCGGGAGTACGGCGTGCTGATCCAACCCACCGTGCAGTACCCCGGTGCGGCCACCACCAACGCCGGCGAGGCGTGGCGCCAGGTGCGCAACCGCGTCATCCTGCCCTACGGCGGTGCGCTGGTGTTGATTGCCCTGCTGGGGTTGGCGGTCTTCTACTTCACCAAGGGGCCGCTCAAGCTGCACGCGCCCGAGACGGGGCGCCAAATCGAGCGTTTTACCGCCTTTGAGCGGGCCGCCCACTGGGCCAATGCGACAGCCTTCGTGCTGCTGGCGGTCTCGGGGTTGGTCATGGCGCTGGGGCAATATGTGCTGCGACCGGTCATCGGCGCCACGTTGTTTGGCTGGCTGACCTATGCGCTCAAGAATGTACACAATTTCGTCGGGCCATTGTTCGCCGTGTCGCTGGTGATCGTCCTGGCCACTTTCGTGCGCGACAACCTGCCGCGGCGCGAGGACTGGGCCTGGCTCA
>NZ_JARJMT020000137.1 GCF_029335975.1 Tepidimonas sp.
AAGCGGGCGAAAAGCCCGCCCAAGCCCCGCCCGAGGCGGGCGAGACAGGGGAGACAACGCGCGAATTGCTCAAAAAAGAGGCATCGAAGCGACGGAAACGAGAGGAAGCTGCGCTTCGCGCGGGGTTGTGCAACGGTCTCCAATATCAGAAGTCATCTGCACCAATCTCGACTATGCTCAATACTCGTGTGCACCAAAGCGAGGTGTAGGCATGGCTTCAGACACATCACCGATTACCGAGCAAGGCGTGGCCACCCTGTCCGACGAGGCATGGGCACAGGCACGGCACCGGGCGGAGATCATCGGGCCACTGGCAGCGCTTGAGTTGGTCGGGCATGAAGCCGCCGACGCCGCAGCTCAAGCGCTTGGCCTGTCCAGGCGGCAGGTGTATGTGCTGATCCGCCGCGCCCGACAAGGCGCGGGGCTGGTGACAGACTTAGCTCCAGCCCAATCTGGCGGCGGCAAAGGCAAGGGACGTCTGTCGGAGCCGGTCGAACGCATCATCCGCGAGCTGCTGCAAAAGCGCTTTCTGACCAAGCAGAAGCGCAGCCTGGCGGCGTTCCACCGCGAGGTCGCGCAGGCTTGCAAAGCGCAAAAGCTGCGGGTGCCGGCGCGCAACACCGTGGCGCAGCGGATTGCCCGCCTGCACCCGGCGAAAGTTGCACGCAGCCGGGACGGGCCGGATGCGGCCCGTCCTTTGCAAGGGGCCGGCGGCATTCCGCCCGAAGTCACGATGCCGCTGGAACAAGTGCAGATCGATCACACCGTCATCGACCTGATCGTGGTCGACGAGCGTGACCGGCAACCCATCGGCCGCCCGTACCTGACCCTCGCCATCGACGTATTCACGCGCTGCGTGCTCGGCATGGTGGTCACGCTGGAAGCGCCGTCCGCCGTCTCGGTCGGCCTGTGCCTTGCGCATGTTGCCTGCGACAAGCGCCCCTGGCTGGAGGGGCTGAACGTGGAAATGGACTGGCCGATGAGCGGCAAGCCCAAGTTGCTGTACTTGGACAACGCGGCCGAGTTCAAGAGCGAGGCCCTGCGCCGCGGCTGCGAGCAGCATGGCATCCGGTTGGACTATCGTCCGCCCGGCCAACCGCACTACGGCGGCATCGTGGAACGGATCATCGGCACGGCAATGCAGATGATCCACGATGAACTACCGGGGACGACCTTCTCCAACCCTGACCAGCGCGGGGATTACGACTCCGAGAAGATGGCCACCCTGACGCTGCGCGAGCTGGAACGCTGGCTCGCGCTGGCGGTGGGCACCTATCACGGCTCCGTGCACAACGGCCTGCTCCAACCGCCGGCCGCGCGCTGGGCCGAGGCCGTGGCGCGGATCGGCGTGCCTCCTGTCGTCACACGGCCCGCCGCGTTTCTGGTCGATTTCCTGCCAGTCATCCGCCGCACGCTGACCCGAACCGGCTTCGTCATCGACCACATTCACTACTACACCGACGCGCTCAAGCCGTGGATTGCCAGGCGCGACCGCCTGTCGGCCTTTCTGATCCGCCGCGATCCGCGCGACATCAGCCGCATCTGGGTGCTGGAACCGGAGGGACAGCATTACCTGGAAGTCCCATACCGCACACTGTCACACCCGGCCGTCACGCTTTGGGAGCAGCGCCAGGCGCTGGCGAAACTGCGTCAGCTCGGACGCGAGCAGGTGGATGAGTCGGCGCTGTTTCGCATGATCGGGCAGATGCGCGAGATCGTGACCACCGCGCAGAAGGCCACGCGCAAGGCGCGGCGCGACGCAGATCGACGCCAGCACCTCAAGGCGTCGGTTCCGCCGGACAAGCCGATTCCACCAGAAACAGACGTTGCTGACCCGCAGGCAGACAACCTGCCACCAGCCAAACCGTTCGACCAGATCGAGGAGTGGTAGCCGTGGACGAATATCCCAGCATCGACCTGTCCCACCTGCTGCCGGCGTCGCAGGGATTGGCAAGGCTAACGGCCGACGAGCGCATTCAGCGCCTTCGCGCCGACCGCTGGATCGGCTATCCGCGTGCGGTCGAAGCATTGAATCGGCTGGAAGCCTTGTATGCCTGGCCGAACAAGCAACGCATGCCCAACCTGCTGCTGATCGGCCCGACCAACAACGGCAAGTCGATGATCGTCGAGAAATTCCGCCGCTCGCACCCGGCCAGCACCGATGCCGACCAGGAGCACATCCCTGTGTTGGTGGTACAGATGCCATCCGAGCCCTCGGTGATCCGCTTCTACGTCGCCCTGCTTGCTGCGATGGGTGCGCCGCTGCGCCCGCGTCCCCGGCTGCCGGAAATGGAGCAATTGGCGCTGGCCCTGCTGCGCAAGGTCGGCGTGCGCATACTGGTGATTGACGAGCTGCACAACGTCCTGGCTGGCAACAGCGTCAACCGGCGGGAATTCCTCAACCTGCTGCGTTTTCTCGGCAACGAGCTGCGCATTCCGCTGGTCGGCGTCGGCACGCGCGAGGCGTATCTCGCCATTCGCTCGGACGATCAACTGGAAAACCGCTTCGAGCCGATGCTGCTGCCGCTGTGGGAGGCCAATGAGGACTGCTACTCGCTACTGGCCAGCTTTGCGGCTTCGCTTCCACTGCGCCGGCCCTCGCCGATTGCCACGCCGGATATGGCTCGTTACCTGCTCACCCGTAGCGAGGGCACCATCGGCGAGCTGGCGCATTTGCTGATGACAGCGGCCATCGCCGCCGTGGAGAGCGGCGAGGAGGCGATCAACCCGCGCACCTTGAGCATGGCCGACTACACCGGTCCCAGCGAGCGGCGACGCCAATTCGAGCGGGAACTGATGTGAAGCCTGCGCCGCGCTGGCCGCTGCATCCGGCACCCAGGGAAGGCGAAGCCCTGTCCTCATGGCTCAACCGGGTCGCCGCCTGCTATCGGATGGACGTGCACGAGCTGCTGGCACACGATCTTGGTCATGACCAGCTCGACGATCTGGATACAGCGCCACCCTTATCCTTGTTGACGGCGCTTGCCCAGCGCAGCGGCATTGAGTTGGAACGGTTGCGCGGCATGAACCTGGCCGGCTGGGTGCCCTGGCTGATCGACAGCCTCGACGATTCGGTGCCTGCGGCTCTGGAAACCTATGCGTTCCAATGCTCGCTGCTGCTGCCCAAGCGCAAGGCGCGATCCATCACACGCTGGCGTGCCTGGCTGCCGAGCCAGCCGATTCGCCGGGCCTGCCCGATGTGCCTGAACGATCCGGTCAACCAGGCCGTGCTGCTCGTCTGGCAGCTTCCCCTGATGCTGAGTTGCCCGCAGCATGGCTGTCGGCTGGCGTCCTATTGGGGCCTGCCCGGCCGGCATCTCCAGTGGGAGAACACCGATGCTGCCCCGCGTCCCGCCAATCAGGCGATTGCCTGCATGGATCGGCGCACCTGGCAGGCCCTGACAACCGGTTTTGTGGAACTGCCGCGTCGGCGCATCCATGCTGGCCTGTGGTTCCGACTGCTGCGCACCCTGCTCGATGAGCTGAACACCCCGCTCTCGCACTGTGGCAGCAGCGCGGGCAACATCCGCCAAGTCTGGGAGCATTGCGGTCATCCGCTGCGTGCCGGGCAAAGCCTGTGGCGGCCCTTCGAGGTGCTGGCACCGGCCGTGCAGGTGCAGATGCTGGAAGCGGCGGCCACGGCCATCGCGCTGATCGAGTCAAAGGCGTTGGTGCCGCGCGGGGAACAAGCCACGCTGTTCCTGACCGAGCCGCAAACCGGTTTCACCAACGGCCTGGCGGCGAAAGCGCCGAAGCCGGAACCCGTTAACCACTGGCAACGGGCGGCCCAGGCCATCAATGAGGCCATCATCGAGGCGCGGCACAACCCGGAAACGGCCCGCTCGCTGTTCGCACTGGCGTCCTACGGGCGGCGCGACCCAGAATCGCAGGAACGTCTGCGGCACTCCTTCGCCAACGAGGGGATTCCTCTGGAATTTCTGTCACATTACAAACCAGACGTACCCTTTGCATGTCTTAGACAGGATGACGGGTTAAGTGACAAATTTTGACGGCCAGCATGTTCTGGCGCACACTGTCACATAATCGAACGTATATGTGACAGGTGAGAGATGCTGATTGGCTACATGCGGGTATCGAAGGCGGATGGCTCCCAGGCGACCGACTTGCAACGTGATGCGCTGATCGCTGCCGGCGTCGATCCGGCGCATCTGTACGAGGATCAGGCATCGGGCAAGCGCGAGGATCGCCCCGGTCTGGCGAGCTGTCTGAAGGCGCTGCGGCTGGGGGATACGCTGGTCGTGTGGAAGCTCGACCGGCTTGGGCGCGACCTGCGGCATCTCATCAACACCGTGCACGACCTGACTGGGCGCGGCGTTGGCCTGAAGGTGCTGACCGGCCACGGCGCAGCCATCGACACCACGACCGCCGCCGGCAAACTGGTTTTTGGCATCTTCGCCGCACTAGCCGAGTTCGAGCGCGAGCTGATCGCCGAGCGCACTGTGGCAGGGCTGGCCTCGGCGCGGGCACGGGGCCGCAAAGGAGGACGGCCCTTCAAGATGACAGCGGCCAAGCTGCGACTGGCGATGGCCGCCATGGGGCAGCCGGAAACCAAGGTCGGCGACCTGTGCCAGGAACTTGGCGTCACCCGGCAAACGCTGTACCGACATATCTCCCCAAAAGGTGAGTTGCGCCAAGATGGGCAGAGACTGCTGGCCAAAACTTGAATAGCCTCTGATACATGACTTCCAAGAAGAACAAGCCGTGCGCCGTCCTGGTGCGGCCGCGCATCTACATCGGTGACGGGATCGCCATCGGCCCCGGCAAGATCGACCTGTTGCGGGCAGTCGGCGAGACCCGCTCCATTGCAGCAGCGGCCCGTTCTCTCGGCGTTCCCTACAAGCGCGCCTGGCTGCTGATCGATTCCCTGAATCAAGGGTTTGGGCGTCCGGTTGTCGAAACCGCCACTGGCGGCAAAGGCGGTGGTGGCGCATCCCTGACAACGTTGGGGCAGCAGCTCATCGCGTGTTACGACACGCTGGAAGCCAGTCTCAACGCCAGCGCAGGCAAGGAACTACAAGCCCTGCGCGACCTGGCGAACTGATCCATTCTTGATTTCGGTTATGGCTTGGCATGGATGCTGCTGTATGCTTATCGTTATATCTTTTTTGACCTGACGATGTAGCGAACCCGACAAATACTGTTCAGCGGGTTCTTGTGCCATGACTTGATGAGAAGGAACCCGCCCATGAAACTCCTACGCCCCTTGCTGCTCGCCTGCTCGCTGCTGTTCGCAGCGACGGCCCATGCCGAGAAAGTCACCGTCGCGGCGGCGGCCGATCTGAAGTTCGCGATGGATGAAATCGTCGCCACCTTCAAGAAGGCACACCCTACCGACGAGGTGGAAGTCATCTATGGTTCGTCGGGCAAGTTCCACACGCAGATTCAGCAGGGGGCGCCCTATGACCTGTATTTCTCGGCCGACATCGCCTTCCCGCGCGAGCTGGTGAAAGCGGGCTTCGCGGCCTCCGAGGTCAAGCCCTATGCCTTCGGCCGCATCGTGCTGTGGAGCGCGGGTATGGATGCCAGCAAGATGACGCTGGCGAGCCTGACCGATCCCAAGATCGCACGCATCGCCATCGCCAACCCCAAGCACGCGCCCTACGGCAAGCGCGCCGAGGAAGCCTTACGCGCCTCCGGCCTGTGGGAAAAGGTCGAGCCGAAGCTGGTCTATGGAGAGAACATCGCCCACACGGCCCAGTTCGTGCAGACCGGCAATGCCCAAGTCGGCATCATTGCCCTGGCCTTGGCTGTCAATCCTGAGCTGGCCAGGCGCGGCGGCTACTGGCTGATCCCCGACAACCTGCACGAGCCGCTGGAGCAGGGCTTCGTCATCACCAAGCGAGCCGCAGGCAGTGCCCTGGCCCGCCGCTTCGCCGACTACATGGGCAGCCAGCCAGCGCGGGCCGTGATGACCAAATATGGCTTCGTCCTGCCGGGCGAAGTCGCCGGCAGGTAGGGCGCGGCCATGAGCGCGTCCGTCCGCAACGGCCGAGGCTTCGTCGCTGGTTCGCTGATCGGCACCCTGGGCGGCTTAATCGGCCTCGGCGGGGCCGAATTCCGCCTGCCGGTGCTGGTCGGCGTGTTCCGTCTCGGCACCTTGGAGGCCGTCATCCTCAACAAGGCCATGAGCCTGGTCGTGGTCGCCGCCGCGCTGCTGTTTCGGGGCGGCACGATTGCGCCGGACACGCTGGCCGATCACCTCGACGTGGTGCTGAACCTGCTCGCGGGCAGTCTCTCTGGCGCCTGGTGGGCGGCAGGCCATGCCATCACGCTGTCGCGCCAGTGGCTCAACCGCATCATCCTGGTGCTGCTGGTCGGCTTGGCGCTGGTCATGCTCTCGCAAGCCTGGGCCGGTGTGCATGAGGGCAGCACGCCGCTGTTCGAGGCTGGCCCGCTGCGGTTTGTCATCGGTATCGTCGCCGGCCTGGTCATCGGCATGGTTGCGGCATTGCTAGGCGTGGCCGGTGGCGAATTGCTGATCCCGGCCATCGTGCTGCTCTATGGCTTGGACATCAAGCTCGCGGGCAGCTTGTCGCTGATGGTCAGCCTGCCGACCATGATCGTTGGCTTCGCCCGCTACAGGCGTGCCGATGCATTCAATGTACTGCGCGAGGAAAAACCGCTGATGGGATGGATGGTGGCGGGTTCGATCCTCGGCGCGGCCGTGGGCGGCCTGCTGCTCGGGCTGGTGCCGACCGGCTGGCTGATGGGTCTGTTGGGCGCTGTCTTGCTGGTCTCGGCCATCAAGACCTTCCAGCACGCGCATTGAGTGGGTGCGGACATGCTGACCGATAGCGATCTGCAAGCCTTGTGGCTGACCGTGCGCCTGGCGGGTATCGTCACCCTGATCCTGCTGCTGGTCGGTACGCCCATCGCCTGGTGGCTCGCTCGCACCAAGGCTTGGTGGAAAGGCCCCATCGGCGCGGTGGTCGCCTTGCCCCTGGTACTGCCACCTTCGGTACTGGGCTTTTACCTGCTGCTGGCGATGGGGCCGAATGGCCCGGTCGGCCAGCTTACCCAGTCGCTGGGACTCGGCCCGCTGCCCTTCACCTTCTGGGGTCTGGTCATCGCCTCGGTGTTCTACTCCCTGCCGTTCATGGTTCAACCCCTGCAAACGGCCTTCGAGGCGGTGGGCGACCGACCGCTGGAGGTGGCCGCCACACTGCGCGCGTCACCCATGGATGCCTTCTTCACCGTCGCGGTGCCGCTGGCCGCACCGGGCTTCCTGACGGCCTCGATCCTGACCTTCGCCCACACGGTCGGGGAGTTCGGCGTCGTGCTGATGATCGGCGGCAACCTGCCGGGCGTCACAAGGGTCGCCTCGGTGCAGATTTACGACCACGTAGAGGCGTTGGAATACATGCAGGCGCACCGCCTGGCGGCGGTGATGCTGATCTTCTCCTTCCTCGTGCTGCTGGCTCTGTACGTCTGGCGGCCCAATCCGAAGAAGGGAGGCTGAGATGGCGGGCATCGATGCATGTTTCCGACTCGACTGGCCGGGCTTCTCCCTCGCCGTGGATCTCAGCCTGCCCGGCCGGGGCGTGACCGCCCTGTTCGGGCATTCCGGTTCCGGCAAGACCACGCTGCTGCGCTGCATCGCCGGTCTGGAGCGCGCCCAGGAAGGGCGGCTCACCGTCGCTGGCGAGGTGTGGCAGGACGCCGGGCACTGGCTGCCGCCCCACAAGCGGCCCATCGGCTACGTGTTTCAGGAAGCCAGTCTGTTCGCCCATCTGACGGTGTTGGGTAACCTGCGCTACGGCATGAAGCGCAACGGCGAGGCGCAGCGCGTGAGCCTCGACCACGCCATCGAGCTGCTGGGCATCGGGCACCTGCTCGACCGCAAGCCGGATCGCCTCTCCGGCGGCGAACGCCAGAGGGTGGGCATTGCCCGCGCCCTGGCGGTCAGCCCACGTCTGCTGCTGATGGACGAGCCGCTGGCCGCGCTCGACTTGAAGCGCAAGCAGGAAATCCTGCCCTACCTGGAGCGTCTGCACGACGAGCTGGACATTCCAGTGCTCTACGTCAGCCACTCGCCGGACGAAGTGGCACGGCTGGCCGACCACCTGGTGGCGATGGAAGGCGGGAGGGTACTGGCCAGCGGGCCGCTGGCCGAGACGCTGGCCCGCCTCGATCTGCCGATCCGGCTCGGCGAGGATGCCGGGGCAATCCTCGACGGTACGGTGGGCGAAGTGGACAGCGACTGGCACCTGGCGCGTGTCGATTTCGACGGCGGCAGTCTGTGGGCGCGTGACCATGGTCTGACGGTTGGCCGCCGCGTCCGGGTGCGGGTGTTGGCGCGGGATGTGAGCCTGGCCATCGAGCCTGGACAGGGCAGCATTCAGAATGTGTTGCGCGGCGTGGTGGACGCGATGGGCGGTGATGACCATCCTGGTCTCGCGTTGGTGCGGGTCAGGGTGGGTGAGGCGGTGCTGCTGGCACGCCTGACCAAGCGGGCCGTGAGCACGCTGGGCGTGGGCGTTGGCATGCCGATCTGGGTGCAGGTCAAATCGGTGGCGCTGATGGAATGAACGCAGGTCTTGATTCGGAAAGGTGGACGTGGATCGCCTGATACTCGAACGGCAGCAGGTCTGGATTTACCTGAGCGCCATCCTGGCCGGTCTGCTCGTGGGCAGCCTGTGGTCGAGCACGCACGCAGTGTTCGAAACACTGCTGTGGCCCACTCTGGCACTCCTGCTGTTCGCCACCTTTGTGCAGGTGCCGTTGCTGCATGTGCGCGAAGCCTTCGCGGATCGTCGTTTCGTGACGGCCGTGCTGGCCGGGAACTTCGTCATCCTGCCCATGCTGGTCTGGGGCATGGTGCAGTTCCTGCCAAACGAGCCGGTGCTGCGGCTGGGCGTGCTGCTGGTTCTGCTGGTGCCCTGCACGGACTGGTTCATCACGTTCAGCCAGCTCGCGGGCGGCAACGTTCCGCGCGCCATCGCGGTGACGCCCATCAACCTGCTGTTGCAGTTACTCCTGTTGCCGCTGTACCTGTGGGGGATGATGGGCGATGATTTCTCGACGGTGGTGCGTCCTGAACAGGTGTGGCCGGCCTTGCTGGTCGTTCTGCTGCCGCTCCTTGCCGCGGTGTCAGCGGAGCGCTGGATCGAAGCCCGCAGCCATCGGTCCAGGGTACGAGAGCACCTCGCCTGGTGGCCCGTGCCCTTGCTGGCCACGGTGGTGTTCCTGATCGCTGCCGCGCAGGTGGGCACCGTTCGGCAGGCGCTGGGCTTGCTGCCGGTGATCGTGCCGCTGTTCGTGGCGTTTCTGTTGCTCGCCGCGATGCTCGCCAGGGTCCTCGCCTGGTGGCTGAAGCTGCCCGTCGATCAGGGCCGCACCCTGGCGTTCAGCCTGGGCACGCGCAATTCCTTCGTGGTGCTGCCCTTTGCCCTGTCGCTGCCCGCCGGATGGGAAGTGGCGGCGGTGGTGATCGTGGTGCAGTCGCTGGTCGAACTCTTCGGCATGGTGGCCTACCTGTGGTGGGTGCCCCGCAGCCTCTTCAAGTAAGGATCATCATGGAAAAATGGGTTTTCTACGCCTTCGTGTCGATGTTCTTCGCGGGCTTCACGTCGGTCATCGCCAAGATGGGCCTGGCAGGTATTTCGGGCGAACTGGGTCTGACCATCCGCACGCTTTTTGTGTGTGGGTTCGTGCTGATCTTTGCCTGGCTGGCAGTACCGTTTCAGGAGTTGGCCTTGGTCGGTCAGCGCAATCTGCTGTGGCTGGGGCTGTCCGGCGTGACCACCGCCCTGTCCTGGATTTTTTACTACAAGGCGCTGAAGGTCGGCGACGTGGCCACGGTGGCGCTGATCGACAAGGGCAGCGTGGTCGTCGCCATGCTGCTGGCCTGGCTGCTGCTGCGCGAAGTCATCACCTGGCGCATGGTGGTCGGCGCTGCGCTGATCGTGGCAGGGTTGCTGGTGATCGCCCGCAGATAGCACCGGCTTCAGACGTCGCCAGTCATGCCGAACTCGATGGGCGTCTTGACGTAGAAAATCCGTACGTTCTCCTCCCGCAGACGCGCGAACAGGCGCTCCGCTTCATCGGCGGTCACCGCCATGGTGACCGCCAGCGGCTGGTCGGCCTGCTCGAAGAAATGTGAGGAATGGATGCGGCCCGCGTGCCCATAGCCCTCGGCGGCCGTCGTCAGGGTCGCCCCGCGCAGCCCCAGCCGCCTGGCTTCCTGGAGCAGCCACTCGCCAAGCGGCGTGCATCCATGCCGGCGATCCTGCTGCGTGAAAAACGTCAGTTGGTAGCCTTGCATGCCCGTCTCCTGAATCAGAATCGTTTGAAAGCCGCGACCGTTCCAAGGCCGATCAGGGTCATCAGCAGCGAACCGCCGACATGAACCGTGATGGCCGTCGCCGCCATGGCAAGTCGCCCCTGCTGGATCAATGTCGTGACTTCAGCAGAAAAGGTCGAGAACGTGGTCAGCCCGCCGAGAAAGCCGGTAATGATCAACAAACGCCACTCGGGCGCCAGGTTCGGCGCAGCGGCAAAGACCGCCAACGCGACGCCGATGAGGTAGCCCCCGATCAGGTTGGCGGCCACAGTGCCCGGTGGGATCGCGGGAAACAGCGTGTTGAGCGATAGGCCCAGCAGCCACCGCGATACGGCCCCGAGCGAGGCACCGACGCTGATGGCCAGTATGGAATGGAGCATGCCCTGTCCTCATGGTTTCTTGTTGTGGTTACCTCAGCAAACACAAGATACCGCTTACCGAAGGGAAGCCAAACCGCGCTGCCGTTGAGCATCAATCTGGCGTTTTCACGGACGCGCTGCGGCGCATTCTTGGCAGAAGACGACAGCCGGATCGGCGTTCAACCGTTCCGGCTCCAAATTGCCGTGACAGGCGCAGCACAGCCCATAGGTGTCAGAGTCGAGGCGGGCCAGTGCAGCCTCGACCTTGCGTTTACGGATAGTCAGCCGCTCCAACAATCCTTGAGCGAGGGCCTGTTGTTGGAGAGCGTCTATACGCGACACCCTGCCGACACTGGATTGATCCAGTTCGACCGGCGCAGCCGACTGCTGCGCCTGTTGAATCGCCCCAATCGTTTCCTTTTGCTCCATCAGCAGTCGAACGCGGAAGTGTTCCATGTCCATTGGGGCGACTCCTTCGCTATCGCAGCAGCAGGGTAGGAATCGTCGAGGAACGCAATAGCTCAGTCGTTTTGCTGCCGAACAGCAGACTGCGCAGCGGTGAGTGACCGAACGCACCCATGATAAGCATATCGATGGACTGCGCTTTCACCGTTTTGGCAATGATGCTTTCCGCATCGCCGGGAATCAGCAAGGCGGTCACATCGAAGCCTGCCGCTTCCAAGGTGGTCTTGGCCCAGTCGAGCTGCTTGGGGGCATCCGGACTTTCCTTGCCAGCCATCAGCAGATAGATCGGCAGACCACGGAACAGCGGGCTGCCAGCAACCATTTCGACACCCCTTCGGGTTATCGTGCCGCCATCGAAGGCGATCATCACGCGCTGCGGGTTCTTGAAGCCCTCTGTCACCGTCAGGATCGGTTTGTGCAGGGCGCGCACGACGCGCTCGACGTTGCGGCCGAGGTCGCGTTGGGTGGTCTCTGCGGCTTCGCCACGGCGACCCAAGACCAGCAGGCGCACGCCCTCAGCCTGCTCTGCAAGCGTTTCCTCCAGTTCGCCGTGCCGCTGGCGAACATCGACCAGTGCGGCCCCAGAAGCGGTGGCCCGCTCACGCAGTCGGTTGAGGAAGAGGCGGCCTTGCTCCCGGGCATGCTTGGTGCGTGCCTCGTCTTCGGTGGAGAGCTTGGTCAGCAGGTTTTCCTGGGCGTCGATGCCGATGGCCCCACTGTGATCCTCGCCTGATCCCAATTCGGGATGGCGGTCGATGACGTGCAGAAACTCCAGTGGCGCATCCATGCGCCGAGCGGCCCATGCGGCGTAGTCGGCCACGTAATCGGCGAAGTGGGATTGATCCACGCAGGCCAGCACTTTGTTTTCTTTTTTCATGATCGTGTCTCCTCTCAGTGGCCCATCAGCATGTCGTCGGCACCGTCTTTGTCATGCACGGCGAACTTGTCCACCAGTGTGGCGCTGGCCTCGTTCAGGCCGATGACTTCGACCTCGGTGGCTTCACGGCGGAACTTGATGACCACCTTGTCCAGGGCACTGACGGCGGTGATGTCCCAGAAGTGGGCACGGCTCACGTCGATGCGCACCTTCTCGATGACTTCCTTGTAGTCAAAGGCATTGATGAAACGATCCGCCGAAGCGAAGAACACCTGACCGGTGATGGTGTAGCTGCGCACGCGGCCTTCGTCCTCGGTGCGAGAGTTGACGCGCAGGATCTGGCCGACCTTGTGTGCGAAGAAGAAGCCGGACAGCAGCACGCCGACCAGCACGCCCTTGGCCAAGTCGTGGGTGCCGACCGTCACCACCACGGTGGCCAGCATCACCACGCTGGAGCTTTTGGGATGCTCGCGCAGGTTGCGGATGGAGGCCCAGTTGAAGGTGCCTATGGACACCATGATCATCACCGCGACCAGGGCAGCCATCGGAATGCGGGCCACCCAGTCACCGATGAACACTACCATCAGCAGCAGGAACACGCCTGCGGCCAGTGTAGAAAGTCGGCCACGGCCACCGGACTTCACGTTGATGACCGACTGGCCGATCATCGCGCAACCGGCCATACCACCCAGGAAGCCCGAGGCGATATTGGCAACACCCTGCCCCACGCATTCGCGGTTCTTATTGCTGTTGGAGTCGGTCAGGTCATCGACGATGGAGGCCGTCATCATGGATTCCAGCAGGCCAACGACCGCCAAGGTGGCCGAGACCGGGAAGATGATCGCCAACGTTTCGAGGTTCAGCGGCACATCCGGCAGCAGGAACACTGGCAGGCTGTCGGGCAGCTGGCCCATGTCGCCCACGGTACGAATATCGAGGCCGAGGAAGATCGCGACGCCGGTCAGCACGACGATGGCAACCAGCGGCGACGGCACCGCCGTGGTGATGTAGGGAAAGCCGTAGATGATGCCGAGGCCTGCCGCCGTCATGGCATAGACGTGCCACGTCACATTGGTCAGCTCGGGCAACTGCGCCATGAAGATCAGGATGGCCAGCGCGTTGACGAAGCCGGTGATGACCGAGCGAGAGACAAAGCGCATCAAGGCGCCGAGCTTGAGCCAGCCCGCGAGAATTTGCAGCACGCCGGTCAGCACGGTGGCAGCCAGCAGGTATTGCAGGCCATGATCCTTCACCAGCGTGACCATCAGCAGCGCCATCGCACCTGTGGCCGCCGACACCATGCCAGGGCGGCCCCCGGCGAAGGCAATGATCGCGGCAATGCTGAATGAGGCGTACAGGCCGACCTTGGGATCGACGCCCGCAATGATCGAAAAGGCAATCGCCTCGGGGATCAGTGCCAGCGCGACAACGATGCCCGCTAGCAGGTCGTTTCGGACATTGGATAGCCAGTCCTGGCGTAAGGATTTCATCATTCTTCTATTCCGTGGTGGTTGCCAGCCAGTGGTGGCGGTTGGGGCGAACGCAAGCGCGTCTTCCCGGCCAGCGGAATAGAGAACGAACCCCGAGTGATCCGGGGCCAGCAAGACGCAGTGAATCGGACGTGCAGCCTCGTGCGAGCGTGGTGTGCGGTTGAAGCTGGCTCGCAGCGAGAAAGAGGCTTACACGGGTAGGAACTCCGATAGTGGCTTGCTGGTTCTTTGGGGAGACGCGATTTTATCTGTTTTGCGGCAGCGCAGCAATTGCCGAAAGTTTCATCATTGCCTCTCGTCCCAGTCTCGACAAGACATCGTGACTGGATTGCCTGCTACCAGCCGGCCAGCGCGCGCCACGGCAACGCGACTGCGATCACCCCTACGACCTAAAGACACGCCTGGTCTGCGCTTCCGACGCCTGCGATTCAATGGCGCTGCTTGACGCCGTTCTGCACAATGAACGCGCCCCTAAGAAGTAGTGCAGCCGACTCCTGACTTTTCGTGCAGTCGCCTTCTGAAAATGACAGCCGATGTACTTGGTAACGGTCTTTCCGTTGGTCTTGAATTGCAGATAGCCGTAACTTTGATCCGGCGTCCTGGCGTAACGCCTTGCGGCTACCGAGACCACGACGACCGTTCCATCTTCTAAGCGCAGCTCGCGGTATTGGCGTCCGCCAGCGGCTTCATCCTGCTCGCGCTGGCCTTGCCTCATACCTCACACAGCGAGATCAAGCGGCAAGTCTGAAATATCTTTCAGGCGGTGGCCGTTGACCATGACCGCCAGCAGGTCGGCCGCGTCATCCATCCCAAGGGCCTTCACCGTTTCTTGCAGCTCATAGAGGGCGAAGTGATACACGCAATCAATATCCCCGGTGCCCAAGGCGATGGACGCCAGCCGGCTGGGTGTCGGTTCGGCCGTGACAACCACGACATGCGGCAGGCGGCCTTTGCGGTTGCGTACCAGGTTGAGCGCCTCTGAACGGGCGTTCTGCGCCCGGTCACTGCGGATCGTCCATTTGCATGAGATGCTCGCATGAAGCAGCGGCCGGCCGCCGTTCTTTTTCCGCAAGCTCGCAAGCGTGGTCACGCTGTCATCGACCAGGTACGCGGGTGCATTGATAACGCTGTCGTCCTCTGTGCCACGCACCACCACAATATCCGGGGTGATGGTGTAGTCGCTGCCCAAGGCTGCGGCCAGCTCAGCATCAGCCTTCGCAGCCCGGTCAAGCGCGATGAGGTGCGCATATTGCTCATACCGGGCGATTTCCAGACGGTTGCGGCCGCCGACTTGGTGAACATCCCAGGAGCCGGGCCGCAGGTGCCCCAGCTTGAGGAAGGTTTCCCGGACGAATTTCGAGCAAATCTCCTCGAACTGGCTGCCCGAGGTTTGACCTGCAATCCGCTCTCCGATGGTTTCGGCCTTGAGCAACTCGGCAATGCCCTTGGCAATTGCTACGCTGGCCTTGCTGTCTTTGTCTGCGTTGCTGGGAACGCCCGCCGCGTTGATCGTCAGTGTTGCCTCAAGCAGTGCAGCATGAAAGCGTTTGCGGGCTCCGAGAAAGTCGGCGGGAACAGTCATCACGCTACCTTGAAGATGCGCTTCACGGACAGCGCCGCGAAGATTTGCCGGGCTACAGCAGCAGCGACCGGCGGCGGGAAGGCATTGCCAATCTGGCGATAGGCGGCCGTCTTGCGGCCGGAGAACTGCCAGTCATCCGGGAAACCTTGAATCCGTGCCGTCATGCGCGGAGTCAGGCGGGGCATCCCCACGAAGTCACGCGGCGGGGCTTCGTCCCACAGCCCCATTCCATCGACGCCGAGAGCGGCCCAGGCGCGTTTGGCGCGGGTCGGCCCGAGGTCGGGGCCTCCGTGCTTCTTGGAACCGCCGACCAGGGTCGGGGCGATGCTATTGGCTTGTTCGCGCCAGCGGTCAGCGCCGCGCCAACCGTTGGCCTTCATGAGATCGTGCAGCAGCTCGCCGACTGTTGCGGGTTCGCCCTTGAGCGGTTCCGGCCAGGAGAACCCGGCCGCAAGGTCTTTGCGGATGCCCACGAAAACCACGCGCGGCCGTAGCTGCGACACGCCGAAGTCGGAAGCATTGAGCAGCCGCCATCCCGGCACATAGCCCAGCTTCTTGAGCTGTTTTTCGACCTTGTTCCGGTAGTCATCAAAAACCGCATCAAGCAGGCCGCGCACGTTTTCCAGCATCACCGCTTGAGGGCGGCACTCATCAACCAGGCGGATTGCCTCGGGGAACAAGTCGCGCTCGTCTTTCGCGCCAAGCTGCTTGCCGGCTTTGGAGAACGGAGGGCAAGGAACGCCGCCCGCGACCAGATCAACGCCCTTGTAAGGCTGCCCGCTGAAACGGCGCAGATCGTCCTCGATGACGTTCCAGGCAGGACGGTTCAGCCGCAGCGTGGCACACGCGGCCGGCTCCAGCTCGACCAGGGCGGCATGATCGAAGCCAGCCATTTCGAGGCCTAGAGCCTGCCCCCCGGCACCCGCGCAGATTTCCAGTGAAGTGAATTGGCTCATGTCGTTTGTCTCGTTGTTGAACGGCGCGGCTTCCTGGCTGCCGGCGGGGAAAACATATCCGCCTGCAAGCCCCCTTGATGGCGGTCGGCATACGCCTGCATGAATTCACGCAGCACCTCCGATGCGTGCCGGTTTTCAGCCCGGCAGGCTCTTTGGAACGCCTCCCGGAGTTCCTTTTCGATGCGGATGCGGAGGCCTACGTTCTTGCATGGCATGGCGTGGATTATTGCATGGATACACCTTTGTGTATCCAAAAATCTAGCCGGCTTTGTCGCATTAGTCCTACATTCCGCGACACCCTGCCCTGCCCCGCTTCCCTTGGCGTTTCATGTCGCGTTTATGAGTCGCGTAATGCCGCGTATCATACTGATATTTGCGACACGCCAAGGGGGAAACCATGCAGATCGGTTACGCCCGCGTCAGCACCGACGCCCAGGACTTGACCACCCAGCGCGAGCTGCTGGCCGCCGCCGGCTGCCAGCGCATCTTTGCCGAGAAGATCACCGGCACCCGCGCCGACCGTCCCGAGCTGGCGCGGATGATCGATCATCTCCGCGCCGGCGACGTGGTGACGGTCACAAGCCTTGACCGGCTGGCGCGATCCACCCGCGACCTGCTGGACATCGCCGAGCGGCTGCAAGCCATCGGCGCAGGCCTGCGCAGCCTGTCGGAGCCGTGGGCGGATACGACCAGCCCGGCCGGCAAGATGGTTCTGACAGTCTTTGCCGGCATCGCCGAGTTCGAGCGTTCGCTGATCGTTGAGCGCACCCGGCGCGGCCGCGAGGCGGCCCGGCGGCGCGGCGTGCAGTTCGGCCGCAGGCCTGCCCTGACCCCGGCGCAGGTATCCCATGCCCGCGAGCTGCTGGCCGAGGGGCGGGCCGTGCCGGAAGTCGCCGCCCTTCTGAACGTGCACCGGGCGACCCTTTACCGGACGCTGGAGCGCAGCGAGGAAGTGAGCCGCGCCGAAGCGAAGCGGCGCGGCGCGTTCATCGAGGACGCCATGAGCGAGGCCGACGCCCTGGAGGCCGTCCAGGATGAGCGCCAGGGGGCAGAGGCATGACGCAGAGCGGCCAGGAAGAACCGTTCTTCATCACCGAGGAAATCGCCGCCGAGATGATCGCGGCCGGGCATGTGTTCGAGCCGCCGCCCATCGCTTGCACGGGCCGCCTGCGCGACGTGCTGGAACGCATGACCGATGAAGAGCTGGCCTTGCAGCCGGGCGAGATCGCCGTCCAGGAGCGCGAGCGCCGGCGGGTGCGGGCGCTGACCCCCGGCGAGCTGGCCGGGCTGCGCGAGGACATGGCCGAGGCCTCCGCCTGGATGCGGGCCGAGCTGACCCGGCGGCGAACCGAAAAAGGCCAGCCCTGAACCGCTTGCATGTTTTACGATTTTCCGTAAAATAACAATCACGCACACGCAGAAATGATGAAAACATGATCGTCGGACTTCTGAACCAGAAAGGCGGGGTCGGCAAAACCACCCTCAGCGTGAACCTGGCGGCCAGCCTGTCGCGCTCAGGGGCGCGGGTGCTGCTGATCGACGCCGATCCGCAGGGAAGCGCCCTGGACTGGGCGGCCGCCCGGCAGGGGGAACCGCTGTTTTCCGTGGTCGGACTGCCCAGGCCGACCGTCCACAAGGAAATCGCGCAGATCGGGCAGGGCTACGACCACATCATCATCGACGGCCCGCCGCGAGTCACAGACCTTGCACGGTCGGCCATCATGGCCGCCGACGTGGTGCTGATCCCGGTACAGCCTTCGCCCTATGACATCTGGGCGGCTGACGAGGTGGTGAAGCTGATCGACGAGGCCCGCGTCTATAAAGAAAACCTGAAAGCCGCGTTTGTTGTTAATCGTAAAATCGCAAATACGGCTATCGGCCGAGACGTGGGCGAGGCGCTGGCGGCCTATCCGGTGCCGGCGCTGGCGGCCGCCATCACGCAGCGCGTGGTGTTCGCCGAAGCGGCCGCGCAAGGGCTGGCCGTTCATGAGATTGACCAGGAAGGGCCGGCGGCGGCCGAGATTGAGGCCGTAGCGGCCGAGCTGATGGAGTTCGCACGATGAGCACGAAGAAGATTTCGATTGGCACCAAGCCGACCGCCAAGCCCGCGCCGGCGGCGGCCGATGCCTGGGTGGAAAGCCGTGTCCCGGCCGAGGGGCCGGAGCCGATGAAGCGCCTCACCATCGACGTGCCGGAAAGCCTGCACCGCTCGATCAAGGCGCAGTGCGCCATGCGCGGCACCAAGATTGCCGACGAGGTGCGCGAGCTGCTTTTGCAGAAATACGGTCAAGCGTAAAAGCGTTTTTCTGTGTTTAGCCGCTAAAGGTTTTCCATGCCGCGCAAGCCCAAGACCAAGCCAGCGTCCAGCCCTGCCGATACGCAAGGCCAGCCGTCGCTGTTCGACGGCATCGTGTCCGGCGATCTACGGCACGCAGGCATTCCGGGCGTGGCCGTCGAGGTCTCGCCCGAGGACGCGGAGATGATGGGCGCGTTCGAGGAGGACGCCTTGGGCTTCGAGGACGTAATGGATTGCCAGGATGCGCCGGAGGCCGTGCCGCCATCGCCAGAGGAAGCTCACCGGCAGCGCATCGAGCGGCTGCGCGAGCATCACCGCGTGCTGTCCGAGCTGATCGTGAGCACGAACCGCGACATCGCGCGGATCGTGGGCAAGACCGGCCGCCTGGAATCCCCCGAGGCCTCCGCGCTGCTGGCGCGGCTCAAGAGCCTGCAAGAACAGCGGGCCGCCATCGAGGCCGAGACGCAGGAGGCCGTGAAGGCGCTCAAGGCCCTGGAACGCCGCCTGACCCCCGCGCCGCGCGATGGCGACGGCAAGGGCGGGCTGGTCAAGGTGCGGCACCCGAACCGGGACTTTTTCCTGGCTGACCTGTTCGACTACGCGATGAAGGACGACGGCGCGAGCATGGAAGCGCCGATCTTCACGCTCTCGACCAAGCCCGACCTGTCGATCTGGGAATGGCGCAGCAAGGACGGCAACAAGTATGTGAAGGTGGCGCCGTCGGTACTCGGCCGCGCC
The DNA here is from genome assembly GCF_029335975.1 of Tepidimonas sp. Classification (GTDB taxonomy): domain Bacteria; phylum Pseudomonadota; class Gammaproteobacteria; order Burkholderiales; family Burkholderiaceae_C; genus Tepidimonas. The sequence continues at coordinate 19,067 of NZ_JARJMT020000137.1, forward strand.
ACGCAGCACGACAAGGACATCCTCATCTACGTGGTATCGCAGCTTGTCGAGGGGCTGAACCGGGGCAGGGAGGATGCGCAGCATCGCACGGTGCGGTTCACCGTGTATGACTTCCTGGTGACGACAAACCGGCAAACCAGCGGGCAGGGTTACAAACTCTTGCACGAGGCCTTCGAGCGGTTGCGCGGCACGACCATCACGACCGACATTCGCACTGGCGGCGAGCGCATCCGCGAAGGTTTCGGCATCATCGATTCGTGGCGCATCGTCGAGAAGTCGCGCACTGACGAACGCATGATCGCTGTCGAGGTCACGCTGTCGCGCTGGCTCTATAACGCCGTGCAGGCCTTCGAGGTGCTGACGATCCACCCGGACTATTTCCGGCTGCGCAAGCCGCTTGCGCGGCGGCTCTACGAGATCGCCCGCAAGCATTGCGGTCATCAGGCGCAATGGACGGTGAGCCTTGCGCTGCTCCAGGAGAAAGCCGGCAGCAAATCCACGCTCAAGGAGTTCCGGCGGGCGCTGCGTGCGATCCAGGACGACGACAGCTTGCCGGAATACCGCTTCGTGCTCCACCAGGACGACCGCGTGACCTTCTACGTCCGCGACCCCCAGCGGCTGGCGCGGGGCATCGCCCGGCGCATCGATGACGGGGAAGAACGGCGCTGACACGTCATTTCACCCACCGCGCGAACTATCGTGGTTTCACCCACAACAGGCACGTCATTTCACCCACCGCCCGGCCCCGGTTCTGTGGATGGACACGTCATTTCACCCACCTTTTCCTGTGGATGGACACGTCATTTCACCCACCGCCCATTCGTCATTTCACCCACCGCCAAGAAGCGCAAGACGTTGATGCAAAAAGAGAAAAAGCCGGTTTATCAGCCCGTAACGCGCGCGCGCGGTTTTTAACAACATAAATTCTTTAACGTTCCGCACGCCGCCGCATCTGTGGATAACGATCCCTTGGCGTCAACCAACAGCCAAGGCGGCCTGAAGGCCGGGGCACCCCTTCGGGGTTCCCCCGCTTCGCGGCTCCCCCTCCCCCTAAAAG
>NZ_JARJMT020000139.1 GCF_029335975.1 Tepidimonas sp.
CGGTTGTAATTGCGCACCGAAGCGAAAAAGCGGCGCGGCAGCGGATGCGGGCCCTGGCCATCGCGGCGGGTGAGCGCCGGCGGATGCGGCTCGCGCTCCAGCGACAGCAAAAGGCGCATCACCTCGGCATCCAGGCTGGCGGCGAAGCGCTGGAAATCGGCCTCGAAGCAAAAGCCCGCATGGCGCGTGTCCGCCAGTGGCAGCACCGGCGCGGCGTAGAGCACCTGTGCCGCGCCGAAGGCCGGATGCTCGACCGCCCAGCGATTGCCGCGCACATCGCGCGCCAGCGTATCGATGATCGGCGCGAGTACCGCATCTTCACCCAGTTCGACTTCGGGCAGCCGGAAAGCGAGCACCCTGCCATCGGCCAAGGCGAGCCACAAGCGCGGGTCGTCATCGTTCTGGCCAAAGACCCGACCCGGCAGCCACAGCCGGGCGCGGCAGCCAGCGGGCAGCCGCGGCTCGAGCGCAGTGGCAAAAATCGGCGCTGGCGGGACGGCATGACGAAAGAGGGTTTCCATGCCGCAATGATGCCGCGCGGGGTGGCTCATGGAATGAGCCCAATTCGGACTAGTCGTGCCCAAGCCACCAGCCCGCGGCGAAGGCGAGCCGGCCCCTGATGGGCACGGCGATCGTCTCCCGCACCGCAGCGGCACGATGTCGCACGACTGACCCCTTGACTGTGGGGGGTAGGCTAGGGAACCTCTGAACAACCCTCGCTACGAGCGTCGAGGTGGGATGTGGGTTTTACACACAGATTGGCCGGCAATGTGCAGTGCCATGAGCGCTTGCGCGTGTTCTTCACCTTGCGCTCAAAGGCCGCGCCCGGACTGGCTAGGCTTCATCGGCTCTCGCCTGGTGTCGTGCGTCTCAGATGGGATGTTAACCGGCCTGGAGGGGGGCAGACCTTCCCCCGGGTATCGGATCCCGGATGATCACATCATTCCCAGCCGCCGTGGATACCTGCTGCCGCGGACCACGCTGGCATCCGGGTCACGGCGATGCAGCTCCGACAGGACGTCGGTGTCGACCAGATAACTCAAAGCACCACCGCGACTTCGCGGCCATGCCAGGTGATCGCCTGCGGTCCGGCTCGCTACGTGTCCCGGACGAGCTCGCGCAGGTGGGTTTTTGCCTCTTGGATTTGCCAGGCACGCATGGCACCCCCCATGAATTCAACCAGTCTGGTAAGGATGGTGGCCATTTGAGACCCAAGAGCCAAGCCGGGAACCCGAGAGGCCATCCAAGCGCACCCAAATCCTGATCAGTGTCGTCGACCAGATCAAGACCGCTTTCGACTCGATCAAGCCAGGGCGGCAGGTCGGCCCCGGTCAAGTAACCGCCGCGCCAGCTGCGCGCCGTGCTTGGTACCTGACGGCCCCGCCAAGCGGTCCGGCAGGCGAACAGGCTTGGGGTCGAACACCTGGCCACCTCTGTGGCGTCCTTTGTGACATGGTTTTCATGGCACCGCCCGAGGCGCGGGTTTTGCAGACCGCTGTTGGGCGCCGCTCTTGACCACGGCGTAGCGGGCAAGTGTCTTTTCGCGCGCCTCGGCGTGGTTGACGATCGGGTGCGGGTAGGTCTGCCCCAATGTGACACCGGCGCGGGCCAGCGCACTGGGGCTGGCCTCCCACGGGGCGTGAATGGCCGTGTCGTCGAGGGCTGCCAGTTCGGGCAGATAGCGGCGGATGAATTTGCCTTGCGGGTCGAATTTATGGCTTTGCGCCACCGGGTTGAAAATGCGAAAGTAGGGTTGTGCGTCACAGCCGCTGGAGGCTGCCCATTGCCAGCCCCCGTTGTTGGCAGCCAGGTCGAAGTCGATCAAGTGGTCCGCAAAATACTGCTCGCCCCAGCGCCAGTCCAGACCCAGGTCTTTGGTCAAAAAGCTGGCGACCACCATGCGCAGGCGATTATGCATATAGCCCGTGCGATTGATTTGATGCATGGCCGCATCCACCAACGGATAGCCGGTACGGCCCTCGCGCCAGGCGGCAAAAAGGGCTTCGGCGTGTTTGCCGCGCTCCCAGCGGATGGTGTCGTACTCCGGCTTGAAGGCACGCCCTTCGCCGACCTGCGGAAAATTGGCCAGGATTTGGTGATAAAAATCGCGCCAGATCAGCTCGTTGAGCCAGGCGGTTGCCCCTGCCAGCCCCCGCCGATGTAAACCGTAGGCCAAGCCTGCGGCGGTCCGAATGCTGAGCGTGCCAAAGCGCAGATGCACGCTGAGATAACTGGGGCCTTTGACGGCGGGGAAGTCGCGTGCTTGGTGGTAGTGCTCGATGCGGGTGGCGAAATCCTCCAGCAGCGCGCGTGCGCCCCGGCTGCCGGTGCGCAGCTTCAGTTCGCGCAAATTGGTGCGCGCAAAACCCAGGCTTTCCAGCGGCGGCACACCGGGCGGCAGATCGGCCGGGCACGGTGCCAGTGCGTCGGCGTAGCGCTCCACCGGATAGGCCTTGAGGTGAAAATCCGTCAGCGCTTTGAGCCATGCATTGCGGTAAGGCGTAAAAACCGTGAATGGCCGACCATTGCCCGTCAGCACTTCGTGCCGCTCGAAGATCACATGGTCTTTGAAGGTCTGAAGCACCGCCCCCCCGTGCGCCAGTGCGCCCAGCACCTGGGCGTCGCGCGCGCGGGCGTAAGGTTCGTCGTCGTGGTTGGCAAACACCGCCTGCGCGCCGAGCTGAGCCGCGAGGCGGGGGATTTCTTGGTCTGCCGCGCCGTGCCGCACGATCAGCCCCACGCCATCCACCCCGTTGGACCGCCCCAAGGCGCGCAGCTGCTCGTCCAGGTCGATCAGGCTCTCGTGGATGAACTCCACGCGCCGGTCTGCGGCCAGACCACGCGCCAACAGCGGCTGCAGGATCGCTGTGTCGAATACGAACGCACACCATACCCGGCGGCAGTGCTTGAGGGCATGGTAGAGCGCAGCGTTGTCTTCGGCCCGAAGGTCGCGGCGAAACCACATCAGTCCGGTGTCGTAGTGGGTAGAGGGCTTCATGGGTGTCCACGCGTAGAATTTCTGCTATGAGCTTGGATTCTGCCCCCGTCAATTTGACGCATCACTTTTTGATTGCCATGCCCGGGCTGAATGACGAGCTGTTCGGTCGCAGCGTGGTGTATGTGTGCGAGCACACGCCGCAAGGCGCCTTGGGCTTGATCATCAACAAGCCCAGCGGCATCACCATCGACGACTTGTTCCAGCGGCTGGACCTGCCGCTGGGACGACCCGAATGGGCGGGGATGCCGGTGCTGCGCGGCGGTCCATTGCAGACCGAGCGCGGCTTTGTGCTGCACGAGGACATGGGCGAGCCGTTGCCGTTGCTGGTGGCACACCCGCCCCGTGCGGTCGCTGAGTCCCCAGCGCCGACGTCGGCCGTGCCGACGTTGCTGCAGGCCGCGGGCGCTGCGCCCGAGGCAGATGCCCCTTCCTCCACGGAGGGGGCAGCGGCGTCCGGGAGGCGCCCCACCGTCTATGCCTCGTCTCTCAAAGTGGCGGGCAGTGGCCTGGAGCTGACCACCTCGCGCGATGTGCTGGAGGCGGTATCCGCCGGTGCGGGGCCGCGCCAGATCCTGATCACGCTGGGCTATGCCTCGTGGGGCGAGGGGCAGTTGGAGTCGGAGCTGGGTGACAACGCCTGGCTGACCGTGCCGGCCGATCCAGCCCTGCTGTTCGAGGTGCCGCTGCCGGAGCGTTACGAACGCGCCATGGCCTTGCTGGGCCTGCAGCCCTGGATGCTGGCGCCGGGCGCGGGGCGGGCATGACCACCTGGGGGGCGGTGCCAGCGGGCGCTCAGACCTTTCTGGCCTTCGACTGGGGCGAACGGCGCGTCGGCGTGGCCAGTGGCAACGCCATCACCCGCACCGCCACACCCCTGCCCACGGTGCAAGCCCAGGGCGAAGCCCGCTGGCAGCAGCTGGTGGCGGTCATCCGCGAGTGGCGACCCGATGCCCTGGTGGTGGGGGTGCCTTGCCACCCGGATGGCGCCCCGCACGAGCAAACGCAGCGCGCCCGGCGCTTTGCGCGGCAATTGCACGGCCGCTGCGGTTTGCCGGTGGTGGAGGTGGATGAGCGCTACAGCAGTACCGAGGCACACGCCCTGGGGGCCGACGATAGCGATGCGGGTGCGGCCTGCATCATCCTGGAGCAATTTTTGAGGAACCTGCCATGACCACCGATTCCGACCGCGCCGCTGCGGGGGGCGCGGGTGTCCTGCCCTTGGACGCCGAGGC
>NZ_JARJMT020000164.1 GCF_029335975.1 Tepidimonas sp.
TTGGCGCAAGGTCGTTGCGGGTTTCGGGGCATACTTGGATGAATATCCGACTCAGGAGAGCCCCATGCCGCCCAGCCCTTCCATCGACGCAGTGGATCGCCGCATCCTGGCCCGCTTGCAGGAGGACGGGCGCATCACCAACCAGGCTTTGGCCGAGGCGGTGCACCTGTCACCGGCGCAGTGCAACCGCCGCCACCGCCGCCTGGAGGAGCAGGGCTATGTGCGCCGCTACGAGGCGCGGCTGGATGCGCCGCGGTTGGGGCTGGGGGTGACCGCGTTCGTGCATGTGACGATGGAGCGTGGCCATATCCGCGAGGTGGAGCAATTCCGCCAGCGGGTGCGCGACATGGCACAGGTGCAGGAGTGTTACGCGGTGACGGGCGATTTCGACTATGTGCTCAAGGTGGTGGCGCGCGACCTGAAGGCGCTGTCGGACTTCCTGCTGGGCACATTGGCCCAACTGCCTGGGGTCAACGGCGTGCGCTCCAGCGTGTGCCTGGACGAGATCAAATGCACCAGCGCACTGCCGCTGGTGCCATGAAGGGCGGGCGGTGCGTCAGCCACGACCGACGAAGGGCATTTTCGTTGCCATCACCGTGGTGAACAGCACGTTGGCTTCCAGCGGCAGACGCACCATGGCCATGAAGGTCTGCACCACCGCATCCATGTCCATGCGCGCCTCGGGGCGCACGCTGCCATCGGCTTGCAGCACGCCGGCGGCCATGCGCTCGGTCATGTCGCTGGCGACGTTGCCAATGTCGATTTGGCCCACCGCAATGTCGAACGCCCGGCCATCGAGCGCCGCCGCCTTGGTCAGCCCCGTGATGGCATGCTTGGTGGCGGTGTAGGCCACAGAGCCGGGCCGCGGGGTGTGCGCCGAAATGGAGCCGTTGTTGATGATGCGCCCGCCGCGCGGGGACTGCTCGCGCATCAGCGCGAAAGCCGCGCGCAGGCAGTAGAACGCGCCGTTGAGGTTGGTTTGCACCGACTGGTGCCAGTGCTCCAGCGCCGTGGCGTCCGGCGTTGCGGCGGGGGTGAAGATGCCTGCGTTGTTGAACAGCAGATCCAGCCGCCCATGGCGGGTGCGTACCGCGGCAAAGATCCGCTCCACGGCGGCGGGGTCGCCGATGTCGGCCACGACGGGGTGTGCCCGGGCGGTGGCGTCCGGATGGCCGAGGGCGGCTTGGTCGATGGTTTCCTGTAAAGCCGCGGCACGGCGACCAACCAGCCAGACGGTCCAGCCTTCGCGCAGCAAGGCAGTGGCGCTGGCTCGGCCGATGCCGCTGCTGGCGCCGGTGACCAAGGCAATGCGCGAGGGGGCGATGGGGGTGTCCATCGGTGTATTGTGCTGCAGGGGCAGGGGTATCGGCTGGTGCTGCCTACAATGACCGCCATGCTGCGCTACCTCACGATCCCAGTCACCCCCTTCGCTCAGAACTGCTCGCTCGTGTGGTGCGACGCCACGCGCGAGGCGGCGGTGATCGACCCCGGCGGCGACCTCGACGCCGTGCTGGCCGAGGTGCAGCGCCTTGGGCTCGACCTGCGGCAGATTTGGCTGACGCACGCGCACATCGACCACGCTGGCGGCGCCGGCGAGTTGGCCGAGCGGCTCGGCCTGCCGATCATCGGGCCGCACCGGGGCGACCAGTTTTGGATCGACGGACTGCTGCAGCAAAGCCGCATGTTCGGCTTTCCGCCAGCGCAGCCGTTTACGCCAACGCGCTGGCTGGACGACGGCGATGAGGTCACCGTGGGGCAGGAGCATCTGCGCGTGCGCCACTGCCCGGGTCACACGCCCGGCCACGTGGTGTTTCACGCGCCGCAGATTCGGCGCGCCTTTGTCGGCGACGTGTTGTTCGCCGGCAGCATCGGCCGCACCGACTTCCCGGGCGGCAACCACGCGCAGCTCCTCGACAGCATCACACAGCGCCTGTGGCCGATGGGCGACGATACCGTGTTCATCCCCGGCCATGGGCCAGAGAGCACTTTCGGCGAGGAGCGCCGCCACAATCCTTATGTCGCTGGGACGTGAGCGGCGCTGGGTGCCCGTGTCTCAGCCCGCGCGGCGCGCCTGCTCGTACAGCGCCTCGACCTTCGGAATATTGGCTTGCAGGTCGCGGATACGGTTCGGGCCGCTGGGGTGGGTGGAGAGGAATTCCAGGCCGTTGTTGCCGGTCATGCGCGCCATCTTCTGCCACAGCGAGACGCTGGCGCGCGGGTCGTAGGCGCCGCGCGCGGCCAGCTCCAGCCCCACCAGGTCGGCTTCGGTCTCGTCCTCACGGCTGAACTTGAGCGACAGCAGCTGCGTGCCCAGATCCGCCGCCAGCCGGCCGAGGTCGCCCAGCCCGAGCAGCTGCGCCCCGAGCGACAGGCCGATGCCGGTGGCCTGCGTCTTGGCGATGCGCGCCCGTGCATGCTCGCGCAACGCATGTGCCATCTCGTGGCCCATGACCATGGCGGCTTCGTCCTCGCTGAGCTGCAGTTGGTCCAAGATGCCGGTAAAAAACGCGATCTTGCCGCCCGGCATGCAAAAGGCATTGATCTGCTTGCTGCCGATGAGGTTGACCTCCCAACGCCACTGGCGCGCGCGCTCGTTCCATGGCAGCGCATGTGGCACCAGGTGCTGGGCGATGGCGCGCAGTCGGCGCAGTTGCGGATGATCATCTGGGGCCAGCGCGCCCTTGGCGCGTGCCTCGGCCAGCAGTTGGGCATATTGCTGGCGCGCGGCCGCCTCCAATTGTGCCGCGGGTACCAGTGAGCGCAAGCTGGAAGGTGGACCCACATCCACCTGCGCCCAGACCGGGGCGAGTGCGTGGGCACCGGCAGCCGCCGTCGCCCCACGCAAAAAACCCCGTCGACCCAAAAGCGCGGTCCGCGCATGACACATCCAGCACATGGGCGCATGATAGGCACAATCGGTGGCCTGTGTCGTGACCGATCGTGTCTTTTGTAACCCCGTTGTCCGTCCGCATCCATGTCCGCGCCGCCTGCCCACCCCGCCGATTCGTCCCCGCCCGCACCGTGGTGGCGGGTGCTGTGGGATTGGCGTGTGCCTGCGATGGCGGCGCTGGGGTTTTCCGCGGGTTTGCCGCTGCTGCTGATTTTTTCGTCGTTGTCGCTCTGGCTGGGGGAGGCGGGGGTGGAGCGCCGGGCCGTCACGTTCTTTAGCTGGGCGGCGCTGGCGTATTCGTTCAAATTCGTCTGGGCGCCGTTGGTGGATCGGCTGCCCTTGCCGTGGCTGACGGCGCGCCTGGGGCGGCGGCGCGCCTGGCTGTTGGCGGCCCAGATGGGGGTGGTCGTGGCCATTCTGGGGATGGCCAGCACCGACCCGGCCGCTGGTCCGTTTGCGCTGGTGCGGATGGCGGGGTTTGCGGTGCTGTTGGGTTTCATGTCGGCCACGCAGGACATCGTCATCGATGCCTACCGCATCGAGATCGCGGCCCCCGAGCAGCAGGGGGTGTTGTCGTCCGCCTATATCGCCGGCTACCGCATCGGCATGGTGGTGGCCGGGGCAGGGGTGCTGTTTCTGGCCGCGGCATGGGGCTCGGCCAAGGGAGGGTACGACTACGGCGCGTGGGCGGCGGCCTATGCAGTGGCGGCGTTGGCCATGGTGACGGGCCTGGTGACCACAGCGCTGGTGCCGGAGCCCAGCCATCCCGCCGCCGAGGCACCCACTCCCGCGGGCGAACATGCCCGCTTGTTGGTGGTGTTCACCTTGGCGGTTGTGGCATTCGTCGGGGTGTTC
>NZ_JARJMT020000174.1 GCF_029335975.1 Tepidimonas sp.
CGCAAACCCGAGCCCATGCCGCTGGAGCCGGTGGCCGCGCTCGTGCCGGCACGGCAGGTGTGGACGCAGGCGCTCGGTCCCGTGAATCCGCTGCTGGTGCCGGCCGTCCACGGCGCGGCGGTGGCGCTGGTCAATGCCGCAGGCACGGTGACCGTGCTGGATGGCGAGAGCGGCCGCGTGCGCTGGCGGGCCGAGACCGGGGCTCCCATGGCGGCCGGGGTGGGATTCGATGGCCGTCGTGCGGCGGTCGTGACCCGCGAAAATGATTTGGTGGTGCTGAGCGAAGGCGGCCAACTCTGGCGCCAGCGGCTGCCCGCGCGCATCTTCACGCCGCCGTTCGTGGCCGGTGAACGGGTGTTCGTGCTGGGGGGCGACCGCAGCGTGCAGGCTTTCGACGCCGCGACGGGCGCGCGCCTGTGGTCGCAAACCAGCCGCGGGACCGAGCCCCTCGTGCTGCTCCAAGCCGGGGTGTTGGGCGCGGTGGGTAACACCCTGGTCGTCGGAATCGGGGGCCGACTGGTCGGACTGGATCCCGATACGGGGCGCGTGCTGTGGGACGTCGCCATCGGCCGATCGCGCGGCGCGAACGAAATCGAGCGACTCGTCGATTTGGTGGGCCGCGTCGGGCGCGACCGCGACGTGCTGTGCGCGCGTGCCTTCCAGTCCGCGATCGGCTGTGTGGATACCCAAAGTGGCCGCGTGCTCTGGACCCAGCCAGCCGACGGCACGACGGGGGTGCAGGCCGATGCCGAGCGCGTCTATGGGGTGGAATCGAATGGTCGGGTCATCGCCCTGCGGCGCGAAGATGGGGCGCGGGTGTGGACCAACGAGCGACTGCTGCACCGGGGCCTGTCGGCGCCGCTGGCCGTGGGACGATCCCTCGCAGTGGGGGATGCGCAGGGGTATGTGCACCTGCTGTCGCGCGCCGATGGGTCTTTCCTGAACCGGCTGCCGACGGATGGCTCGCCCATCGTCGACGGCCCGCTGCTGGTCGGCAATACCCTGCTGGCGGTGACCCGCAACGGTGGCGTATTCGCCTGGCGCCCCGAATGACCGCCTTCAAGCCCGTCGTCGCGCTGGTTGGCCGCCCCAATGTCGGCAAATCCACGCTGTTCAACCGGCTCACCAAGAGCCGGGATGCCATTGTGGCGGATATGCCGGGCCTCACCCGCGATCGCCACTATGGCAACGCCCGGCTGGGGCGGCGCGAGTTCATCGTCATCGACACCGGCGGCTTCGAGCCGGACGCCACCGACGGCATCTATCGCGAGATGGCCAAGCAGACTCGCCAGGCCGTCGCCGAGGCGGATGTGGTGGTCTTCGTCGTGGACGCACGGGCCGGGTTGAGTGCGCAGGACCACGAAATCGCCGACTATCTGCGCCGCTTGGCCAAGCCCTGCTTGCTGGTGGCCAACAAGGCCGAAGGCATGCGTGAGGGGGCGCAATTGGCCGAGTTTTACGAGTTGGGCTTAGGGGAGGTGATCCCGGTTTCGGCTGCCCATGGCCAGGGCGTGCGCTCGATGGTCGAAGCCGCGCTCGATCACCTCATCTGGCCCGATGACACCCCCGAGTCCGACGTGGCTGCCGAGGAGGCGATCCGGCTTGCTGTCGCTGGCCGCCCCAATGTTGGCAAGTCCACCTTGATCAACGCCTGGCTGGGCGAGGAACGGCTGGTCGCGTTCGACCTGCCCGGCACCACGCGGGACGCCATCCGCGTGCCCTTCGAGCGCGAAGGGCGTCGTTTCGAACTGATCGACACCGCCGGCTTGCGCCGCAAGGGCCGAGTGTTCGAAGCGGTGGAAAAGTTTTCCGTCGTCAAGACGCTGCAGGCCATCGAGAGCGCGCACGTCGTATTGCTGCTGCTCGATGCGACGCAGGGTGTCACCGACCAGGACGCCCACATTGCCGGCTACATCCTGGACAGTGGCCGCTCGGTGGTCGTGGCTGTCAACAAATGGGACGCGGTGGATGACTACCAACGCCAGCAATTGCAGCGCGCGCTCGAGGTGCGGCTGGCCTTCTTGAAGTTTGCGCCGCTGCACTTCATTTCCGCGCGCAAGCGCCAGGGTATCCAGGCGCTGTGGAAGTCCATCGCCCAGGCCTATGCCTCGGCCATGGTCAAGATGCCCACGCCCGTGCTGACGCGCCTGCTGCAGGAGGCCGTCGCTTTCCAGGCGCCGCGTAAGAGCGGAATGTTTCGTCCCAAGCTGCGCTACGCGCACCAGGGCGGGCAGAATCCGCCGGTCATCGTCATTCACGGCAACTCACTCGAACACGTGGGCGATGCCTACCGGCGCTACCTGGAAGCGCGTTTTCGCAAGGCGTTCGACCTCGTCGGCACGCCGCTGCGCATCGAATTCAAGATGCAGGAAAATCCTTACCACTGAGCTGCGCTGCGCGCAAGGGCCGCCGCCTGCGCACGCCGCGCCCGTTTGTGGTATGTTCTGCGTCCCCTTCTCTGACGGAACACGGAAAATATCGTGAGCAACAACAAAGGCCAACTCCTCCAGGACCCGTTTCTGAATCTGCTGCGCCGCGAGCATGTGCCGGTGTCGATCTACCTGGTCAACGGCATCAAGCTGCAAGGCCAGATCGAATCCTTCGATCAATACGTGGTTCTGCTGCGCAACACCGTCACCCAGATGGTGTACAAGCACGCCATCTCCACCATCGTGCCGGGCCGACCGGTTCAGTTCACGGCAGGCCAGGCGGCCGAGGCTGCGTCGGCACCGTGACCGCATCCGTCCCGGCATCTCCGGCTGGCGATTCGGCGCCGGGAGTCATTCTCGTCGGCGTCGACATCGGCCAGCCGCATTTCGATGCCACCCTCGAGGAACTGGCTCAATTGGCCCAGTCGGCGGGATACCGGGTGTGTGACAGGGTGGTCTGCCGCCGCCGCGCACCCGATGCGGCGTTGTATGTCGGCAGCGGCAAGGCCGACGAAATCGCGGCGCTCGCTGCCGCGCATGGCGCCACCGAAGTGCTGTTCGACCAGTCCCTGAGTCCGGCGCAGCAGCGCAATCTCGAGCGATACCTCAACATGCCGGTCAACGACCGGGTATTGCTGATTTTGGATATTTTCGCCCAGCGGGCCCGCAGCCACGAGGGCAAGCTGCAGGTGGAACTGGCGCGGCTGCGCTATCTGTCGACGCGGCTGGTGCGGCGCTGGTCGCACCTGGAGCGTCAGACGGGCGGCATCGGCTTGCGCGGGGGCCCCGGAGAGACCCAGATCGAGTTGGACCGGCGCATGATTGCCCAGGCGATCCAGCGCACCCGCGAGCGGCTCGAGCGGGTCAAGCGCCAGCGTCGCACCCAGCGCCGCCAACGCGAGCGCCGTGGCACCTTCACCCTATCGCTGGTTGGCTACACCAACGCCGGCAAGTCCACGCTGTTCAACGCGCTGGTCAAGGCCCGGGCCTATGCGGCCGACCAGTTGTTCGCAACGCTCGACACCACCACGCGCCAGATGTACCTGGGCGAAGCCGGCTGCAATGTCTCCCTGTCAGACACGGTTGGCTTCATCCGCGACCTGCCGCACACGTTGGTCGAGGCGTTTGCCGCCACCTTGCAGGAGGCGCGCGACGCCGACGTGCTACTGCATGTGGTCGATGCAGCCAATCCGCAGCATCCGGAGCAGATCGAAGACGTGCAGCGGGTGCTGCACGAGATCGGCGCGTCCGATGTCTCGCAGGTGCTGGTGTTCAACAAAATCGACGCCCTGCCACCCGAGCGACGCCCGCGCCTGCATCGAGACCTCACGGAACTCGAAGGACGCCAGGTGACTCGTGTCTTTGTGAGTGCGCAGACGGGCGAGGGGCTCGACGTGCTGCGGGCGGTGCTGGCCGACGCTGTGCGCGAGCATCTCGCGATTCCCGATGGCGATGCGGGTGGGCCGCAATTCGGCACAATTCGCATGCCATCCAACGATCCACGTTTTCATCCATGAGCGACTATCCCTTGGGCGCACGACCTTCTGGACGCAGGCCTGACCGCCTGGGCTTGGGGTCTCGGGCAGACTGGGCGCGCCGCCTGCGTGCGGTGTTCAACCTCAACGATCCGCGCTGGGGGCGTGGGGACGATGACGAGCCCCGCGACGGTGCGGGGCAGCGCCGCCCGTCGGGCGGGCAAACGCCGCCGGACTTGGACGAGCTGTGGCGCGATTTCAACCGCAAACTGGGCAGCCTGTTTGGCGGGCGCGGCGCAGGTCGCCCGCCCGGTGGGCCCGACTGGGGCCGAGGAGAGGGAGATGCACCGATGCGCCCCGATCCCAAAGGGGCGGGCATTGGCGCCGGGCTGATCGCCGGGGTGGCTGTGCTGATCTGGCTGGGCACGGGTTTTTTCATCGTGCAAGAAGGCCAACAGGCGGTCATCACACAGTTTGGCCGCTACCACAGCACGGTGGGCGCGGGCTTCAACTGGCGGCTGCCGTATCCCATCCAGCGCCACGAATCGGTGTTCGTCACCCAGATCCGCTCGGTGGACATCGGACGCGATGCGATCGTGCGCGCCACGGGCCTGCGTGAATCGGCGATGCTGACCGAAGACGAAAACATCGTCGAGATCAAATTTGCCGTGCAGTACCGCCTGAGCGACGCGCGCGCTTACCTGTTCAGCAGCCGCGATCCCGATGCGGCGGTGGTCAAGGCGGCCGAGACTGCGGTGCGCGAAGTAGTCGGCAAGATGAAAATGGATGCCGCCTTGGCCGAGGAGCGCGAGCAGATTGCCCCCCGTGTGCGAACTTTGATGCAAAACATTCTGGACCGCTACAACGTCGGCATCGAGATCGTTGGCATCAATTTGCAGGCCGGCGGGGTGCGTCCACCCGAGCAAGTGCAAGCGGCCTTTGACGATGTGCTCAAAGCTGGGCAAGAGCGCGAGCGCGCCAAGAACGAGGCCGAGGCCTACGCCAACGACGTCGTGCCGCGCGCCCGGGGCGCTGCCTCACGTCTGATCGAGGAAGCCGAAGGCTACAAGGCCCGCATCGTGGCGCAGGCCCAGGGTGATGCGCAGCGCTTCTCATTGGTGCAGGCCGAGTATGCGAAGGCGCCGCAGGTCACGCGTGAGCGCCTCTATCTGGAGGCTATGCAGCAGATCTACAGCAGCGTCACGAAGATCATGGTGGATACCCGTCAGCAGTCCAGCCTGCTGTATCTGCCGCTCGACAAGATCATGCAGCAGGTCAGCGCCGCGCCGGGGCAGCCGGGCGGGGCGTTGTCATCACCTGTGCCGCTCGCCGCGCCGAGCGCGCCGCCCGCCGCCGATGCGCGCGGACGCGATGATCTGCGCAGCCGCGACCGCGATGGGCGCTGAACGGAGCCGACGCCATGATGCACCGAATCGGATTCATTGTCTCTTCCTTGTTGGTTTTGCTGGCCATCGTCAGCTCCACCCTGTTCGTCGTCGATCAGCGCCAGTTCGGCGTGGTGTTTCAGTTTGGCCAGATTCGCAAAGTGGTCACCGAGCCAGGGCTGAACTTCAAGCTGCCAGCGCCGTTCCAGAATGTGTCGTACATCGATAAACGGCTGCTGACGCTGGAGAGCACGGACACCGAACCGACCTTGACCGCTGAGAAGCAGCGCGTGGTCATCGACTGGTATGTGCGCTGGCGCATCTCCGACCCGTCGGCTTACATCCGCAACGTCGGGCTGGACGAGCGCGCGGGTGCCGTCCAGCTCAACCGCGTGGTGCGCAACGCCTTTCAGCAAGAGGTCAACAAGCGCACCCTGCGCGAACTGCTTTCCGCCAAGCGCGAGGAACTGATGGCCGCTGTGCAGCGCGAAGTGCTGGCGGCCGTGCGCGGTGCCGAAAAACCCTGGGGCATGGATGTGGTTGATGTGCGCATCTCGCGCATCGACTATGCCGAGTCGATCACCCGTTCGGTCTACGACCGCATGGAGGCCGAGCGCAAGCGCGTGGCCAATGAGCTGCGCTCCACCGGCTTTGCCGAGGGCGAGAAGATCCGCGCCGAAGCCGACCGCCAGCGCGAAGTGATCCTGGCCGAGGCCTTCCGGCAGGCGCAAAAGATCAAGGGGGAGGGCGACGCCGAAGCGGCCCGCATCTACAGCCAGGCGTTTGGCAAGGACCCAGCGTTCGCCCAGCTCTACCGCAGCCTGGAGGCTTACAAAGCCAGCTTTGCCGGCAAAGGCGATGTACTGGTGGTCGATCCCTCGTCCGAATTTTTCAAGGCCTTCAAGGGCTCGGCGCCGACGGCGGGCACGCGCTGACGGGCGCAGCCCTCGCGCAGTCCAGGCTGGGGCCGGGGTAGAATCCGGCCTTTGCCTGCTGTCAAATCACCCATGTCTGCCTGGCTGCTGCCGGATCACATTGCCGATGTGTTGCCCTCCGAGGCACGCCACATCGAGGATTTGCGCCGCTTACTGCTCGAAGCCGCTCGCCGTTACGGCTACGAGCTGGTGATCCCGCCCTTGCTCGAACACCTGGAGTCGCTGCTGACAGGCACCGGCGAGGCCTTGGATCTGCAGACCTTCAAGCTGGTCGATCAACTCTCGGGCCGCATGCTGGGGCTGCGCGCGGATACCACGCCGCAGGTCGCCCGTATCGATGCCCACTTGCTCAACCGGCAGGGCATCACGCGCTTGTGTTACTGCGGCCCCGTGCTGCACACCCGGGCAGCGGGCGCGAACGGATCGCGCGAGCCGCTGCAGTTTGGCGCCGAAATTTACGGCCATGCTGGCCTGGAGGCCGATCTGGAAGTCCTCGACCTGGCGCTGGACAGCCTGCGCGCGGCGGGGCTGTCACGGCTGGGGGTGGACTTGGGCGATGTGCGCATCGTCGATGCCGTGCTGGATGGCTGTGCATGGCCAGCGGCGCGCATCGCTCAACTGCATGCCGCGCTGGCGGCCAAGGATGCGGCCGCCCTGGCTGCCCTGGCGGCGGATTTGCCGCCTGCGGTGCGCAACGGACTGCTGGCTTTGCCCGAGCTGTATGGCGATGCGGGTGTTCTGTCCGAGGCCCGACAGCGCCTGCCTGGTGGAGAGCGCCTGCAACGGGCCTTGGACGATCTGGCCTGGCTGGCCGAGCGTCTGCATGAGCGCGACCCCCAGGTCTGCGTCACGTTCGACCTGGCCGATCTGCGCGGCTACGCCTACTACACGGGGGTGCGGTTTGCGCTGTTTGGCGCTGGCGGGGCTGAGCGGCAGGAAATCGCGCGCGGCGGTCGTTACGACGAGGTGGGGGCCATTTTTGGACGTCGCCGTCCCGCAGCCGGTTTTAGTCTAGACCTCAAGCAGCTTGTCCGACTCGCGCCGCCACCTGCGCTGCGGCCGGCCATCCGCGCGCCATGGCGCGACGATGCATCCTTGCGCGCCGCCATTGTCCGACTGCGCGCGGCTGGCGAAACCGTGGTGTGCGTGCTGCCCGGGCATGAGCACGAAGTCGACGAATTTGCCTGCGATCGCGCATTGGTCGAGCACGACGGCGCGTGGGTGGTGCAACCCCTGGCGACGCCGACGCACTGATACCGCGCCCCAATGCGGCGTTTACTCCAACCGCTGTCCCAGCGATACCGATCGAAGCGATTTTCTCCATGTACGATAAGGTGTTCCAGCCCCAGCCGGGGCGCAACGTGGTGGTGGTCGGCACCCAGTGGGGTGACGAAGGCAAGGGCAAGCTGGTCGACTGGCTGACCGAGACCGCGCACGGCGTGGTGCGCTTCCAGGGTGGTCACAACGCGGGCCACACACTGGTCATTGGCGGCGTCAAGACGGCGCTGCACCTGATCCCCAGCGGCATCATGCGCGCTGGCGTGAAGTGCTACATCGGCAACGGCGTGGTGCTGTCGCCGGCCAAGCTGCTGGAGGAGATCGAGGGCCTGGAGCGCGCCGGCGTGGAGGTGCGCAGCCGTCTGCGTATCAGCGAGGCCTGCCCGCTGATCCTGCCGTTTCACGCCGCGCTGGACGTGGCGCGCGAGTCCGCCAAGGAAAAGGCCGGCGCAGCCAAGATCGGCACCACCGGCCGCGGCATCGGCCCGGCCTACGAGGACAAGGTGGCGCGCCGCGCGCTGCGCGTGCAGGACCTGCAATACCCGGAGCGCTTCGCCGCCAAGCTGCGCGAGCTGCTGGATCTGCACAACCACGTGCTGGTGACGCTGCTCGGCTCCGAGACGCTGGCGTGGAGCCCGGCGCTGGCGCCCTACATCGAGCGCGGGCGCGTGCGCTTCGAGCCGGTGTACGAAGAGGCGATGCGCCAGGCCGAGCTGCTGCGGCCGATGGTGGCCGACGTCTCGCGCGAGCTCAACGATGCGCACCGCGCTGGCGCCAACCTGCTGTTCGAGGGTGCCCAGGGCACATTGCTGGACATCGACCACGGCACCTACCCATTCGTGACCTCCAGCAACTGCGTGGCCGGCAACGCCGCCGCCGGCTCCGGGGTCGGCCCGGGGCTGCTGCACTACGTGCTCGGCATCACCAAGGCCTACTGCACGCGCGTCGGTGGCGGGCCGTTCCCGACCGAGCTCGACTGGCAGACCGAGGGCACCCCGGGCTGGCACATGGCCACCGTCGGTGCCGAGAAGGGCACCACCACCGGTCGCGCGCGCCGCTGCGGATGGTTCGACGCCGCGCTGCTGAAACGCTCGGCGCAGGTCAATGGGCTGTCGGGCCTGTGCATCACCAAGCTCGACGTGCTCGATGGCCTGCCGGAGCTCAAGCTTTGCGTCGGCTACCACCTGGACGGGCGCGAAATCGACCTGCTGCCGCTCGGGGCCGACGAGATTGCCCGCTGCGAGCCGATCTACGAGACGCTGCCGGGCTGGAGCGAGCCCACCGCCGGCATCACGCGCTACGAGGACCTGCCGGCCAATGCGCGCCGCTACCTGGAGCGCATCGAGGCCACCACAGGGGTGCCGATCCACATCATCTCGACAAGCCCGGACCGCGACCATACCATTCTGGTGCGGCATCCCTTCGCCGCTTGAGGCCCGCGCAGCGCCACGCGAAAGACCCCCGATATGCTCACCGAAGACGGCAAGCATCTGTACGTCTCGTACGACGAATACCACAACCTGATCGAAAAGCTGGCGATCAAGATCCACCAGTCCGGCTGGGTCTTCGACACCATCCTGTGCCTGGCGCGCGGGGGCATGCGCCCGGGCGACATTCTCAGCCGCATTTTCGACAAACCGTTGGCCATCATGTCCACGAGCTCCTACCGCGCCGAGGGCGGCACGGTGCGCGGGCAGTTGGACATCGCGCGCTACATCACCACGCCCAAGGGCGAGATCGCGGGCCGCGTCCTGCTGGTGGATGACCTGGCGGATTCCGGCCATACGCTCAAGGCCGTGATCGATATGCTGCGCTCCAACTACGCGCCGATTACCGAGCTGCGCAGTGCGGTCATCTGGACCAAGGGGGTATCTATTTTCAAGCCCGACTATTCGGTGGAGTTTCTGCCCACCAACCCGTGGATTCACCAGCCCTTCGAGTGCTACGACAACCTGCGGCCTGAGCAGCTGCTGGCCAAGTGGAAGGTCTGACCGCCATGGGGGCCGCACCCGCCGGCGCCGCCACGCGCCTGATTCACCATCCTTACCGCGCACCGGATGGCTTCGATGCCGTGCCAGTGCCGGTGCACAAGGCCTCGACGGTTTTCTTTCCCAACGTCGCGGCGATGCGCGAGCGCCAGTGGCAGGACAAGTCCGGCTACACCTACGGTCTGCACGGCACGCCGACCACCTTCACTTTAGAAGAACGCCTGGCTACGTTGGAGGGAGGGCGCCACTGCGTGCTGGCTCCCAGCGGTCTGGCGGCGATCGCGCTGGTTGATCTGGCGTTCTTGCGTGCCGGCGACGAGGTATTGATCCCCGACAATGCCTATGGCCCGAACAAGGCGCTGGCCACCCACGAACTGGCGGCCTGGGGCATTCGCCACCGCATCTACGATCCCATGGATCCCGCGGATTTGGCCGCGGCCATCACGCCCCAGACGCGCCTGGTGTGGCTGGAGGCGGCCGGCTCGGTGACGCTGGAGTTTCCGGACGTGCCGGCGCTGGTCGGCGCCGTCCGTGCTGCCAATGCGGAGCGCGCACGGCCTATCCTCACCGCACTGGACGACACATGGGGCGCCGGGGTGGCCTTCAATCCGTTCGATCTCGGGGTGGACATGGCCATGCAGGCCTTGACCAAATACCCCAGCGGTGGTGCCGACGTGTTGATGGGCTCGGTCGTCACGCGGGACGAGGCCCTGCACCACGCGCTACTGATGACGCATATGCGCCTGGGCCTGGGCGTCGGTGCCAACGATGTCGAGGCCGTGCTGCGCGGCCTGCCCAGCTTGTCTTTGCGCTACCACGCGCAAGATGCGGTGACGCGCGAGCTGGCCGCATGGATGCAGCATCAGCCGCATGTGGCCCAGGTGTTTCACCCAGCGCTGGCGGATTCTCCCGGCCATGCTGCCTGGCGTCGCGATGCCCGTGCGGCAGCTTGCTTGTTTAGCGTTGTGTTCGACCCGGCGATTCCCGCGCAACGGGTGGATGCGTTCTGCGATGCCTTGCGGGTGTTTCGCCTGGGATACAGCTGGGCCGGTCCGGTCAGCTTGTGCGTGCCCTACGATATCCCGACCCTGCGCGCGCGCCCTTGGCCTCACGCCCCCCGGCTGGTGCGCTTGGCCGTGGGTCTGGAGGAGGTGGAGGACCTGCGCGCGGACCTTGCCCAAGCGCTGGATGTACTGGGGCGCTAGGCGCGCGGCAGCAGCCGCTGCAAATGGGGCCACACATTGTCCCGCAAGATCGGCTGCGCCCGCTCGTTGGGATGGATGCGGTCGTCCTGGAACAGGGCAGCGGCTTGCGGGCCGTCCGCGACGCCGGCCAGGAAAAACGGCACCAGGCCCACTTTTTCTTCCCGAGCCAGGTCCGTGTAGACGGCGCGGAACTGGGCGCGATAGCGCTCGCCATAGTTGGGCGGCATGTCCATGCCCAGCAGCAGCACGCGCGCGCCAGCCTCGCGACTGGCGCGGATCATGGCGCGCAGGTTGTCGCGCGTCGTCTGCAACGGCAGGCCGCGCAAGGCATCGTTGCCGCCCAGCTCCAGCACGACGATAGCGGGGCGATGGCGCTCGAGCAGGGCCGCCAGTCGCGAGCGGCCCCCAGCCGTCGTATCGCCACTGACGCTGGCGTTGATCACCCGCACCGCGCGCCGTTCTTCCTGCAGCCGCCGCTCCAACAGCGCCACCCATCCAGTGCCACGCGCCAATCCGTATTCGGCGCTCAAGGAATCTCCAACCACCAAAATCACCACCCCGGAACCCGGCTCGGCAGCGCCCGCTCTGAAAGGCAGGCACGCGAGTGCGGTTGCGGTCAGCACGGTGGCGTTACAGTCTCTGCGGTTCAAGTCAAAGGCCTTTCATGTCCACACCCATCATTGCCGTACAGCGTCTGTGCAAATCGGTGACCGACGCCACAGGCACGCTCGGCATCCTGCATGACATCGAGTTTTCCGTTGCGCCAGGCGAGACCTTGGCGATCGTCGGCGCATCCGGCTCGGGCAAAAGTACGCTGCTGTCGTTGATCGCCGGTTTGGATACCCCGACTGCCGGTACGGTTCACTTAGACGGTGTCGACATTTTCGCGCTGGACGAAGATGCGCGCGCCGCGTTGCGGGCGCGCAAAGTGGGCTTCGTGTTCCAGAGCTTTCAGTTGCTGGGCAACCTCACCGCGCTGGAAAACGTCATGCTGCCGCTGGAACTGGCCGGCCGGCGCGACGCCCGCGCGGCTGCGCGGCGCATGCTCGAGCGCGTGGGGCTGCAGGAGCGGCTCGGGCACTACCCCCGGGTGCTGTCCGGTGGCGAGCAGCAGCGCGTCGCCCTGGCGCGCGCCTTCGTGGTCGAACCGGCGGTGTTGCTGGCCGATGAGCCGACCGGCAGCCTCGACCATGCCACCGGCGAGCGCGTCATGCAGTTGATGTTCGATTTGAACCGCGAACACGGCACCACCCTGGTGCTGGTCACGCACGATCCGGCGATCGCCGCGCGCTGTGAGCGCCGTATCCTCATCGAAGCGGGCCGTGCCCGCCCCGCATAATCGCGCCCCATGTCGTCCGAAATCAAAATCTTGTTCGGTTTTCATGCCGTCGGCGTGCGCCTGAAAACCGCTCCCTCCACGGTGTTGGAGGTCTACGCCGACCCCACCCGCCGCGACGCCCGCATGCGCCAGTTCCTGCTGCGTGCGCAGCAGGCAGGGGTGCGCATCATCGAGGCCGACGGCCCTCGGCTGGCCAAGTTGGCCGGCGGCGCCCATCACCAGGGCGTGGTGGCCCGGGTGCAGCCTGTCGCGCAGGCCCGCACCGTGGACGATTTATTGGACCAATTGGACGCCCGCAGCGAAGCCGAGCGCCGGGCCGATCCTGCGCTGCTGCTGGTCCTCGATGGCGTCACCGATCCGCACAACCTGGGGGCCTGCCTGCGCGCAGCGGATGGGGCCGGGGCACATGCCGTCATCGCGCCCAAGGACCAGTCCTGCGGCCTCAACGCCACGGTGGCCAAGGTGGCCAGCGGGGCGGCCGAGACGGTCCCGTACTTCATGGTCACCAATCTGGCCCGCACGCTCGAGGCACTCAAACAGCGTGGGCTGTGGATCATTGGTACCAGCGACGACGCCCCACGCAGCCTCTACCAACACGACTGGCGCGGCCCCGTGGCCGTGGTTCTGGGGTCAGAGGGCAAGGGCATACGTCCCCTGGTGCGCCGCACATGCGACGAGCTGGTGTCCATCCCCATGCGCGGGGCGGTCGAGAGCTTGAATGTCTCGGTCGCCAGCGCGGTTTGCTTATATGAAGCGGTCCGTCAGCGGCAAGCGGCGGTGACGCCCGCACCCGCGTGACGCCGTCCTTGAACCGTCGTGCGCCCCTGGTGCGGCGGGTATCGAACCCGTCCCAGGCACAGACCCGATATCAGCGCCGACGCCGGGAAATCCCCGCCCAGCTAGGCCCCCCGGCCGCTCTACAATGCCCCACGGGGTGTCCGTGCCTTCGCACGGCAGTGTTGCAGCCATCGTCTCAGGAGTCCGTTTCGTGCAGTCAACGAAGGCCAAGGCCGACGTATCTGAAGCCACACAGCCGCCCGAATCGGCCGGCCCTGCGGTCCGTGTCATCAAAAAATACCCCAACCGCCGCCTGTATGACACCGATTCGTCGTCCTACATCACGCTCAGCGACGTCAAGGCGCTGGTCATGCGTGCCAAGCCGTTCGTCGTGCGCGACGCCAAGACTGGGGAGGATCTCACCCGCTCCATCTTGCTGCAAATCATTCTGGAGGAGGAGACCGCGGGCGTGCCGCTTTTCTCGGAAAAGATGCTGGCCAACCTCATCCGCTTCTACGGCCACGCCATGCAGGACTTCATGGGCTCGTACCTGGAGCGCAATCTGCAGATCTTCATGGAGCTGCAGCAAAAGATGGCCGAGCAGGCCAAAGAGCTGGCCCCGGAGATGTGGCAGCAATTCATCGCTGCGCAAACGCCGCTGATGATGGGCAATTTCTTTGCTCAGTCACAAAAGGCGCTGGCACAGATGCAAGAGCAGATGCTTGCCGCTTTTGGGGTCAAGCGCCCCCACTGAGCGCACTGACCCCCACGGGAGCGTTGTCTGCGGCCGGGCGCGCGCCGGCGCGGCCTGAGACAATACAGGGATGTCCATCTCAACCCCTGATCGCCCCAGCGGCCAAGCGCCTACCATTGGCTTTGTCAGCCTGGGCTGCCCCAAGGCCCTGACAGATTCCGAACTCATCCTCACCCGCCTGAGCGCCGAGGGCTATCGGACCAGCCGCGACTATGAAGGCGCAGACTTGGTCATCGTCAACACCTGCGGCTTCATCGATGACGCCGTCAAGGAAAGCCTGGACGCCATCGGCGAGGCATTGGCGGCCAATGGCAAAGTCATCGTCACCGGCTGTCTGGGTGCGCGCTCCGATGCGCGCGGGGACAATCTGGTCAAGGCGCTGCACCCTTCGGTACTGGCTGTCACCGGCCCGCACGCCACAGACGAGGTGCTCGACGCCGTCCACGCCTACGCACCCAAGCCGCACGACCCCTTCGTGGACCTGGTCCCCCCGCCGAGCAATGCCATCGAAGGCGTCGGCGTCAAGCTCACCCCGCGCCACTATGCCTACCTGAAGATCAGTGAGGGTTGCAACCACCGTTGCACCTTCTGCATCATCCCGTCGATGCGCGGCGACCTGGTCAGCCGCCCGATCGGCGACGTGCTCACCGAAGCGCGGCGGCTGTTCGAGGGCGGGGTCAAAGAGCTGCTCGTCGTCAGTCAAGATACCAGCGCCTACGGCGTCGATGTGCAGTACCGCACCGGGTTTTGGGACGGGCGCCCCGTGCGCACGCGGATGCTCGACCTGGTGCGCGAGCTGGGCACACTGGCGCGCGCCCACGGGGCCTGGGTACGGCTGCACTACGTATATCCATATCCCCATGTGGACGATATCGTGCCGCTGATGGCAGATGGTCTGGTGTTGCCTTACCTGGATGTTCCATTCCAGCACAGCCATCCGGATGTGCTGCGGCGCATGAGGCGCCCCGCCAGCGGTGAGCGCAACCTCGAGCGCATCCGCCGCTGGCGCGAGATCTGCCCCGAACTGGTCGTGCGCAGCACCTTCATCGCCGGGTTCCCCGGCGAGACGGAAGAGGAATTCGCGCACCTGCTCGACTTCGTACGCCAGGCGCAGATCGACCGCGCGGGCTGCTTTGCCTACTCGCCGGTGGAGGGTGCGGCGGCCAATGCACTGCCCGGCGCGCTGCCAGATGCGCTGCGCGAGGAGCGCCGAGCGCGTTTCATGGCGGTGGCCGAAGCCCTGGCCGTGGAGCGTCTGCAGCGCCGTGTCGGCGCCACCATGCAGGTGCTGGTGGACCAGTCGCAGGGTCTGGGCAAGAAGGGCGGGATGGGACGCACTTACGCCGATGCGCCAGAGATCGATGGCACCGTGCGCTTGCTGCCACCCGAAAAAGCCAGCAAGACATACCGCACGGGGGATTTCATCCGGGCCCGCATCGTGGCTGCAGAAGGCCACGATTTGATCGGATTGCCGGTTTGAAGCGCGTTTTGGTGCCCAGGAGAGGACTCGAACCTCCACGCCTCTCGGCGCTAGTACCTGAAACTAGAGCGTCTACCAATTCCGCCACCTGGGCGCTTCAGGAATAAAAAGTAGTAAACCAGTATCCTGGTTGTGAAATCCGCAGTAAGGAGCACTCTGCAGTCAATCGAGTTAGCGCCACAATATACCCGCCGGGGCACATCCCAGGCGGGTTTGGCGGCTGCGCGGGCCGGGGCGCGGTAGGAGCGGGTGTCGGGGTG
>NZ_JARJMT020000090.1 GCF_029335975.1 Tepidimonas sp.
GACGCATCGGCAATGCACACGAAGCGACGTGACTGCGCGGCGACGATCTTCTCGCGCGTGAGCGCCGCGCCGCCGCCCTTGATCATGTAGCCGTGGGCGCCGATCTCGCCGGCGCCATCGATGTAGACCGAGAGCTCTTCCGCCCCGTTGCAGTCGAACACCGGGATGCCCGCGGCCTATAGCCGCGCGGTGGAGGCCTCTGCACTCGACACTGCGCCGATGATCTGCCCCTTCATCGTCGCCAGTGCCTCGATGAACTTGTTCACCGTCGATCCCGTTCCCACGCCGACGATTTCACCGGGGGTGACGCATTGCCGCGCGGCTTGGACGACCAGCGTTTTGAGTTCGTCCTGGGTCATTTGCGACGATCTCCGCAGTTCAGCGGCTCCATTATCCGATGTCCCTTCTGCCCTGCGCGCCCGCACGCGCGCTGCTGTTTCGCCTCGACCCGAAAGCCGCTCACGACCTCACCCTGCGCGGCCTGGAGCGCCTGCAGCACACGCCGCTGGCCTGCGCCTGGGCCCAGTCGCGCATCGATGATGCGGTGACGGTTGCGAGCCTGAGCTTTCCCAACCGCGTGGGCCTGGCCGCAGGGCTGGACTAGAACGCGCGCTGCATCGACGCCTTTGCCGCCATGGGGTTTGGCTTCGTCGAAGTGGGCACCGTCACGCCGCTGGCGCAACCGGGCAACCCCAAGCCGCGCATGTTCCGCCTGCCCGAGGCGCAGGCCCCGATGGCCACCCCAAACTGCTCCACTTATGGCCGGTCAAACTGCTCCAGGCAGGACGGTCGGATGGTGACTATACGGGCGTGACGGCGATGCGTGAGGCGGCCTCCTTCAAACGGTAGCTCTTGCCCTCGAACTGCAGCATCGCGCAGCGGTGCATGAGCCGGTCCAGGATGGTGGTGGCTTCGGCGCTGATGTCGGCGATGCGCCGGGCCAGGAACAGATCGTCCAGCACCAGCAGGTCCGGCTCGACCCAGGCCTTGAGCTGCTCCGCCTGCTCTTGTGTGCTGGCCAGCCCGTAGCGGGCGAACTCGGTGTCGGCCTCCCCGTAGCGCACGTCGTAGCCTTGCAGCGTGGCCTGGTAGGCCACTGCCTTGGCCGCATGGCTCTTGCCGGTGCCGGGCTTGCCGATGATCAGCGCGTTGGCGCCCTCACCGATGAACTTCAGGGTGTGCAACTCGAAGCAGGCGCTGCGCGGCAGCTTCGGGTTGAAACGCCAGTCGAAGTCGGCCAGCGAGGGGCGATCATCCAGACCCGAGCGTTTGAAGCGGCGCTCGGTCAGGCCAGAGCGGCGCCGGTCCAACTCATCTTGCAGCATGGCAGCGAAGGTCTCCAGGAAGGGTTGCTGGGCGGCCTGTGCCTGCATCACGCGGGTGGACAAGGTCTCGGCGATGCCGCAGAGGCGCAATTCGCGCAGGGCGCGTTCGATCTCGTTCATGTTCATGGCTGGTTGCTCTCGCAGGATTGGGTGGCGGTGGCGGCGTGAGTGAACAGATCGCCGTATTCATCGGCACTGCGGATGAGTGCATGTTGCTAGGTCAGCATTGATGCTGCGGCCGACGGTGCTGGGCTGACGGCTTCCAGGGCCGCCAGGGCATCGGCGACGAGCCGCTCGGTCAGCGCCTTGACGTGGCGGTAGCTGTGAACCCCTTGCTCCATGGCGGCGCCACAGGCCGCGTCGATGAACCGGTGCGGGTAGCGCCGCGCCAGGTTGACGACGCCCCAGAGCTTGCGCTGGCCGACCCGGCCTTCGATGGCGAACAGCATCTCGCACAGTCGTGCCGCCTGGGGGCCGATGGCACGCGCCTGGCTGAGGATGAAGCGGGTCTCGCGCGAGGGGTTGAACACGCGCTCGGCCATGGGCAACACCACGGTGCCGGGCCGCTCCACGCGAGCGTGGGTGCGCAGCAAAGCCTGGGTGCGCAGGTCACGGATCTCGATGCGCCGCTCAAAGATCCGCACCAGCACCTTGGAGCCAATCACCGCAGGGCGGGCTGCGTAGCTGCTGTGGTCGATGCGCACGCAACTGTCGTCGCAGACCGTACGCTGCACCTCGCTGAAGTACTGCATGCCGGTCAAGGGCAGTGGCTGCAGGTGGGCGCGCTCCTCCTCGAACATGGCCTGCACCTGGCGGCGCTCTGCGCCATGGATGCGAGAGGCCGCCCACTTCGCTTCCCAGTGCTCCAGAAAGGCGTTCTGCTCCTCGATCGTCTCGAAGCGCCGGCCCTCGAGCGCGGTGGCCTGGGTGTGCTAAATAGCGTTCTCCACCGTGCCCTTGCGGTTGGGCCCACGCACGCGGGCTGGGTCGGCTACCACCTCGCAGTGGGCCAGCGTGGCGGCATCAACAGGATTGAGGGCGGGCTCGTGCAGCTCGGCCCAGATCTGCTGGCCGGAATTGCAGAGCACGCGCCGGAAGCTGCGCCGCGAGTAACGCAGCGTGGCCACGAACAGGCGGGGTTTGCGATACCGGTTGCTGCCGGGCACGCGGGTGGGCGCGCCCTCGCCGTAGTCGACCTGCATCTCTTGGCCGGGAGTAAACGAGAGGCGGTCGAATTGCTCGGGCTCCTTGTGGCGCAGTTGGGCCACGAAGCGCTTGACGGAGTTGTAGGCGCCATCGAAGCCGTGCAGGTCCACCAGGTCCTGGTAGATGGCGGTGGCGTTGCGGCCCAGGCGCAACTGGG
>NZ_JARJMT020000128.1 GCF_029335975.1 Tepidimonas sp.
CGCCTGGTGCCTGACGCGCGGGTGTCCGCCGGTGGCTGCGTGCTCGAGACGGCCCAAGGCTTGGTGGACGGAACTGTCGAGCGCCGCTGGGCCCGCGCGGTGGGCAATCTGGGGCTGGACCTGTCGTGGGCGAGCGAGGAAGCCGATCATGCTTGAGCCGTCTGCCTGGGAACGAT
This sequence comes from Tepidimonas sp., assembly GCF_029335975.1. Classification (GTDB taxonomy): domain Bacteria; phylum Pseudomonadota; class Gammaproteobacteria; order Burkholderiales; family Burkholderiaceae_C; genus Tepidimonas. The sequence continues at coordinate 177 of NZ_JARJMT020000128.1, forward strand.
TTTTGGCCGCCGCGCGGCAAGCCGCCCAGCAGCCGACGCCGCTGGAGATCAGCGGCCGACTGACGCGGCTGGCTGGTCTGGTGCTGGAGGCCCAGGGCATCCGCACACCGGTCGGCTCACAGTGCATCATCGACCCCAACCCCGATCCGCTCGCCCCTCCCAGCGCAACCGAGTCGAGCGTGCTGGCCGAGGTGGTGGGCTTCTCGGGCGACCGGGCCTTTTTGATGCCAGCCAGCGAAGTCATGGGCTTGGCTGCTGGCGCCCGGGTGCGGCCCCTGCCCCCTTACCGCCCGCGGCCTCGCCTGGGCGATGCCCCGCAGCCCATCGTGCCCAACGACCGCGGCGTGCTGCGCCTGCCGCTGGGCGACGGCCTGCTTGGCCGTGTGGTGGATGCCCATGGCCACCCCCTGGACCACGGCGGCCCCTTGCACGGTGTGCAGGTACAGCCGCTGGAGCGCCCGCCCATCAACGCCATGAACCGCGCGCCCGTGCGCCAACCGCTAGACACTGGCGTGCGCGCCATCAACGCGCTGCTGACGGTGGGGCGCGGCCAGCGTCTGGGGTTGTTTGCCGGCTCTGGCGTGGGCAAAAGTATCCTGCTGGGCATGATGGCGCGCTACACCCAGGCCGACGTCATCGTCGTGGGCCTCATCGGGGAGCGTGGGCGCGAGGTCAAAGAGTTCATCGAGGATATTTTGGGCCCGCGCGACCGTGAACGCGCGGTGGTCGTGGCCGCCCCTGCCGATGCGCCTCCATTGGTCCGACTGCAGGGCGCACACTATGCCACCGCAATCGCCGAGCGCTTCCGCGACGATGGCCGCCACGTCCTGTTGCTGATGGACTCGCTGACCCGCTATGCCATGGCGCAGCGCGAAATCGCCCTGGCGATTGGCGAGCCTCCGGCCACCAAAGGCTACCCGCCCAGCGCCTTCGCGCGCCTGCCGCAGTTGGTGGAGCGGTCTGGCAACGGCCCCGAAGGAGGCGGCTCCATCACCGCCTTCTACACCGTGCTGTCCGAGGGCGACGACCAGCAGGACCCCGTGGCCGACGCTGCGCGCGCGATTCTGGACGGACACATCGTTTTGTCCAGGGCGCTGGCCGAATCAGGCATCTACCCCGCCATCGACATCGAGGCGTCCGCCTCGCGCGTCATGCACAACGTCGTGGACGAGACACACTGGGCGCTGGCCAGGCGCTTCCGGCAGCTGTACTCGCGCTATCAAAAGAGCCGCGACCTCATCCAACTGGGCGCCTATGTGCCAGGCAGCGATGCGGAAACCGACCTGGCCATCCAGTTGCAGCCAGCAATGCAAGAGCTGCTGATGCAAGACATGCGGGAATGCGCCACGCTCGACGCGAGCGTGCAGCGGCTGGCCGAGGTGCTGCAGCCCGCCACCGCGCGCAGCGGCCGCGACGCCAAGGGAGGCCGCGCATGAACAAGCCGCGCGATTTGGGCATTTTGCTGGAGATGGCTGAGCGCCGCCGCGACGAGGCCGCGCAGGCGCTGGCCCGCGCACGCCAGGAGCGCCAAAGCGCCGATGCCCAGATGGCCCAGTTACAAGCCTACACCCAGGATGCCGAAGCCCGCTGGCACCAGCGCGCCCTCGTCGGCGTGTCGCCCACCTTGCTCGCCACGCATCGGCAGTTCATGGCCAAGCTGGAAGACGCCATCACCTATCAGACCCAGACGCTGCGCCAACTCGACGAGCGCATCGCGCAGCGCGAAGCGCAACTGCGCGAAGCGGAGCGCGCACTGGCCACGCTCGAGCGGGTTCAACAGCGTTGGCAGCAAGACTGGCACCAGCATCTGCGGCGTCTCGAGCAAAAAGCCAACGACGAGATGGCGGCCACACTCCACCGGCGCCGCCAGCTGCCCCATTCCTGATGGAGAATGTCCATGAAAGCCGAATCGCTCCCCCCGGCCTCATCTGCGCATGGTGTCCACCGGCCACAAGGCCCGCAGGGCCAGCGCGGCGCGTTGTCCGACCCGCAGGGCGGTGACCCGTTCGCGCAGCTCTTGGCGGATTTGTGTGCGGATGACGCCACCGGGCTGCCCGCTACTGCTGCCGACACCGAGGCCGCTGCTGCCGACACCAAGGCCGCTGCTGCCGACACCGAGGCCGGTGCGGCGGCGCAAGACGACCTGACCACCGAGGACGACCGCAAACCCGCCCCCCGCGTACCTACCCTACCCGAGACCGCCACGCCCCTGGTGGCCGCCGTCACCCCAGCTGCGATATGGCCGCCGGCGCTGGACAGCGCAGGCTCGACGGACGGTCGCACCCAGATCGTTGCCGAGGGGCAGACAGCGCCACCTTGGGCGCCGCAAGCGGCTGGCGTTTACCCGGTCGCGGATCCTGCCAAAGGCGCTGGGTTGGGCCAGCTCCAGCAGACCTCCCCCCCCGACACCCCACCGGGGGCCTGGGTATCTACCGTCGCGCGCTCCAAGCAGCGCCCGCCTGGCACAGGCCTGGTCAACGGTCGATTGGTCCAGCGGGAGGCGTCCGCGCCCGACGGCACTGCCGCCCTACAGACACCCAACACACGGGCCGGGCGCCACGCGGGCGATGCCGCCGCGTCGGCAGCAGCGGCCGTCTCCTCTCCCGTGGAGCAGATGGCGCAAGCGCAGACCTCAGACCCGTCCAGCGAGCGGCGCGAAGCGCAACGCCCCTCCGACGCACTGCGGTCAGGTGGACCGGCCACGCCAGACACCCCATCGCGCTTTGCGGATGGCAGCGCGGGCCCGGAAGTATCCGACTTCGGGCTGCAACTCGGCCAGGCCCTAGGCGAAGCATTCGAGTCCCTAGGGGCCCAAGTCAGCCTGTGGACCGCCGGCAAGTCGCAGCGCGCCAGCTTCTCGCTCCAGGAGGGCACGGACGACCCGCTGGGAGTGGATGTCACCGTAACCGACGGGGTCGCACAGGTCTTCTTCCGCACGGATGACGGCGCCATGCGCCAGCTCATCCAGGCACAGGCACCGGCCGCGCTGGCCGAGGCCCTGGCCCGGGTCGGCTTGACGCTGGGCGGCGTGGACGTTGGCGGGCAATTTGCGCAAGGCCAGGGGCAGCCACCCGCGGATGCGAGCCCCCGTTCGCTCCGCATGGACCTGAGCCTCACCGGGCCAGCCGCGCCCTCCCCCGCGGGGCCGGGCGTTACCCACCAGGGGGCCAGCGGGCACGCGGGCCTGGATGTGTACGCCTGAGCAGGGCCCATCCGCCAAACAGCCCAGATTCCAGGGGGCTTTTCGGGTTTTGATTTTGGCACGGAGAGACACCACAATACGGGCGAGGCAGTTGAGCACACCTGGCACACCCGATGGGCGCAGATGAGCCGTGACACAATAGGCGAGTTGCGTGTGCCGGCGCCGTCGTCGGCCATTCTCCCTTCTTCTACCCATCCTGCTCCGATACCATGGCTGAATCCGCTGCACCCGCCGCCGGCGGTGAAAAACCCAAGAGCAAAAAGCTCCTGCTGATCATCATCGCCTTGGTGGTACTCCTGGCTGGCGGGGGTGCAGCCGCCTTCTTCCTGCTCAAGGGTGGCCACGACGAAGAAGCCGGCGAAGAACCACCCGCCAAGGAAGCCAAGGCCAAGCCCAAGAAAAAGGCCCCGGCGGGCCCGCCGACCTTCATGCCGCTGGAGGCTGTCGTCGTCAACCTGGCCGACCCAGGCACGACGCGCTATGCCCAGGTGGGCATCACGCTGCAGGTGGAGGATGCCAAGGTTGCCGAAGAGGTCAAAAAGTTCATGCCTGCCATCCGCAATGGCATCCTGATGCAAATCTCCCGCCGCACGGCAGACCAACTCCTGAGTGCCGAGGGCAAAGAGCAACTATCCAAGGACATCCTCGACCTGGTGCGCACCACCACTGACATGGAGGAATACCGCGGTTACAGCCCGGTCGAAGCCGTGCTGTTTTCCAGCTTGATCGTCCAGTGAGGCCGATGCCCCGCTGATCCCCATTCACCCCGACCGCCCCACGACACCATGAGCGACGCGTTTTTGTCCCAAGACGAGATCGACGCCCTGCTCGAGGGCGTGACTGGCGAGAGCCAAAAACTCGCCAAGGAGGAGGTGCAGACCGGCGGGATCCGCACCTACAACCTGTCAAGCCAAGAGCGCATCGTGCGTGGGCGCATGCCCACGATGGAGGTGATCAACGAGCGCTTCGCGCGCAACCTGCGCGTGGGCCTGTTCAACTTCATCCGCCGCAGTCCTGAAATCTCCGTGGGGCCCGTGCAGGTGCAAAAGTACAGCATGTTCCTGCGCGATCTGGTGGTGCCGACCAACTTCAACATCATGGCGGTGCGCCCGCTGCGTGGCAGTGGTTTGGTGGTGTGCGAGCCGACGCTGCTGTTTGGCGTCATCGACAGCCTGTTTGGCGGAAACGGCAAGTTCCACACCCGCATCGAGGGGCGCGACTTTTCCCCTACCGAGCAGCGCGTCATCAACCGCATGGTGGACGTAGTGGCCGAGGAGTACAAAAAGGCTTGGAAAGGCATCTACCCACTGGAGCTGGTCTATCAGCGCTCTGAGATGCAGCCGCAGTTTGCCAATATCGCCACGCCCAGCGAGATCGTCGTGTCTTCCAGCTTTACGTTGGAGATTGGCGACATCGCGGGCTCGCTGCATATCTGCATCCCCTACTCGACGTTGGAGCCGATCCGCGACCTGCTGTACTCCAACACCCAGGGCGACTCGTTGGAAGTGGACCGGCGCTGGGTCAAACTGCTCAGCCACGAGATCCAAGCCGCCGAGGTCGAGCTGGTGGCCGAGCTGGCCACCGCGGAGGCCACCGTGGAGCAACTGTTGGCCATGAAGCCCGGCGACTTCATCGAGCTGGAGCGCCAGCGCATCATCCAGGCCAAGGTGGACGGCGTGCCGGTGTTGGAGTGCGAATACGGCACCCACAACGGCAAGTACGCGCTGAAGGTGGTGCGCACCATCCGCAGCAGCGACCAGAGCTGGCACGGACACGGAGCGACGAACTATGACAAATGAAAACGAAACCCCGCCTGGCCCGGTCGATGAACAGGCGCTGGCCGATGAATGGGCCCAGGCGCTACAAGAACAAACGGGCAGTGGCAAAAGTGACAGCGACGACGTGTTTGCGAGCGCCCCCCAGTTCGACGGTGCGGCGCCCGCGCCCACCGGCAACAACGACATCAGCATGGTGCTGGATATTCCGGTCACCCTGTCGGTGGAGCTGGGCCGCACCAAGGTACCGATCAAATATATCCTGCAGCTGGCGCAAGGCTCCATCGTGGAGCTGGACGCCTTGGCCGGTGAGCCCATGGACGTGCTGGTCAACGGCTACCTGATCGCACAGGGCGAAGTGGTGGTGGTCAACGAAAAATTCGGCATCCGCCTGACCGATATCGTGACACCGTCCGAGCGCTTGCGCCGCCTGAGCAAGCATTGAAGCCCGACGAACGCCTGGCATGACAACGGATTGGACCGCTTGGCTGCCCGCCCTGGGGCTGTTGGTCGCATTGGCGGCCATGGCCTGGGGTGTGCAATGGCTGCGCCGGCGCCAGACCCGCGCTGCCGGCGGCGGGGCGGCGCTGCGCGTGACCGCACAACTGATGGTAGGGCCCCAGCAGCGGGTCGTCGTCGTGGAACTGGACGGCGCAGCCGGCGCGGTACAACTGACCCTGGGCGTCACGCCGCAGCATGTGCGCACCCTGCACGTCCAGCCGCTGGGGGCCAGCCGCCGCGGCACGGGTGAGGCCTCTTCCGCTGCGAGTACCCCTGCGCCCGCGCCACAGTACGCGGATGTCGCGCGTGCCCTGTCGGCCGAGCCCCCGCGGCGGGAGCCCACGGTATGAACGGCACAAACCGCCGTTGGCTGCGCGCTACGCTGGCGCTGGCGCTGGCGGGCGGGGCCGGCGCGCTGTGGGCGCAGCCGACCCCGCCCGGACAACTGCCCCTGGTGATTGGGCAGGGCCCCGGGGGCACCAGCTATTCGGTGCCCATCCAGACGCTGCTGTTCTTCACGGCGCTGTCCTTCCTGCCCGCCATTTTGCTGATGATGACGGCATTCACCCGCATCGTCATCGTGCTGTCGCTGTTGCGCCAGGCGCTGGGCACGCAGGCCTCCCCCCCCAACCAGGTCATCATCGGGCTGTCGCTGTTTCTCACCTTCTTTGTCATGGGCCCAACGTTCGACCGGGTCTATGAAACCGCCTATCGACCCTACAGCACCGGGCAAGCCAGCTTCGAGCAGGCCGTGGCGGCGGCCGAGGTGCCGATGCGCGAGTTCATGAAGGGGCAGACCCGGCAAGCGGATTTTCAGTTGTTCGTCAACCTGGCCAAGCTGCCGCCCGATACACGCATCGACGACGCGCCGCTGCGCGTGCTGGTGCCGGCTTTCGTCATCAGCGAGCTCAAGACGGCGTTTCAGATCGGCTTCATGGTCTTCATCCCATTTCTGGTCATCGACATGATCGTGGCCAGCGTGCTAATGTCGTTGGGCATGATGATGCTCTCACCCGTGTTGGTGGCGTTGCCTTTCAAACTGATGCTGTTCGTGCTGGCGGATGGCTGGAACCTGCTGATGGGCTCGCTGGCCGCCAGCTTCGCCACACCCTAGGAATTTCCGCATGGAACCGCAAGCCGTCCTGACCATTGCGCAGCAGGCGATGTTGACCCTGCTCACGGTGGCCGCCCCCATTCTGGGGACCGTGCTGGTGATTGGCTTGGTGATCAGTTTGTTTCAGGCGCTCACCCAGATCAACGAGGCGACGCTGTCCTTCGTGCCCAAGCTGATTGGGGCTGTGGCCGTCATGGCACTCGCCGGACCCTGGATGCTGACCATACTGGTCGAGTACATCCGCCGCGTGCTGCTCGCCATTCCCGACTACGCCGTCTGAACCCCAACGCCGCAGCGGCCTCGACCGATGGATGGCGTGTTTTTGACCTTCACCGAAGCCCAGCTGATGGGTTGGGTAACGCCGGTTTTCTGGCCTTTTGTCCGTATTTTGGGCCTTTTTGCGGCAGCACCGCTGTTTTCGGCGCGTTCCGTGCCCATGCGAGCGCGCATCGGACTGGCCTTCGTCATCGCCGTGTGCGTGCAGCCGGCCTTGCCGGTACAGCCGACCGTATCGCTCAATAGCCCGCAGGCGCTGGGCACGCTGGTGCAGCAGCTGGCAATTGGTCTGTCCATCGGACTGGCTGCGCGCATCCTGTTTGCCGCCATCGAGATGACTGGCGAAATCGTTGGGCTGCAGATGGGCCTGAACTACGCGGGTTTTTTCGACCCCAGCACAGGGTCGCAGGCCAGCACCGTGGGGCGCTTTTATGGCAACGCGGCCCTGCTGCTGTTCATCGTGCTCAACGGCCATCTGATGCTCATCCAGGCCGTGGCAGCCAGCTTTGTCACCTTCCCCATCGGGGACGACACCTGGAGCGCACTGCGCCAGATGCGCTTGTACGAGCTGGGGGCGGCAATCTTCTCGCACGGACTGTGGATTGCGCTGCCGCTGATTGTGATGTTGCTGTTCGTCAACGTCGTGTTGGGCATCATCTCGCGCATCGCCCCACAAATGAACGTCTTTGCCATCGGCTTTCCGCTGACGTTGTCGGTGGGGCTGATCGGCGTCGCCGCATCGATGCCGCTGCTGGCCGAGCCGGTGCGCCGGCTCATGCAGCTGCTGGCGGACCTGTACGGGATCTGAGGCCGCGCACCTCAGACGAGTTTGTTGCGGATGGCGTAGACGGTCAGCTCGGCGTTGTTGCTCAGGCCGAGCTTTTCCAGCACGCGGGCGCGGTAGACGCTGACCGTCTTGGGGCTGATCATCAGCGCCTCGGCGATCTGCGAGAGCTTTTTGCCCGAGGCGATCAGCTTGAGAGTCTGCAGTTCGCGCTCGGACAGGCTGTCGTGCAACTCTGCGCCTTCTGGGGCTTGCAGGTGGTTGGCTAGCAGTTCGGCAATCTCCGGGGTGATGTATTTGCGCCCTTGGGCGACGGTGCGCACCGCGGCGATGAGGGCTTGCGGATCGCCCCCCTTGTTCAAATAACCCATCGCCCCGGCACGCAGGCAGCGGATCGCATACTGATCCTCGGGATACATGCTGACCATGAGGGTGCGCACGGGGTTGCCCTCCTCTTGCAGCACGGACAGAATTTCCAGCCCGCTGCGACCGGGCAAGTCCACATCCAGCAATAAAACATCCGGCTTTTCGCGCCGCAGTGCTTCGCGCAACGCCGGATAGCTGTCGGCCTCGGCCACCACCTGGATATCGGTCGCCTCCATCAGGGTGTCGCGCACCCCGCGCCGCACCACCGCATGATCATCACACAGCACCACTCGGATCATGGTTCGTCTTCCTCAGCTTCGTTGGACGCAGCAGGATCTCCCAGTGGCACCGACAAGATCAGCGTCATGCCCTGGCCGGGCGCCGTCACCACATCCAGCCAACCGCCAACGGACTGCGCCCGCTCGCGCAGGCCCAGCAGTCCGAACGAGCGGTCTTTGCCCAGTTCCTGCGGCGAGGCCCCCCGGCCGTCGTCGGCAATCTCGATGGTCAGATGGTCCTCCAGGTCGCTCACGTCGATGGTGACGCGCCGCGCCTGTGCGTGCTTGAGCACGTTGGT
>NZ_JARJMT020000131.1 GCF_029335975.1 Tepidimonas sp.
CTCCCTTTTGCTCCTGTCCGGACCGGCGCTCGCCGACACCGCCCTGCCCGACGCCACGCTTCAGCAAGAACCCGGCCGAAATACGCAAGCTCGCCCCGGAAATCGCGCAGAAGCTGCGCGACCTCCACGCGATGAAGCGACCGCAGGCGCCGCCGACGAACAATCCCTCGCTCCGGTTTCCGTCACTGCCAAGGGCTATGCTTCCGAGGACCTGGAAACCCCGGTCTCGACGAGCGCGCTCGACCGCGACGAACTCCTCCGGCGCAATGCGCAGAACCCCGGCGAGGCCCTGCGCGGCGAGCCGGGCCTCGCCGTTGCCAGCGACGGCGCCGGCAAGGACACGGTGAACATCAGTCAGGTTACGCTGTACGGCTTCGAGGCGCAGGGCAAATGGCAGCCTCGGTCGGGCCACTGGCTGAAGGCCGGCCTCTCCGTCGTCCGCGGCACCAACGACGCGCTCGATGAGCCGCTGTTCCAGATGCCGGCCGACGAACTCACGCTGGGCTGGGAAGGCAATGTCACACCGAACTGGACGACGGACGCCACCGGCCGCTTCGTGCGCCGCCAGAACCGCGTCGCCACCGTCTTCTCGCGCGGCAGCGAGAATGAGACCGGCGGCTTCGCCACCGTCGACGTCGGCGCCACCTGGCGCTACGCGAAAAGTCAGTCGCTGCGCATCGGCGTGAAGAACCTCTTCGACCGCGCGTACCGCGAGCACCTCGCCCTGGGCGTTTCCGGCCAGGAGATCCCCATGCCCGGTCGCAGCCTGGTCCTCGGCTGGAGGGGGGAATTCTGATGATCACCCTCGTCAAACGCCACAGGCAGCCGCTGCTGATCGTCGTGCTCAGCCTCGCCCTGGCTGGCGACATGGCGCGCGTCGCCGTCGAGGCGCGCAGGGTCGGCATGGCGGAAGTGAGCAACATCCCGCCGGCGATCCGCGCTCGGCTACTGGTTCGCTTCGCCACCGACGCCGAAGCTGCCCCGCGCCCACTCGAGCATGCGCGCCAACTGGTCGACATGCACGAGCGCGGGAAGGCCGCTGAGCACCGCGACGGCTTTGCCGCGAGGCGAGCCGCATGAGCCCGCCTTTCGCCCCCGGAGAGCCGCATCGCCCTGGCCCTCGCCAAGGCGAACGCGCCGCGGGCGGGGCTTTCGAGCGCGACGCTGGCGTGCGGCGCTGCGGGCGCGGCATATCCAGCCTGCATCGCTGGAGGCCCATGGATCGAACACTGACCCGATTGGAAGCCGCTCCCACAACTTCGGCCGGATGTCGTCAATCGCACAGGAGAAATCCCCATCCACCTGCAGCAGCCAGCAACCGGACCATATGACTCGTGGCCCCGGAAGCAAGCCCTGTCCATCACTTTTATCACTTTTGCACACGGAGGTTGCCTTATGTATCGCACCACTTACTCTGGCCGCGCGCGCAGTCCGCTGTGGCTCGCCGTCGCCTTGGCCTGCGCCGGCGCTGCGCGGGCCGAAACCCAGCTCAAGGAGGTCGTGGTATCCGCCACCCACTCCGAACAAGAAACGCGCGCCGCGCCCGCTTCGGTTTCCATCGTCACGCGCGAGGAAATCGCAACGCGCAACCCCACGGACCTGCTCGACACCCTGCGCGGCACGCCGGGCATCACCCTGATGGGGCGCGGCGTCGGTGGCCGCAAGACCATCGCCCTGCGCGGCCTCGCAGGCAAACACGTGCTGACCCTGATCGATGGCCGGCGCATCACGCCGACCGACGACGTGGTCGGCCACTCCGACTATCAATACGGGTGGTTGCCCATGTCCGCGATCGAGCGCGTCGAGGTGGTGCGTGGCCCGATGTCAACACTTTACGGTTCCGAGGCGCTGGGCGGCGTGGTCAACCTCATCACGCGCCAACCCAAGGATCGCTGGATCGGTTCGATCGGTCTGACCGGCGCCGATCTGCGCTCAGGCGACGGCGGCGACCGCGCCGGCGCCAGCCTGTTCGCGGCGGGCCCGGTCAGCGAGTCCTTCGACCTGCGCCTGACCGCAGAGACGAACCGCCTCGGCGCGGTACCCGACAAGGACCACCCACGCTTCTCGGAACTGGAAGGCCGCAAGAATGACATCGTCGGCGCGATGGGGCGGCTGAAACTCGCCCCTGGGCACACCCTAGAAGCGAGCTGGACCGATGGTCAGGAAAAACGCTGGCGGGACGATATTTCCAGAGGCCAGTTTTATAAAGACCACTACGACATCGAACGCCATCACGGCTACCTGACCTGGCGCGGCGAGTTCGACGGCTGGCGCGCCCAGGCCAACGCCTACCGCAGCGAATTCGACGTCAAGAACACGCGCACCAACGGGGTGGAGCCGACACCGCCACAAAACTTCCGCGACGTCGTTTACGACGCCCATGCGACGACCCGGCTCGGCAGCCATCGGCTGACCTTCGGCGGCGAATACCGCACCGAAACCATGAGGCACCCGCAGCTGACAACCGGCAAGGACGATGCGTCGCACAAGGCCTTGTTCATTCAGGACGAACTGCCGCTCGCCAAGCATCTGGCGCTCACCGCTGGCCTGCGCGCGGACCATCATGAGTTCTTTGGCACCGAATGGAGCCCGCGCGCCTACCTGGTGTGGGAGGCGACGCCCGAACTGATCATCAAGGGCGGCTATGGCCATGCCTTCAAAGCACCGACGCTCAAGCAGATCTCACCGGTGTATGTCGGGACCTCTGGGCCGCATTCCTTTTACGGCAACCCGAATCTGAAACCCGAAAAATCCGACTCGATCGAAATCGGTGCCGACTGGCAGCGCGACCTCTTGGGCCTGCGCGCCACCTTGTTCCACACCGAGCTCAAGGATCTCATCACCACCAGCTTGTTCAAGACAGACCCTGCGCCGCCCTTCCCGCCACGGCGCTACTACCGCTATGTGAATCTGAACAAGGCCAGGGTATCGGGGCTGGAGACCGGCTTCACCTGGAGCATCAGCCCCGAGCTGCTGTGGCAGACCGACCTGACCTTGCTCAGGACGCGCGACAAGGTGAAGGGCAAGGAGCTCTACGAAAGACCAAAAATCAGTGCCGCCTCGCGGCTCGACTGGAAGGGCAGCGGGGGATGGAGCGGGCGCATTGGCGTCGAATATGTAGGCCGTCAACTCACAGCCGCGACCACGACCACCGATGTGCGCCTGCCCGCGTACAGCCTGTGGAATGTGAGCATCGCCAAACAGTTCGGCAAGCAACTGACGGCGCGCGTGGGCATCGACAACCTCACAGACGTGCGGCTCGCCGAAAAAGACCCGAATTTCGGCTACGCCGAACGCGGTCGCACACTCTTCCTCAATTTGCGCGTGGACTTCTGATGATGCGCATGCTTCTGCGACTTCTGGGCGTTGGCTTGTTTTTGGTCGTCGGCGTAGCCCATGCCACCACGGTGCTGTTCATCGCCACCAGCAACGTGCCGGCGGGTAAGTTCCGCCAGCTCGCCGAGATTGCCCAGCCGCACGGGGTGCAGGTTGAGGTGCGCTACCTGCATCGCCTGCCGGCCGAGGTCGACGCGGGACTGTTTAGCGGCTACGACGCTGTCTTTTTCGACAGCTATTTGATCGAGGCGATACAGGCCAAGCTCGCGCGCGCTCTGCCCGGCCTGAAGGCGCCGCATGTTTGGCTCTACGAAGATCAGGCTGCCTGGGCCGGCCTGCCCGACGCGCTGGCCAAGCGCCTCATTGCCTACTACAACAGCGGTGGCCGCAGCAATTTCGATGGCTTTTTTGCCAGCCTGGCCGCGCACTTCGCCGGCCGTCCGCCAAGCGGGATCGCCGAGCCAGTTGTCTTCCCCAAGACGGGCATATACCACCCGCGCGCGCCCGGGCTGATCTTTGCCAAGACGAGCGAATATATGGCTTGGCGCCAACCCGCTGCTGACGCGCCGGTGGTGGCCATTGCCCTGTTCCAGCAATACATCGCCTCGATGCAGACCGGCTTCATCGATGATCTGATTGAACGCATCGAGGCAGCCGGTGCCGTGGCCCTGCCGTTCTACGCGCCCATGCAGGATCCCAAGGCACTCATGGACATCCTGGCACCGGCCGGCCAACCGTTGGCACAGGTCCTCATCAACACCCAGATCATGCTCTATCCGGAAGGGCGGCGCGCCGAGTTCGAGCGCCTGGGAATTCCGGTCGTCCAGGCCATGCCGTATCGCAGAGGGGACGCGGCGGCCTGGGCAGCAGACCCCCAGGGCGTGCAACTCATGGATGTGCCGTTTTACCTGGCGCAAGCCGAATACGCCGGCGTGACCGACATCCAGATCGCCGCGGCCACGCGGAAAGAGGACGAGCAGATCGTGGCCATCGCGCCGCAGGCGGCGGCTGTGGTCGCCAAGGCGCTCAATTACATCGCCTTGCAGCGAAAGCCCAACGCCGACAAGCGGGTCGCCGTGATGTTTTGGAACTATCCGCCCGGCGAGAAAAACCTCTCCGCCTCATTCCTCAACGTGCCGCGCAGCCTCGAAGCGACATTGGCGGCGCTCAAGGCCGCCGGCTATGCGACTGAACTGGTGTCCGAGCCGGCGCTGATCGACGTCCTTCAGCAACTGCTTGCGCCGTTCTACCGCAACGACCGGCTCGATGCGCTGCTGCGTGCCGGGCTGGCCGAGCTGTATCCGGTCAGCCGCTACCGCGCGTGGCTGGTTACCCTGCCCGCCGGGGTGCGCGACGAACTGACCGCGAAATACGGCGCGCCGGAAAGGTCGGCGATGGTCCTGCAGCGCGGCGGCGAATCTTTCTTCGTCATCCCCCGTTACCAGCTCGGCAATCTCGTCATCCTGCCGCAGCCGCCGCGTGGCGAGAGATGGGAAGACAAGGAGAAGGCGCTCTACCACTCCACCAAAGCGCCGCCCTCGCATTTCTATCTGGCCGCCTATCTGTGGACACGCGAGCAGTTCGCCGCCGACGCCATCGTCCATTTCGGCACCCACGGCACGCAGGAATGGCTGCCGGGCAAGGAACGCGGCCTGTCGGTCTACGACTACCCGATGCTCGCCGTCGGCGACGTGCCGGTGATCTACCCCTACATCGCCGACAACATCGGCGAGGCGATCCAGGCCAAACGTCGCGGGCGCTCGACGATCCTCTCCCACCAGACGCCGCCCTTCCGTCCCGCCGGCCTGCACGAGGCGCTCACGCAGATCCACGACCTGCTGCACGCCTGGCTCAACCAGGACGAAGGCGCCGTCAAGGAACGCATCAAGGCCGACCTGCTCGCCACCGTGAAGAAGGAACACATCGAGCGCGATATGGGCTGGAGTTTGGAGCGCGCCGCGGCCGAGTTCCCGGCCTTCGTCGATGCGCTGCACGGCCACCTGCACGAACTTGCCGAAACGGCGCAGCCGCTCGGTCTGCACACGTTTGGGCGCGCGCCCGACGACAAGCACCGCCTCGCCACGGTGATGCTGATGCTGGGCAAGCCCTTCTGGGAGGCCGCCGCTCGGCATGCGGGCGTGCAAGAACTCGATGAGACCCTGATCACGAACTACGACAGGCTGCCGGAAACCGCGCCCTACCGGCTGCTGCGCGCGCACCTCATCGAGCAGCAGCCGACCGATGCCCTGCCCGCCGTGCTGCGCGAACAGCTCGACAAGGGGCGTCAGTGGTATGCGGACATTGGCGCCGCTGGCGAGCAGCCGGCGCTGCTGGCGGCGCTCTCCGGCCGCTACATCCCCACTTCCTATGGCGGCGACCCGCTCAAGAACCCGGATGCCTACCCGACCGGTCGCAATCTCTACGGCTTCGATCCTTCCCGCGTGCCGACAAAACAAGCCTGGGAAGCCGGCAAGGCGGCCGCCGACAACCTGCTCGCCGAGCACAAGAAACTGACCGGTGTCGTACCGCAAAAGCTGACGCTCTCGCTGTGGTCGGTGGAGACCATGCGCCACCAGGGCATACTCGAAGCACAGGCCTTGTGGCTGATGGGCGTGGAGCCGGTGTGGGACGCCGGCGGGCGGGTGACCGGCGTGAAACTGATCCCGCGCGAGGCGCTGGGCCGGCCGCGGGTCGACGTCGTGCTCTCCGCCACCGGCCTGTACCGCGACCATTTTCCCAACGCGATGAAGCAACTCGCGAAGGCAGCGCAGCTCGCCGCCGAAGCCGCGGAGGTGGACAACCCCATCTTCGTCAACAGCCAGCGCATCGCCGCCGAGCTGCAACAGCAGGGCATGAGCGCGGCGGCGGCCAAACGCGCCGCCGTCACCCGCATCTTCTCCTCCGAGTCCGGCCGCTACGGCACGGGGCTCGACGATGCCACGCTGGCCACCGACAGCTGGAAGGGCAAGGCCGAGGGCGACCGCAAACTCGCGCAGCTCTATCTGTCGCGCATGCAATACGCCTATGGGCCCGATGAAGCCGACTGGGGCAAGAGCGGCAGCGAATTGGCCGGCGGCAAGGCCGTCAATCTCTATGCCGCCCACCTCAAGGGCACCGAAGGCGCGGTGCTCTCGCGCACCTCCAACACCTACGGTATGCTCACCACCGACGATCCCTTCCAGTATCTGGGTGGCATCGGCCTGGCGGTGCGCTATCTCGACGGCAAGGCGCCGCAGCTCTACATTTCCAACCTGCGCGGCCGTCAGGGCCGCACCGAGGGCGCCGCGCAATTCCTCGCCAAGGAGCTCGCCACGCGCAACTTCCACCCCGGCTACATCCAGGGGCTGATGCAGGAAGGTTATGCCGGCACGCTGCAGGTGCTCGACGGCATCAACAACTTCTGGGGCTGGACGGCGGTGGCGCGCGAGGTCGTGCGCGACGACCAGTGGCAGGAGTTTGTCGACGTCTACGTGCGCGACAAGCACAAGCTTGGTCTTAAGCAATGGTTCGAGCGTCACAACCCGCACGCGCTGGCGCAGACCATCGAGCGCATGCTGGAGGCGGTGCGCCAGGAATACTGGCAGGCCGACCCGAAAGTCATCGCCGAACTCAAGGCGCGCTACCGCGAGCTTGCGCGCCGCTACGATGTGAGGAGCGACAACGCCACCTTCGAGAAATTCGTTGGCCTAAGCGGCTATGGTCTGTCTGCTGCCCGCCCGCCGGCGCCGGCGAGCGAGCCGCCCGCCGAACAATCGGCCACAGCCGAACCGGCCCCGCCGCCGCGCATCGAGGGCATGCGCCTGGACAAGGTGGAACCGTCGCCCGCGCTCATATCGCTCACGCCCGCGGTGGCGCTGGTTCTCACGCTGATCACGGCCTTGGGGGCCTGGCGGCAGGGCAGGAGACGAGTATGAATCGCCACGCGATTGCCTTGGCAACGGTGACCGCTTCTTGCACGGCGCTCGCCGCCGAGCCGCAACCTGCGCAACTGAAAGAAGTCACCGCGACGGCGACCACCGACGCACTCACCGAGCAGCGCGAAGCGGTGGCGCAAAAGACCGTGATCGATCGTAAGGAGATCGAGGCCCTCGGCGGCCTGACAGTGGGCGAGGTGATCCGCAAGCTGCCCGGCATCGAAGCCGGCGAACACGGTAGCGACGGCGGCATCCGTGCGCGGGCACGCGGCATGCGCGGCGATGCGGTGCAGTTTCTCGTCAACGGTGAGCGGCCGACGGCCAATGCGCGCTTTGCGCTGACCCAAGTCGGGCGCATGCCAGCCGGTGAGTTGGAACGCATCGAGATCCTGCGCGGCGGTTCGGCCGAATTCGGCGGCGCGGCGGCGGTGACGGTGAATCTGGTGATGAAGCAGCCCGTCGCGCGCGCCTTGACTTCCCTCAAACTCGCCGCCGGCCAGCGTGGTAGCGCGGCGAACGCTCAGGTGACGCTGACGCGCGGGGGCGGTGCAGGCGGCTTTTCCTGGCTGTTGCCCGTCTCCCTCAATCGGCATGGCAGGCCGCTGGAGCAGACGCTCAAGCGATTTTCCTCCCTGGATGGCGCGCAGCGCGAAACGGAGCGCGGCGAAGATCAGGAGTTTTCCGGTGCCCTGCGCCTTGACCGTCCCGTCGGTGCGCATTTCCTCTCCGCCGGCGTCGATTTTGCCCGACATCGCCGCGACGACCGCCAGGTTTTGTCCGGCGCCCTGACCGGCGCGACGGATTTCGCCAGCCGCGAACGGCAATGGACGCTCTGGGCGCAGGATGAATGGTCGCTGCGCCCGGATTGGACGGCCACCCTGGGCGTGCGCGGCGAGCACATGCGCATCACGACCGATGGCCAAACGCGCCGTCACGGCGCCTTCGCCCCGGCGCTCGCCCTGCGCTGGGAGCCGAGCCCCGGCTGGGTGGCGCGCGCCTCGCTGTCCGGCGCCATCCGCTTTCCCAAGCTGGAGGAGCTGACCGCAGTCGTCATGCGCAGCGCCTCGGCCAACACGCTGCTGAAGCCGGACCGCGGCGGCGCGGGACCGTGCCAATCCCTGGCGGCTCGAAACCCTCGATGGCGGCCCGCGTACCAGATTGCTCGCGTTGGAGGGTAATTGGTGAGACAGATACCGATCTTTCAGGACGCCTTCCGCAGCTGCCGCTGCTCAGCCGCCGCATGTCGAGGGCCAGCGGCTCACAAAGCCGAGCTTGCGACCCTTTGCCGACCGATCTCCCCCATGTGTTGTCCTCGACTTCCCGGCGCTGGCGACGCCGGCGGACCCACTGCGCAAAGCGCGGCGCTGCCACCGATTCCCACCTTCCCTCATAGGAGACATGCGACATGAGTAACGCCCTCGAAGTCTTGATGTATCAGGCCGGTCAGGTCTTTCTGATCCCGACGCTCGCCGTCATCGCTTTCTTGTTCCTCTATGCGTTCTACGCCCTTGGCGGTTTCGCCTGGCAGGCCTGGCTGCGACGAGGCGGCATGCGGCCCGGCCCAGGGTATCCGCTGCTGGCCTTCGCCCGCGCCAACCCCGGTTGCACCGGCGACGATCTCGATGTTGCCGCGTACAAAATGATGGAGTCGGCGCGTATCGCCACCCGGGTCGCGCCCATGCTGGGTCTGGTGGCCACCATGATCCCCATGGGGCCGGCGCTGAAATCCTTGGCTGATGGCAACCTGGCCGAGGTCTCGCACAATCTGACGGTGGCCTTTTCCGCAGTGATCCTGGCGCTGATCGCCGCCTCGATCACCTTCTGGATCGTTTCCGTGCGCCGGCGCTGGCTGGCCGAGGAATTGGCCTGGATCAATGCCCGCCGTGAAGTATCGGATGCCGAGGCCGGCGTCGCTACGCCCGCCTGGCAAGGGGGTGCGGCATGAAACTGCTGCACGAGACCGAGTCCGACGACCCCATCCTCTCGGTGGTCAACCTCATCGACATCTTCCTGGTGATCATCGCCGCGTTGCTGATCACCGTGGCGCAAAACCCGTTACTGGACGCATTTACCCGCCGCGACGTCACCGTCATCACCGATCCCGGCAAACCGACCATGGAGATGCTGGTCAAAAAGGGCGAGAAGATCGAGAGGTACAAAGCCAGCGGCGAGATCGGCCAGGGCGAAGGTCAGAAAGCTGGCGTCGCCTACCGCATGAAGGACGGGTCGATGGTGTATGTGCCTGAGGCAACCGACGTTCTTACCGAATCCGTCGACGGCGGCGGAAAAGCCGGGCCGTGAGCGGCTGACGAGGCCGAATCGCGCGCTTTGTTTCCGTACTTTAGTATCCTTTCAACCCGGGTTTTTTCATTAGCAGGCCGTTGAAAAAGCACGCATCGGGCGGGCTTGGGGCGCTGATTTCGGAGAAACGGGTCGCCCTGACGCGCCTGCGAAGCGCTTGGAGCGGAGGCTCACGCATGATGCGCGTGCCCCCAGAAGCCGATGCAGCCCATGCGCACCCTGTCGTAGGTGGCTAAGCACAGCAGCGCTTGGCCCGCGAGCTTCGCCAGACCGAGCAGGAGGGAGATGGCCTTAAGCTCACACTGTCTAGATCCAGCCACAGTGACCTACTATCTGGAAGAGAACATATCGAAATGAGAGGAAGCTCTTGTCTCA
>NZ_JARJMT020000146.1 GCF_029335975.1 Tepidimonas sp.
GCCAGGCTGAACCGGCACCGGCTAGCCGTCCAAGTCGAAAGTTTTCATCCCAGATTTCCCGATAGCTGCCGGTTTCTCATGACAGCCAATAGCGCAACGGTATGAGTTTCTTAGGAAACAGCGATTTGCGTGGCGCGTTGCGTTCGGCAAGCTTTGCTGAGGCGGCTGCGCTGGTGTTGCGCGGTGTCGTTTTGGAGGCTGGGCATGGAGCGGCTCAAACGCATGCTCGATCACATCGGCTGGAATGAGGCTGTGCTCCACGGTGCTGAGCCGCTGCGGCGCGCAGCAAGGCGCATGCAGGGGCGACAACCCCAGCAAACGCGGGCGCGCCAGCCACCACCCGTTCATGGCCTTCGTCGCCGACACCCGCACGCTGGCCAACGTGTGGCTGCGCCCAGGCAACGCCCACACAGCCAACAATGCCATCGCCTTCTTGCAAAGGGAAACGCCGAAGAAAGCCGCGAGCGGGATGCGGTGCAAGGCGCACGGGGCGCAGGATGCGAAGCTAGATAGGCGAGCAGCCGAGCACCGCGCAAAACAGCGAAGCGCTCGCGCAGCAATTTGTTCAGCGTTTCCAAAGGGGCGGTCAACTGCGGTTTTTTGGTTCAACTGCGTGACGCAGCTTCGCGCAGCTTGGCGTGGCGTGCGTGCCTGCGGGCGGGCGTGCAGGCGGGCGAGGTATCCACGCAGCCTTGCCCTACACCTTGGCCGTTTCGCAGGTGCGGCGGCAGGAGGGCTTGCCAATGGAATGGGTGCCTGGGCAGCGCGTCGGGTCCGTTGGCTGGTGCTGGTGTTGAGTGCTGCGCCGCATGTTCGCTCTTTCATCCTTTGCCCGTCTCGACCATGTTGCTCCTGCTCTCACCCGCCAAGTCGCTCGACTACGACAGCCCCGGCCCGGCCGTGGCGCCGACCCAGCCTTTGTTCATGAAGGATGCGGCCGAGCTCATCGCCGTGCTGCGCCCCAAACCGCCACAGGAGATCGCCGAGCTGATGAGCCTGAGCGACAAGCTCGCCGCGCTCAACGTGGCCCGCTTCGAGGCCTGGCGGCCCGAGGCAACCCCCGCCAACGCGCGCGCTGCCGTGCTCGCCTTCGACGGCGACGTCTACCGCGGCCTGGCCGCCGACGCGACGCCGGTGGTGGTCAACCTCGCCTCGCAGGAATACTTCAAGGCCGTGGACACGAAGGTGCTCAAGGCGCGCGTGGTGGAGTGCGTGTTCGAGGACGAGAAAGACGGCAAATACAGAATCATCAGCTTCTTCGCCAAGCGCGCCCGCGGCCTGATGGGACGCTGGGCCGTTCTGCACCGCGCCGCGCCTCAAGCGTTCTGTCACCGTGAACACGCGCACCGGCGGCGAGGAACTCAACGACGACCGCACCAGCGCCGGCATGTTCTTCACCCGCGGCGATAGCCCGCTGGTTGTGCGCATCGAGGCGCGCATCGGCCGGCTGCTGTGCTGGCCGGTGGAAAACGGCGAGGGCATCCAGATGCTGCGCTGTGGCGTGGGTGCCGAGTACAAGCCGCATTACGACTATTTCGACCCCGCCGCGCCCGGTACCGCCAAACTCGCTGAGCGCGGCGACCAGCGCGTAGGCACGCTGGTGATGTACCTCGACGAGCCGCTGCGCGGCGGCGCACCGGTGCTCGAGGGTGAGTGAAAATTCAAGCAAACGGGCTTGACATCGAAGTCGAGGACAGCGCGACCGACGGCGACGCGGCCAGCCAGCAGGTGGTGCTGCTCATCACCGGGCTGGGCCTGCAGCTCACCGACTGGCCGGCCACCTTCATCAACGCGCTGCGCGCTGCGGGCTACCGCGTGCTGCGGTTCGATAACCGCGACGTGGGCTTGTCCACCCACCTGGACCACCTGGACGTGCCCAACCTGTTGTGGGTGGAGCTGCAGCACCGGCTTGGCTTCACGCCGCGCGCGCCCTACACGCTCGAGGACATGGCGCGCGACACGCTGGGCGTGCTCGACGCCTGCGGCATCGCGCGCGCACGTGCTGGGCATGAGCATGGGCGGCATGATCGCGCAGCGGCTGGCGTTGCTCGCGCCGCAGCGCGTGGCCAGCCTCACCAGCCTCATGAGCAGCAGCGGCGCGCGTGGCCTGCCCGGGCCGAATCCGCGCATTCTGAAGGCGCTGCTGGGTCGGCCCCCATCGAGCAGCCAGGAAGCCGTCACCGAGCACCTGGTGCGCCTGCTCACTGCCATCGGCAGCCCAGACTTTCGCTGGCCCGAACCCGAACTGCGGCGGCGCGTGCTCGCCAGCATCGCGCGCAGCTACCGGCCCGCGGGCACGCTGCGCCAACTCGTCGCCGTGGTCGAGCGCGCACTCACCGCGCTGCTGCCCCACCTGCGCGCCGCTGACGCTGCCGACTGCCGCGCCCCCAAAGCCCCCGCGCCCACATCTGCACCCACATCCGCGCCCACATCCGCGCCCACGCCATGAACCCATCCGACGCCATCCCCGAACACTCGTCGCCGGGCAAGCCCGTGGCCTGTGCCGACCGCTACGACTCCGCGCTGCTGTTTCCGCTGCCGCGCGCGCCCGAGCGCGAGGCCATCGGCGTGCGCACCGCTCGCCAGTGAAGGGCTGAGCGGCCCGCTTGGCACCACTCAGGCCGACAGCCCGTCCGCAGTAGCCGCATCGACGGCAGGTGTGCGGCCTGGAAAGCCCACGGCTGCGGTCGCCTCGGCGGGTCGGTTGCTGTGACGGCCGGGTGGGCGATGTTCAGCCGATGCGCCAGCCCAAGGCGCGCGCGATCATCATCAGCGCCACCGCCAGCGTGAGCAGGCCGAAGGCGCGGCGCAGATGCCCA
This sequence comes from Tepidimonas sp., assembly GCF_029335975.1. GTDB lineage: Bacteria > Pseudomonadota > Gammaproteobacteria > Burkholderiales > Burkholderiaceae_C > Tepidimonas. Next base: position 2,820 of record NZ_JARJMT020000146.1, read on the forward strand.
GGGTGCAGCCGCCGCGCCAGCGCCCGCGCGGCCAGCAGCGCCGCCACCACACCCGTACCGAACGGGAGGGCCACCGCCCAGGGCAGGGCGCCGCTGGCCGAAGCCGCCGCCACGCCGCTGACCGAGACCAGCGCAATCACCGCCAGCGACGTGGCCTGGATGCTGCGCAGATCGATATTGCTCACCTGCTGCAGCGCTGGAACGATGACAAAGCCGCCGCCCACACCGAACAGCCCGCTGAGCAGGCCCGAGGTCAGCCCGGTGGCGCCAAGAGCGCAGGCGCAGCGGCCCGTCCAGCGCAGGCGGCCCTGTTCGGGATCGAGCTGGCAGGGCGGGTGCTCGGGCGGCGCGGCGTCGCCGTTGGCCGCGGACGCACGCAGGCTGCGCCAGGCCACGAGCAGCAGCAGGAAGGCAAAACCCAGCAGCAAAGGCGTGGTCGGCAGGCGTGCCGCCAGCCAAACGCCCGCTGGCGCTGTGACCATGCCAAACGCGCTCATGAGGCCCGCTGCGCGGTAGCGCACGATACCCTCGCGCAGGCCGAGCACGGCGGCCAGGGCAGCGGCCGTGCCCACGGCGATCAGGCCGGTGGGCGCGGCCTGCTGCAGCGGCAGGTGCAGGCCGAACACCAGCAGTGGCACCGCCAGGATACCACCGCCCGCCCCGGTCAGCCCCAAGATGACACCCACCGCCGCGCCCACCGCCAGCGTTAGGCCCAACTGCGGCGCAGCCAGCACGGTGGCAAGCAGTGGGGGCAGGACAGGGGCATCCATGTGGGCGGGGGCGCGGCAGCGGGTTGTGCCACCAGTGGGCTTGGGCTCGTGGGCAGCGATGGGGTTGCGCGCGCAGTGCGCAGGGCGCAGCGTCAGATCGCGTTGAGCGGTATTTTGAGGTAGGTCACGCCATTGTCCTCCGGCGGCGGAAAGTGGCCGGCGCGCATGTTCACCTGCACGGCGGGCAGGATGAGCACGGGCATTTGTAGCGTGGCGTCGCGCGCGCGGCGCATGGCGACGAAGTCGGCCTCGCTCACGCCGTCGTGCACATGGATGTTGGCGGCGCGCTGGTCGGCCACGGTGCAGACGTTGCACAGCGCACGGCCCGCGGGCGGGTAGTCGTGGCAGAGGTAGAGCTTGGTCTCGGGCGGCAGCGCCAGCAGTTTACGGATGGAGCGGTATAGCGTGGGCGCGTCGCCGCCAGGGAAGTCGCAGCGCGCGGTGCCGACGTCGGGCATGAACAAAGTGTCACCGACGAACAGGGCGCGCTCGGTGGCGGTCTCGCCCGCAGCCTCGCCCGCAGCCTCGACGAGGTAGCTCATGCAAGCGGGCGTATGGCCCGGGGTGTGCAGGGCACGCACGCGCAGGCTGCCGATGGCAAAGGTCTCCTCGTCATCGAGTAGGTGGTCGAACTGCGAGCCGTCGCGCGCGAAGCCAGGCTCGGCGTTGAACAGGCGGCCGAAGAACTCTTGCACCGCGGTGACATGGCGGCCGATGGCCACGCGGCCGCCGACGCGCTCGCGCAGCCAGGCCGAGGCGCTGAGGTGGTCGGCATGCACATGGGTTTCGAGAATCCACTGCACTTGTGCGCCCAGCGCCTGCACGCGATCGACCAGCTTCTGCGCGCTGTGGGTGCGGGTGCGGCCAGATTTGGGGTCGTAGTCGAGCACGCTGTCAATGAGCGCACACTGCAGCGTGCTGCGGTCGAGCACAAGGTAGCTGAAAGTCCAGGTGGCTTCGTCGAAGAAGCTTTCGATGTGCAGGCTGTTGGACATGGTGTAGCAGTCGGAAACCCAGGGGGCGGGGAATGAAAAAAGGGCCGGAGGTCGCCCCTTGTGACAACCGCCGACCCCTGTGGGCTTTACAGCGACTTGGTCGAGAAGTACCAGTCCACCGTCTTGTAGCCTTCGCTGGCGCGCCGGGCGGCGTCGGCGTCGGTCTTGGGCGGGGGCACGATCACCTCGCAGCCCGGCGTCCAGCCCTCGGGCGTGGCCACCGCATGCTCGTCGCTGGTTTGCATGGCCTGCAGCAGGCGGATGAACTCAGGGATGGAGCGGCCATTGCTCATCGGGTAATACACCATGGCCCGCAGGATGCCATTGGGGTCGATGAAGAAGGTGGCGCGCACGGCCTGGGTGTCGGCGGCGCCGGGGTGCACCATGCCGTAGGCGCTGGCCACCTCCATCTTGATGTCTTCGATGATGGGGAAGGGGATGGTGACGCCGAATTTCTCCTGGATGTTGCGCGTCCACGCCAGGTGCGAGAACAGGCTGTCGATGGACAGGCCCAGCAGCTCGCAGTTCATGGCCTTGAAGGTGTCGGCCGCCTTGGCAAAGGCGATGAACTCGGTGGTGCACACCGGGGTGAAGTCGGCCGGGTGGGAGAACAGGATGAGCCACTTGCCCTTGTAGTCGGCCAGGCTTCTTTCGCCGTGGGTGGTCTTGGCGCGGAAGGCCGGCGCCGGCTCGTTGAGGCGTGGCAGGGATTGGACGGTGGATTCACTCATGAGAAAACTCCTCGAGCTTGGGTTGTGGAACGAAACTCGACGTTGGCTGCGCGGCGGGTTCGAAGCCGCGGCGGCGATGGCCGATGCTTTGCGACAACGCTGAACAAGCCCCTTGCGCGCTGCGCATCCTGGCGCCGGGCGGGCTGCTTCGTCGCAAGCGTTCGCTATCACCGTTGCGATGGCTGCGCGTTGCGCCTTGCATCCCATCCCGCAGCCGCTTCCGCATCAACGCGGCGGCTTATTCAACGGTTTGTTAGTGTTGCATACCCGTTGCGGTATGGGGATGAATCTTTGCGATGACCGCGATAGCCCATGGATATGGCCGAGGTGACGGGGTGGGTCAAAATAGATTGCCGCTCATTGCTTCATTTTTTCTAGCAAATGACGACCATTTCGCGCTGGGGTTCGGGGTGTCTTTTTTTCAAATCGATGTTTTCGGCAGCGGCTGGCGCCGTCTGCGGCGGCTGCAGCGAGCCCACGTGCACGCCCAGCAGCCGAAAGCGCCGCGAGAGGTCCAGGCGCTTGAGGCACAGACCGGCGATGCGGCGGATCTGCGCCGCATCGGCCGTGGCCTGCTGCACGGTCATGGCCCGGGTGACCTGCTTGAAATCGGCATGGTGCAGCGTCCCGCCGATGGTGCGGCCGACGCAGCCATTGGGCTGAAGGTCGGCCGCCACCTGCTCGAACAGCCGGGTGAAGACGGCGCCGAGTTCGGCGCGGTCGCGCTCAGCGTGCAGGTCGCACTCGAAGGTGGTCTCGCAGCTCACGCTCACCGGACGGCTTTCGGTGACCACCGGCCGCTCGTCGCGACCCCAGGTGGCATCGAACAGCCAGGCTCCATGGTTGCGGCCGAAGTGCGCCATCAGCCACGCCTTGTCGCGCGCGGCCAGTTCACCGATGGTGTGGATGCCGTGGCTTTACAGCTTCGCGGCGGCCTTTGGCCCCACGCCGTTGATCTTGCGGCAGGGCAGGGGCCAGATCAGCGTCTGCAGGTCCGTGGGCTGCACGATGCTGATGCCGTTTGGCTTGTGGAATTCGCTGACCATCTTGGCCAGCAGCTTGTTGGGCGCAACGCCGATGGAGCAGGTCAGCCCGATGGCCTCGAAGATGCTTTTTTGAACCCAGATTTCCCGATAGCTACCGGTTTCTCATGGCAGCCAATAGCGCAACGGTATGATTTTCTTGAGTAAACAGCGATTTGCGAGGCGCCCTGGGCTCGGCAAGCTTTGCTGAGGCGGCTGCGCTGGTGTTGCACCGTGTCGTTTTGGAGGCTGGGCATGGAGCAGTTCAAACGCATGCTCGATCACATCAGCCGGAATGAGGCTGTGC
>NZ_JARJMT020000187.1 GCF_029335975.1 Tepidimonas sp.
GGCCAGGACCCCGCGCCCGCCGGGTGACGCCCCCCGCCCTCCCAAGGCCAAGCCGGTGGCTGCACCGGTCTCTGCGGCGCGCGAGTCGGGGGGGACCGTCCGCCCGACTGCCCCGCAGGCGTCGCCCACCGCCGGCTCCCGGCTGGAGCTGGCACCGGTGGATCTCGCACAGTCCCTTGGCGCGCCATCCGGTGACGAGCCGACCGGGGGGGCGGTGGCGGGCTCCCCCCATACCATGGCAGCCGCGGCGGAGCCGGACCCGCAGGTGCAGCAGGAACTGGCCTTGCTGCGCGTCGAGCAACAGCGCTTGCTGCTTGCCATCGAGAGCCTCAACCGGGAACTCACCGCAGTCCGCAGCGCCCGCAGCGACGGCATTCTTTACGCGTTGGCGGGGGTGATCGGGGTGCTGTTGGGTGCTGTCCTGTGGTTGCTGCGGCGGCCTGCGGCGGGGGTCCCGCTTCCGACCGCCCCGTGGCGGATAACCCCTGAAGAACGCCGCGGCGAGCAGACTCCCGCGGCGCCGGTCGGGGCTGGAGGTCAGCGAAGCCGAGGCAGCGGTGTTCCACGAGGCACCAACCGCGCTGCTCGATGTTGCCGCATTGCGCGAATTGTGGGAGCAGGTCGATTTCTTCGAATCACTGGGTCAGGCGGCCGATGCAGTCACCCCCTTGCGGGCCTTCGTACGGGCACATCCACGCGCCAGCGAAGCTCCCTATCTGCGCTGGTGGGCACTGGCGAACAGACATGGCTTGGAGACGCATTCGCCGCAGGCCCTATACGAGCAGCACTATCAGCGCCCGTTGCCTGTGGCCGATATGGCCGATGGCCTGGAGTCGGACGAAGGGCTGCTGCAAGCCTTGACGCGCGACTGGCCTGGAGATGCCGCCCGGGCCATCCTCGAGGCAGCCTTGGCATCCCAGCCGGGGGATCCTGCGGCGCCACTGCAGGTGCGCACCCTGGCGGCTTTCGATGACCTGATCGTGCTGCACGGCGTGTGGCATGGACGATCGGTCTTGGGGCAGGCCCCGGCGGCGCCGCAGACCGCTGACGCCGCCCCCACCGATGGCGCGCTCGAATTCGACTGGAGTGCTTGGACGCCGACCAGCAGCGACGCCCCTGCGCTGCGCTGAACCCGCCTGCTCGGGATGGCCCCCCGCGGCATTCCCTCAACGGCGCATCTGCAGTGCGCCCGGGTTGACGATGTGGGTGGGCGTGCCTTTGATGTAGTTGACCACATTGTCGAATGCGGCCGAAAAATATTTTTCGTAGCTGTCGAGCTCGACGAAGCCGATGTGCGGCGTGCAGATGCAATTTTCCAGCCGCAGCAGGGCGTGGCCTTGCAGGATGGGTTCGGTCTCGAACACATCGATGGCGGCCATGCCGGGGCGACCACGGTTGAGGGCCGCAACCAGCGCGTCGGGCTCGATCAACTCGGCGCGCGAGGTGTTGACCAGCAGCGCGGTGGGTTTCATGCGCGACAAGTCCTCCAGCTTGACGCAGCCCATGGTCGCCTCCACCAGGCGCAGATGCAGGCTCAGCACATCGCTGTGGGCGAACAGATCGGCTTGGCTGGCGAAGCTGTCGTAGCCGTCGGCAGCGGCGCGTGCGCGACTGGCTTCGCTGCCCCAGATGGCGACGCGCATACCGAAAGCCCGACCGTAGCCTGCGACGATCTGGCCGATCCGGCCATAGCCCCAGATGCCCAGTGTGCGCCCGCGCAGCACCTGGCCCAGCCCAAAGTTGGGCGGCATGGACGCAGCCTTCAGCCCCGACTGCTGCCAGGCCCCGTGCTTGAGGTGGCTGACATACTGCGGAATGCGCCGCATCGCAGCCATGATCAAGGCCCATGTCAGTTCGGCGGGCGCGACGGGATCGCCGACCCCTTCGGCCACGGCCACCCCGTGCTCGGTGCAGGCCTGCACGTCGATGTGCCGGCCGACCGAACCGGTTTGTGCGATCAGCTTGAGCCGCGGCAGTTTGTCGAGCAACTGGCGCGTGATCTGTGTGCGCTCGCGGATCAGCACGACGATGTCCGCGTCGCGCAAGCGCACGGAGAGCTGGCCCACCCCCTTGACATTGTTGGTGTACACCTTGGCCGGATAGGGGTCGAGCTTATGCGCACAGGCGAGCTTGCGCACGGCGTCCTGGTAATCGTCGAGGATCACGATGTTCATATCAGGCTATTGTGCCGGCCTTGCCGGCGTCCACGGTTGCTCGCCGCGCCCGGGAAGGTCATCCCCGCTTGCGCAGCCGGCACAGGAAGAACGCGTCTGTCCATTCCGTTGGCAGGATGCGGCGGGCCAGCCCGAGATCCGGATGCAGCGCCTGCCCTCGCCAAAAGGTCAAACCGGACAATGCGGGCAGCGCCACAGGCCAGGGTAGGGGCTCAGGTCGTAGGTCGTCCCGCTCGCGCAGCAGCGCATCCAGCACACACTCGTTCTCCTCGGGGGACAGGGAGCAGGTGCTGTAGACCAGCACACCCCCGGGTTTGAGCGCCTCCGTCGCCGAGCGCAGCAGACGGCTTTGCAGGGCGGCGCTGTTCCGAACTTTTTTCAAGCTCCAGTGCGCCCAAGAGGCGGGGTCGAGTCGCGTGAACTGCGCCTCGGACGAGCAGGGGGCATCCAGCAGCACCCGGTCGAACCGGCCGGGGACCAGACGCCCGACGACCGTGCCGTCTTTCAGATAGAGCTGCGCATTGTTCACCCCCAGCCGCTGCAAATTGGCCTTGAGGCGAAAGAAGCGCGCCCGCACCGGCTCCACTGCGGCCAGCCGCCCCTGGTTGTTCATGCAGGCGGCGATGAGCGATGTTTTGCCTCCGGGGGCAGCAGCCAGATCCAGCACTTCCTCGCTCGGCTGGGGATCCAATGCCCAGACCGCTGCCATGCTGGCAATCCCCTGGATGTAGAGGCTCCCATCGGCTGCGAGCGGATGGTGGGTGAGCGCGTCCCGATCGCCTGCGGGCAGTCGAAACACGCCCTGGACGCCCGCCACCGCTTGCGGACGCAGCGGCGCCAAGCTGGACAACACGGCGGCTGCATCCGGTGCGCGCAACGGGTTGATGCGAAACAGCACCGCCTTGGGCGCGGTGTAGCTGGCGTCCACGCGCGGTCGCAGGGCAGGTGGTATCAACGCGTCCAGCACGTCCGAGAAGGCGGATGGCAATGGGGGCAGGGCCGGCTGGGCGGGCGAGGGCGAGCATGACGGCGACGCGGTCACGGCGGTCAGGCTTGTGTGGCGTCCGCGTCGGCCTGGGCAGCTTCGCGTTCGAGCGTTTCGATGGTTTCTGCGACGGTCAGCCAGCGCTCCTCGACGGCGGCGAGTTCGGCCTCCAGCGCCTTCAGGCGCCGGCCGGCTGCGGCGATGTCGGCGTGGTCGGTGCTGCGGGCGAGCTGTTCGTGCAAAGCGTTTTGCTCGGCCTGCAAGGCGTGTAGGCGAGCCTCCAACGCGCTGCATTCGCGTCGATGGGGTTTGAGGCGTTCGGCCAGCTGCTGGCGACGCTGCGCTTGTTGACGGCGCCGCTCCTGAGGAGTGAGCGAGGTGGGACGTGGTGCAGCCGCTTCGCGCCCGTCCACGGGCTTGGACAGGGCCTCGCGGCGCTGGCGGGCCTCGTCCAACAAGTGGCGCTGGTAGTCGTCCAGATCCCCGTCGAACGGCGCGAGCCGTCCCTGGCTCACCAGCCAAAACTCGTCGCAGACCGCGCGCAGGAGGGCGCGGTCGTGGCTGACCAGCATCACCGTGCCCTCGAAGGCGTTGAGGGCCATGCCGAGCGCCTCGCGGGTGGTCAGATCCAGGTGGTTGGTCGGTTCGTCCAGCAGCAGCAGGTTGGGCCGCTGCCACACCAGCAGGGCCAGCACCAGCCGCGCTTTCTCGCCACCGCTCATCGTACCCACGGGCTGGGTCACGGCGTCGCCACTGAACTGGAAGCTGCCCAGAAAGGTGCGCAGATCCTGCTCGCGGGTGGACTGGCCGATCAGGGTGCCGGCCGCTTCGGCCTCGCGGGCGACTCGCACCAGGTGCTGCAGCGGGTTGTCGTCGGCGCGCAGGATGTCGAGCTCCTGCTGCGCAAAGTAGCCGATGCGCAGCCCCTTGCCGGGCACGATGCGGCCGGCCAGCGGCGGCAATGCGCCTGCGATGGTCTTGACCACGGTGGACTTGCCTTGGCCGTTGGCACCCAGAATGCCGATGCGCTGCCCCGGCAGCACACTGCGCCGGATGCCTTGTACGACAGCGCGCGGGGGCTGACCGTCGGCGCCGGGGTAGCCGGCGGAGACGTCGTGCAGCGTGAGCATGGGGTTGGGCAGTGCGTCAGGGCTGGCGAACTCGAACTGAAAATCCGCGCTCGTCAGCACGGGGGCCAGGCGTTCCATGCGGGCCAACGCCTTGAGGCGGCTTTGTGCCTGACGGGCCTTGGTGGCCTTGGCCCGGAAGCGGTCGATGAAGCGCTGCAAATGGGCGATGCGCTCCTGCTGGCGGGCGTAGGCCGTCTGCTGCTGCTCGATCTGCTCGGCGCGCATCTCTTCGAAGCGGCTGTAGTTGCCGCCGTAGCGCGTAAGTCGACCTTGGTCCAGATGCAGGGTGACGCGAGTGACGGCATCCAAAAACTCCCGGTCGTGGCTGATGACGACCAGCGTCCCTTCGTAGCGCTGCAGCCAGTTTTCCAGCCAGACCAGGGCGTCCAGGTCCAGGTGGTTGGTCGGTTCGTCAAGCAACAGCAGATCGCTCGGACACATCAGCGCGCGGGCCAATTGCAACCGCATGCGCCATCCGCCAGAAAACCCATTGACCGGTCGGTCCCACTCCGCAGGACCAAACCCCAAACCCAGCATGAGGGCTTGGGCACGCGCCCGGGCATCGTGGGCGCCGGCATCGGCCAAGGCGGCGTGCGCCAGCGCGATGGCCTCGCCGTCGCCGCTGGCGTCCGCTGCCGCCAGCTGCGCGCGCGCCTCGAGCAAGCGGGTGTCGCCCGCCACCACGAAGTCGGTGGCCGGCTCGGCGGTCTCGGGCATGTCCTGCGCCACATGGCTGATGCGCCAGTGGCGGGGCAGGGTGGCTTCGCCGCTGTCTTCGTGCAGCGCTCCCAGCCATAGCGCAAATAGGCTGGACTTGCCAGCCCCGTTGCGGCCCACCAGGCCCACCTTCTCGCCCGGATGGAGCGTGACGCTGGCACCGTCCAGCACGACCTTGGCGCCCCGTCGCAGGGTAACGTCGCGCAAGGTGATCATGGCGTGGGACGGTGCGGGTCGGGGGGCAAATCGGCCTGCGCCACGGCGAGCGCGTCGCGTGTGATCAGCAGCACCGCATCGTCGCCGCCGCTGGTGCGCAACCAGACCACAGGCAGGGTGGGGAAGGCGCGCTCGAAGTGCACCCGCTCGTGCCCGATTTCCAGCACCAGCACCGCATCTGGGTTCATGTGGTCCAGCGCATGGGCGAGCAGGTGCCGCACAAAGTCCATACCATCGTCGCCACCGTCGGGCCCGCCATCCAGGGCCAGCGCCGGCTCGGCACGATACTCCGCCGGGAGGGCATCCATGCGGGCGCGGCTGACGTAGGGGGGGTTACACAGAATCAGATCGTAGCGATCGCGCAGCGCCGCCCAGCCGTCCGACTGCAACAGGCGGATGCGTTCCTGCAGGCCGTGGCGCGCGACATTGCTGGCTGCCACCGCCAATGCGTCGGTGCTGAGGTCGCTGGCATCGACCGTGACATCCGGCCAGGCCAGCGCCGCCAGCACGGCCAACGACCCGTTGCCCGTGCACAGGTCCAACACCCGGCGCGTGTGCGCGCCCAGCCAGGAGTCGATCGGGTCGGCCTGTGGGGCAGCGGCGATCAGCTCGGCGATGAAACTGCGCGGCACGATCACGCGTTCATCCACGAAAAACGGCACGCCTTGCAGCCAGGCCTCGCCGGTGAGGTAGGCGGCCGGCTTGCGGGTGCGGATGCGGGTCTCGATCAGTGCGCGCACCGCCGCGGCGTCGCCAGGTGCCACGGGGTCGGCGGCGTGGGCGTGCAGATCCAGATCGAGCGGCCGACCCAGACGCCACAGCACCAGCCAGGCGGCTTCGTCCCGGGCATTGGTGGTGCCGTGGCCGAAGCTCACTTTTGCCTCGGACAGGCGCCGCTCGGCCGCGTCGAGGAGTTGCCCCAGCGTGGGGAAAACGGATTGAGACGGCGCTTTCATCCAGAGCGCTCCTCGATGATCAGCCAGCGTGAACCTTCGAGTTGCAGCGCCAAGGTTTTTCGTGTGCGCAATTCGCGTTGTCCATCCGCGCGATAACGTTGGATGAATGTCACATTGGTGCGCACGCCGTCTCGATGAATGCGCGGGTGCAGAACTTCCACCTCGATGAGGCGTCGGCTTTCGATGCGCGAGCGTCGTTGCATTTCCCAGTCAGCACGGCTTGAGGCCCCCGTGGGTCTAAACTGGGGATGATAGTGGGCCAGATAAGCCTGCACATCGCGCGCGCTCCACGCGAGGGCCCACGACTGCACCGCTTTGAGGACCGCAGCTGCTTGGGCGTCGGCCGGCGGGGGAACGCTCGCGGTCACCGGACGGGCCTGGGCAGTCCTGTCGGCATGGATTTGAAGCGCCGGGTTGAGATAGGGCAAGGACCCGGCGACATGTTCTAGTCCGTCTTCGGATTCGCGCAGATACCAGATGCGCGTTGGGATCTCCGGTTCCTCCGGCAAATACTCGATACGCCAATATCGGTGACCGTCTCGCTCTCGCCATTGTTGTATGCCAAGTCGGCTGAATGCCAGCTCTCGGCCCATCGTCTGCCGGGCCCAAGCTTGGAGTTGGGTCATAGCCTTCTTGCGCTCGCGTTCGTGTTCGGCCTCGGATTGCCATTGCAAGGAGGGAACCACCAATACGAGGCTGTTACTCGAATCGGCCAGCGTTATCAGCCTACGCATATCATCGTTGGCTAAAACGACACATCCCTCCGAGGCCAGGGGATCGCGGGTGTAGGCGTTGGGCGGTGTGCCATGCAGCCATATGCCACTGCCGGTGCGGCCCAGCAGCTGGTCAACAGGATTGGGGTAGTCCAACATCAAGGCGCCAGCGCCGTAAAAAGCGGGTAACTGATCAGCCGTTCGCTGTCCAATGACGCGGTAAACCCCAAAAGGGGTTTTGTTGTCGCCCTCCGCTTCTTTGCCAACACCTGCCTTGCCTACTGACACATAAAAACTCGATGCCAGTGTCGGAGGGCGATCATCGCCTGACGGCAGGATCCAATAAAGTCGCAGCGTACTGACATCCAGTACAAAGGCATGTCGGTTGTTGGGTGAAAAGCTAATCAGTCCCCCTGGCCAAGCTGGTTTTTGGGGTATGCGGTCCAAGGCCTGGAGCCGAAGTTTCCATTCTTCGACCAGCTTATGCAATTCAGGGTTTTCAGAGTGCTGGGGCAGATTGGGATCTAATCCGGCGTAAACACGCCTCAGATCTGCCAGCAGGGCATGTGCCAACCGAAAACTCGGTTCACGCTGGATAATCGCTGTCAAAAGGTTCTCCGCCTGGCGGAGGCGACCCCCCAATATGGCATAGGTGGCTTCCAACACAACGCGCTCAGGCTCGGACAGCAGATTCCATGCGGTATCGGGCTCATCCTCGGCTGAGGGTAGAGCTGTGGAGGCTTCCTGGGCAGGGCTAGGGCGATCCGGTGAGGCAGCTACGACCAGCCACCCAGCGAGTAGCGCGGGCAAGCACAAAAAAATAATGATCGCGACGCGCCGCCGCAACGCAGTGGAAAGCATAGTCGTCACGTCAGCGTGTGCGCTCGCTGGCGATCAGCCAGCGATCACCCTGAAGAATCAGCACCAATTCTTTTCGTGTTTGACTCTCGTGCACATCCGATCGATAGCGCTGGACAAAGCGCACGGCCACTTTGTCTGGTTGAATCGGCTGTATGTGCAGGTCTATCAGTTCGATATCGATGCGCTGGCGTGTTGCAATACGTGCTGTGCGCTCTTCAACCCACTTTTCATGGGTCAACTTGCTATTTGGGGTATACCCGGGAATATAACTACTGATATAAGCTTTCATATCACGCGCGCTCCACGCGCGACGCCATGATTCGACTGCTTGGCGCACCCCTGGCAGGGCGTCTGTATTTTTTTCCCTGGCTGTGGATTGGGCGGCGGGCACAGCGGACGTATCGATGCGACGTGCCTGCTCGGCGCTCGTTGTATTTGCTTGGCTAGATTTGGCCTCTTCGACTCGGGCAATCTTCATCTCCGCTGATACTGATCCCGGGGGCAGTGTCAGGGCTTCATCGATCAAGCGCAGCTTGGGCCGGACCTCCTTGACTTTTGGGTTTTGGTTTGTGGCTCTGGCGAATGATTGGCTGGCTAGTTGGCTATAGACGTCGATGAGATTTTCGTAAATAATGTCACAACTTTGGTTGCTTCTTAGCGCCATTTCCAACATGGCGCGCGCATTGTCAAGATCCCCCTCCGCTGCGTAGATTTGGGCCAAGTTATTGCGAGGCTCTGGTAAGCTTGGATATTCTTTGATGAGGTTTAGAAAAATATTGCGAGCTTCTTTGGTTTTGCCGGATTCGGCTAGTATCACACCCTTGAGCAGCAGCAGTTGAAAATCTTTTGGTTGTGTGACCAATTGTCGCTGCAACAATTCGAGCGCTTGTGTTTTTTTTCCGCTGCGGTACGCGGCGAGCGGCGATTCATGATCGCTGGCCAGCACAACTGTAGCCGCGCTGATGGCGATTAGAGCTGCACCGAAGGATATCGAGAGTCGAGCAATGAATGTCATTCTGAAGCGGGGGTAGAAGAAGTATTTTCGACTTTGCGCGCAAGGAGCTCCAGGACACGCTGATAGATGAGGGTGAGTGTATGGAGATCGTCGAGGGCGATGTGCTCGTCCACCTTGTGGATCGAGGCATTGGGCGGGCCAAGCTCCACCACCTGTGGGCAGATCTGTGCAATGAAGCGCCCATCGCTGGTGCCGCCGGTGGTGGATAGTTCGGTATCGAGCCCCGTGACGTCGCGGATAGCAGCGCTCACCGCATCCACCAGCGGACCGCGCGGCGTCAGGAAGGGCAGGCCGCCGACGGTCCAGCTCAGTTCGTAGTCCGCGTCGGAGCGCAGGCCGTGCCGCGCCAGAATTTCGTGGACGCGAGTTTGCAGCCCCTGCGGGGTCGATTCGGTGCTGAAGCGGAAGTTGAAGTCCACCACCACAGCGCCGGGAATGACGTTGCTTGCCCCGGTGCCACCGTGAATATTGCTGATTTGCCAACTCGTCGGCGGGAAGTGGGCATTGCCCTCGTCCCAGCGCGTGGCGACGAGTTCGGCCATCGCCGGCGCCAGCAGGTGGATGGGGTTGCGCGCCAGGTGCGGGTAAGCGATATGGCCTTGGATGCCCTTGACGGTCAGGCGCCCGCTCATGGTGCCACGGCGGCCGTTCTTGATCATGTCGCCGGTGCGCTGTACGCTGGTGGGCTCGCCAACGATACACCAGTCCAGCCGTTGGCCGCGCGCGCGCAGCGCTTCGCATACCACCACAGTGCCGTCGCGCGCCGGGCCTTCTTCGTCGCTGGTGAGTAAAAAGCCAATCGACAGGGCAGGTCTCGGGTTCGTGCGCAAAAAGGTCTCGCACGCCACCACCATGGCGGCCAGCGAGGCTTTCATGTCACTGGCGCCCCGCCCGTAGAGTTTGCCGTCGCGGACGGTGGGATCGAACGGGTCGCTGTGCCAGCGCTCCAGCGGCCCCGTCGGAACCACGTCGGTGTGGCCGGCAAACACCAGCACCGGCGCGTCGGGGCGGGCTCCGGGCCGCAGCGCCCACAGGTTGGTGACGCGAAAGTCGTCTGGGCCGCTGGCGATCGTCTCACACGCAAAGCCCAGCGCCGTCAGCCGCTCGGCCAGCAGCGCCTGGCAGCCGGCGTCGTCCGGGGTGACGGAGGGGCGGCGGATCAAAGCCTCGGTGAGGCGGAGGGTCTCGGACATGGGTATGTGGCGGGCGCGTGGCGCTCAGGATTGGGGAGGGAGAAAACCGTCGAAGGAGGGGCCACCGTCTTGGCCGGCTTCGCCCACCTTGCTGGGAACCGTCGCGTGCGCAGTTGCTACGGCGCGCGCGCGGTCGTCGTTCTGCAGCCGCCACAGCAAGTTGGTCGGCGAGTCGGCGTAGGCCAGCCCCTCTTCGCGCGTGATGCGCCCGGACAGGATCAGCCGTGCCAAGTCCGCTTCGAAAGTTTGCGACTCCTCGGCCATGGACTTCTCCAGTGCCTCGCGCACACCAAAGAAATCGGCTTTCTCGATCAATTCGCTGATGAGTCGCGTGTTGACCATGACCTCCACCGCCGGGGTGCGCCCGCCGTCCACCGTGCGCAACAGCCGTTGCGAGACGATGGCCTTCAGAGACGACGCCAGGTCGATGAGCATGGTTGGCCGCACCTCAGCGGGGTAGAAGTTGAGGATGCGGTTGAGCGCCTGGTAGCTGTTGTTGGCGTGCAGCGTGGCCAGCACCAGGTGGCCAGACTGCGCGTAGGCGATCGCCTGCGACATGGTCTCGCGGTCACGAATCTCGCCGATCAGGATGACGTCTGGCGCCTGGCGCAAGGCGTTTTTCAGCGCGATGTTGAGCGTGGCGGTGTCGGTACCGACTTCGCGCTGGTTGACCACGCTCTTTTTGTTTTTGAACAGGTACTCGATCGGGTCCTCGATGGTGAGGATGTGCCCGGTGGTGCGTTCATTGCGATGGTCGAGCAAGGCCGCCAGCGTCGTGCTCTTGCCCGAACCGGTGGCCCCCACCACCAGCATCAGGCCGCGCTTGGCCATGATCATCTGGGTTAACACCGGCGGGATGCCCAGCTCGCTGACCGCGGGACTCTGACCGCTGATGAAGCGCACCACCACCGCACAGGTGCCGCGCTGGCGCATGGCGCTGATGCGAAAACGCCCCACCTCGGGCATGGGGATGGCAAGGTTGAGTTCGCCCGTGCGGTCGTACTCCAGCAGTTGCTCTGGCTTGACGACCTCGGCCAGCAGCCGGTGGGGCCCGTCCGCCGGTAGCGGCTGCTGCGCGTTGACCGGCATCGTCACGCCGTTGATCTTGATCAGCACCGGCGAGGAGGCCGACAGATACAGGTCGGAGGCCTTCTTTTCGGCCATCAGCCGCAGCAGTTGCTCCATCGGGCCCATCGCCAGTGTCATCCTCCAAGGGTGGTGTGCGCAGGGCGAATCAGTCGCGCAGCAGCTCGTTGAGGCTGGTCTTGGCGCGCGTTTGCGCATCGACCCGCTTGACGATGATGGCGGCGTAGAGGCTGTACTTGCCGCCATCCTTGGGCAGGCTGCCACTGATGACCACCGAGCCGGCCGGCACACGACCGTACAGGATCTCGCCCGTGGTGCGGTCGTAAATCGGCGTGCTCTGGCCGATGTAGACGCCCATCGAGATGACGGAGTTCTCCTCGACGATCACGCCTTCGACGATCTCGGAGCGCGCACCGATGAAGCAGTTGTCTTCGATGATCGTCGGGTTGGCCTGCAACGGTTCCAGCACGCCGCCCAAGCCCACGCCGCCCGACAAGTGCACATTTTTGCCGACCTGGGCGCAGGAGCCGACGGTGGCCCAGGTGTCCACCATCGTGCCCTCGTCCACATAGGCCCCGATGTTGACGAAGCTGGGCATCAGAATCGCACCCCGCGCGATGAAGCTGCCGCGGCGCGCCACCGCCGGTGGCACCACGCGCACGCCAGTGGCGGCCATCTCTTGCGGGCTGAGGTGGGCAAACTTGGTTTTGACCTTGTCGTAGAAAGCCAAGTCGCCTGCCTGCATGATTTGGTTGTCGTGGAGGCGAAAACTCAGCAGCACCGCCTTTTTGATCCATTGGTGCACCGTCCACTGGCCCACGCCCTCGCGGGTGGCGACGCGCAATCGGCCATGGTTGAGCTCGCCAATCACATGCTCGACGGCATCGACGACCTCCTGCGGGGCATTGCCAGGCGAGAGCTGGCCGCGGTTGTCCCAGGCGTTTTCGATGATCTGCTGCAGTTGTTGGGTCATGGTCGTAGGCGTGAATCGTGGGGCGCAGCGGCAGAGGCAGCCATCAGCCCCGAACAAAGCGGACGATGCGCTCGGCAGCTTCGAGGCATTCGTCCACCTCGGCCACGAGCGCCATGCGGATGCGGCCGGCGCCAGGGTTGACCCCTTGCACCTCGCGGGCCAGATAACTGCCCGGCAGCACGACCACATTGTATTGGGCGAACAAATCCCGGGCAAAGTCGGTGTCGCTGCCGCCGTCGCGACCGCCAAAGCGCGCGGGCACTTGCGCCCACAGATAAAACCCGGCGTCGGGCAGTGGCACATCCATCACTTCGGCCAGCCGCGGCCTGACCTGCGCAAACTTGGTGCGGTACAGCTCGCGGTTGGTCTTGACGTGGGTCTCGTCCGCCCAGGCCGCCGCGCTGGCCTGCTGGACCGCTACGCTCATGGCACTGCCATGGTAGGTGCGGTAGAGGGTGAAGTCGCGAATCAGCGCGGCGTCACCCGCGACGAAGCCGCTGCGCAGGCCCGGGGCATTGCTGCGCTTGGACAGGCTGGTCAGCATGATCAGGCGGCGAAAGTCGCCGCGGCCCAGTGTGGCCGCGGCCTGCAGCGCGCCCAGCGGCGGCTCGTCGCGGAAATAGATCTCGCTGTAGCACTCGTCGCTGGCGATGACGAAACCGTAGCGCTCACTCAACTCGAGCAGGCGCTGCCATTCTGTCAGCGACATCACCGCTCCAGTCGGATTGCCCGGCGAGCAGGCATAAACTAACCGGGTGCGCGCCCACACCGCATCGGGTACGCTGTCCCAGTCCACGGCAAAGTTGCGCGCCGGATCGCTAGGCACGTACCAGGGAAGCGCGCCAGCCAGCAGCGCTGCGCCTTCATAGATTTGATAAAACGGATTCGGGCATACCACCACAGGCTCTGGGCCGCGGGCAAAGGTGCGCGGGTCGATGACCACCTGCGCCAGCGCGAACAACGCCTCGCGCGACCCCAGTGTCGGCAGCACCTGCGTGGCTGCATCGACCGCGACGCCATACCGGTGTCGCAGCCAGTTGGCGCAAGCACTGCGCAGCGCGGGCGTGCCCGCCGTAGCGGGGTAGGTAGACAGTCCCCCTGCGGGCTCGTCGATGGCGGCATGCAGCGCGTCCTTGAGCACCGCCGGCGTGGGGTGCCGGGGTTCACCAATGCCCAGATTGATGGGACGCAGGGCCGGATTGGGTGTGATGCCAGCCAACAGCGTGCGCAGGCGTTCGAAGGGGTAAGGCTGCAGCCTCTGCAGCAGCGGGTTGACGTCGGGGACCATGGGCCGCAATGGTAGCCGTTGTGGGCACGTACACTAGCGCCCCGTGCGCCTGCAGACCATCAAATTGTCCGGTTTCAAATCGTTTGCCGAGCCGACCATCCTCCAGCTCCCGGGGCAGCGGGTCGGGGTGGTGGGCCCGAACGGCTGCGGCAAATCCAACATCATGGACGCCGTGCGCTGGGTGCTGGGCGAGTCCAAGGCCAGCGAGCTGCGCGGCGAGTCCATGCAGGACGTCATCTTCAATGGCACCACCACGCGCAAGCCGGCGCAACGCGCCAGCGTCGAGCTGGTGTTCGACAACAG
>NZ_JARJMT020000195.1 GCF_029335975.1 Tepidimonas sp.
CGGATGTCGCCCGGCGCAGTCTGCGTCCACAGGACACCATCGGCCGCTACGGGGGAGAGGAATTCATCATCATCCTGCCCGACACCACGACCGATGAAGCCGCCGGTGTCGTGCAACGGCTGCAGCGCGACCTGAGCGCCCACCTGTTCTTGCAGGGCGAGCAAAAGGTGCTGATCACCTTCAGCGCGGGGGTGACCGAACTGCAGCACGATGAGCCGGTGGACGCCGCCATCGCCCGTGCCGACGCGGCGATGTATCGCGCCAAACGCGCCGGCAAAAACCGCGTCGTGACGGGCTAGTGGGCGGGGAGTCGGGATGCGCCGCCGAACTTGGCTGCGTCAGAGCGCCGGATTCGCGGTCGCGGCAACGTCGGCGCCGTGGTTGCTTGGCTGCAGCGACGAGCCGCGACTGACCGTGGCCTTTCACCCCTGGCCGGGCTATGCCCCGTTACACCTGGCGGATCACTTGGGCTGGTGGGAGGATGGGCCGCTTGCCGCGCGGCGCACCGCGTCGGCGTCGGCATCGCGCATGGCCTTGGCCGAGGGACATGCCCAGGCTGCCGCGCTCACACTGGACGAGACCCTGCAGTCCATTGCCAACGGCACACCTTTGCGCATCGTTGCCGTTTTCAACCAATCGCTGGGGGCCGACGTCGTGCTTGCCCGGCCGGGTTTCGAGACCCCGTCGCGCTGGCGCGGCGCGCGCCTGGGCCTTGAAAGCGGTGCCGTAGGCCAACTGATGGCCGACAGTTGGCTGCAACACCACGGACTGCCGTCTTCCCACGTCCAGGCCGTGCACCTGACATACGACGAGCACACGCGCGCCTGGCAGCGCGGCGATGTCGACCTGCTGGTGACCTGCGAGCCCGTCGCCTCGCACCTGCGGGGTCTCGGGGCGATACGCGTATTCGACAGCAGCCAACTGCCGGCGCAGCGTCCCATCCTGGATGTGCTGGCGGTACACCGCGATGCCCTGCGGCAGCACGCCGGGGCCGTGCGCACCCTGGTCGGGCACATCTTTTTGGCGCAACGCCACTTGCATGCCCAGTCCCTCGATGCGGCATATCGACTCGCACCCTGGCTGGATCTGCCCCGATCGCGGGTGTGGACGGCTTTTTCCGGCCTGCGATTGACCGATTGGGTGGAAAACCGCCGCTGGCTCATCGGCGATCCGCCGCCCATGCTGATCGCAGCCCAGTCGCTGTGCGAGGTGCTGCAAAAAATCCCCTTGCCAGCGACCCCGCTGCCTGCCAAGCTGATTGCGCGGCAGTTTTTGCCCTTCGAGGAGCCGCTGTGAGACTGCATCGGACCGCTCCTTGCGCAAGGGCCATCGCGCTGGCGCTGTGCCGCTGCTGGCTGGTGTTGTGGGCCATGGCCCCTTGGCTGGTGGTCGCACCCGCTTCAGGGGCCCCGATGGTATCCATGGCGGAACTGCGCCTGGGCATCTTGATCTATCGCCCCCTCGAAGTCGAGCGGCAGGACTGGGAACCGGTCATTGCGGCCTTGCAACGCCAGCTGCCGCATGTACCTGTGCAGCCGCACTGGCTGGCCTATTCGGACTTGGAGATAGCCGTGCGCGCGCGGCGACTGGACGCGCTCATCACCAACCCGGCACACTATGTCGCCCTGCGCCATTCCGAAGGCCTCAGCACGGCGCTGGCCACGCTGCTGCGGCGCCGTCAGGGGATAGTGACCGTTGGGTTCGGCGGCACCGTGCTGGTTGCAGCCAACAGCCCGTTGCAGCGCTGGCAGGATCTGCGTGGGCGGCGCGTGGCCATCCCGCACGAAGAATCGTTGGAGGGTTGGTATTTGCAGCGCCACGAGCTGCAGCGCCGTGGCGTCTCAAGCGACGCCATCGACTGGATACCGGTTGGGATGCTGCATGACCGTGTGGTGCAGGCGCTGCTGGACGGCCAGGCCGAGGCGGCCTTCGTACGCGACGGGCTCTGGGAGGCGATGGTGGCCTCGGGTCGGATCGCGCCCGGGCGCCTGCGGGTGCTGCAACGGCAGGACTTGCCGGGCTACCCTGTCGCCGTCAGCACCCCGCTGGTGCCCGAGTGGCCGGTAGCCGTCCTCCCCCATGTGGATGACGATGTGCGCCGCCAGCTGACCTTGGCGCTGCTGCTCATCCGCGACGACGCAGCGCTGGCCACTGGGGCCATCGCGGGCTTCGTCCCACCACAAGGCTACGCGGCAGTGGAGAACCTGCTGCGCGGTTTGCGTGTACGTCCCTTCGGTGTGCCACAGCTGACCTGGAGCGAAACGATGCGGGCCAACGCCAAGCCGCTGGCACTGATCGCCAGCGCCGTGCTGACGCTGCTGCTCTTGATGCTGATCTTGCTGGCCCAAAAGCGGCGGCTGCGCCAGTCGCTGCGGGAAAACACCGCCTTGCTCGATGAGCTGAGCATGCTGGCCAAAACATTCGACAGCAACCAGGGTGTGCTGATCACCGACGCGCAGGGCCGCATCATGCGGGCCAATCGCGCCTTCGAGGCGATCACCGGCTACACCGCGGCCGAGTCCATCGGTCACACCCCGGGTGAGCTGCTGCATTCGGGGCATCACGATGCGGCGTTTTACCGCACGATGTGGCAAGCCTTGATCGAGCACGGCCGCTGGGAAGGCGAGATCCGCAACCGCCGCAAGGACGGCAGTATTTATCCCGAATGGCTCAGCATCAGCGCCGTGGGCGACGCCAGTGGCCGGACCCGCTACTATGTGGCGGTTTTCTCCGACCTGACTTGGCGCAAGCAGGCCGAAGCGCAGATCGAAAATCTCGCCTTCTTCGACCCCCTGACGGGCCTGGCCAACCGCCGACTGCTGCTGGACCGGATGCAGCAAGCCCTCAGCCAAGCTCGGCGTAGCGAGCGCTGGGGAGCCGTGCTGTTCGTCGATGTGGATCGCTTCAAAACGATCAACGACACCCTGGGTCACGACGCCGGCGATGCCGTGCTGCGCGCAATTGGCGAGCGTATTCGTGCCGCGGTACGCGAGCAGGACACGCCGGGCCGGCTGGGGGGCGATGAGTTCCTGGTGTTGCTGCCGGCCACCTTCGATCGCCGCGACGACGCAGCGCTGGCCGCGCGGGCGGTGGCCGACAAACTGGCCGCCGCGCTGCGCGCGCCGATCCCGTACCAGGACCAGACAGTGACGTTGACGCTGAGCATCGGCATCGCCCTGTACGGCAACGACGGCGACGCGGACACCACCGAGCTGCTGAAGGCGGCCGATTTGGCGATGTACAGCGTCAAACAAATGGGCCGCAACGGTGTGGCCTTTTTCGACCCTGAGATGGAAGCCGCGATCCGCGCGCGCCACGCGCTGCAGCGCGCACTTGCACACGCGATCGAAGCGGGCGAGCTGCGCCTTTATCTGCAGCCGCAAGTCGATGCGCGGGGCCGCATCGTCGGCGCCGAGGCGCTGGTGCGTTGGCAGCGCACCGACGGCTCCCTGGTATCACCGGCTGACTTCATCCCGTTGGCCGAGGAAACCGGTCTGATCCTGCCGCTGGGCGACTGGGTGCTGCAGCAAGCCGCCGCGCGGCTGCGGCGCTGGCAGGACGACCCCCATCTGGCGGGCCTGCGTCTGGCGGTCAATATCAGCGCCAAACAGTTCCACGGTCCGGCGCTGAGCCAGCGGGTGCTTGAGGCGCTGACGCTGCATGGCGTCCCCGCGCATCGACTGGAGCTGGAGATCACGGAATCCGTCTTCCTGGAAGATCTGGAATCGGCCCGAGCCATGCTGCAGGCGCTCGACGCGCAAGGGGTGTCGCTGGCTCTGGACGACTTTGGCACCGGCTACTCGTCGCTGGCTTACTTGGCGGAGCTGCCGTTCGACGTCATCAAGATCGACCAGCGCTTCGTCGCGCGCCTGGGCCAGCATCGACGGCAGGACGAAGCCGTGGTCACCACCATCATCACACTGGGGCGCAAGCTGGGGATGCAAGTGCTCGCCGAGGGAGTGGAGACAGCGCAGCAGGCAGACTACCTGCTCAACCACGGCTGTCATTTGCTGCAGGGTTACCACTATGGCCGGCCGATGCCGGTGGAGCAATTCGAGATGCAGGCGCGCACGTGAGCATTCCCTCCGCTTTTTTGCAAGATCTGCTGACGCGCGCCGACCTTGTGGACATCGTCGGTCGCTATGTGGCGCTGCGCAAAAGCGGTGCCAACTACCTCGGGCTGTGCCCCTTTCACGCCGAAAAATCTCCTTCGTTTACCGTCAGCCCGGCCAAACAGTTCTACCACTGCTTTGGCTGCGGCGCGCACGGCAACGCGATCGACTTTCTGATGGCGCACACCGGCGCGAGCTTTCGCGAGGCGGTGCATGACTTGGCCGCACAGCTGGGCCTGACGGTGCCCGAGGAAGAGCGATCGCCCGAGCAGCGCGCGCGCGAGGCAGCGCAGCGGCGTGCGCAGCAGACGCTCGTGGACCTCATGGCGCAGGCCGCGAGCGCCTATCGCGCACAACTGAAGATCAGCCCGCGCGCGATCGAGTACCTCAAGGGCCGCGGCCTGACCGGCGAGATCGCCAAGACCTACGGACTGGGCTATGCACCGGCGCAGCGGCGCTTCCTGTCCACGGTGTTCGGCGATTACCAGGACGCGCGGCTGGTGGAGTGCGGGCTGGTCGTCGAAGACGACGGCGATGCAGCGCGCCGCCACGATCGTTTTCGCGACCGCATCATGTTCCCGATTCGCAACGTCAAGGGCGAGGTGATTGGCTTTGGCGGCCGTGTGTTGGACGGCGGCGAGCCGAAATACCTGAATTCGCCGCAGACGCCGCTGTTCCACAAGGGCGAGGAACTCTACGGCCTGTACGAGGCGCGCAGCGCCATCCGTCAGGCCGGCTGCGCGCTGGTGGTGGAGGGCTACATGGACGTGGTGGCGCTGGCGCAGCTGGGCTTTGGCCACGCGGTGGCGACGCTGGGCACTGCCTGCACGCCGGACCATGTGCGCAAGCTGCTGCGCTTCACCGACGACGTGATATTCGCCTTCGACGGCGACGCAGCCGGGCGGCGCGCCGCGCAGCGGGCGTTGACGGCCGCGCTGCCATGGGCCGGCGACACGCGGCGTTTTCGCTTCTTGTTCCTGCCGCCGGAGCATGATCCGGACAGCTACATCCGCGCTCACGGCGCCGAGGCATTGACAGCCGCGCTGGCGCAGGCCGCGCCGCTGAGTCGCTTTGTGCTGGAGGTGGCGGCCGACGGCTGCGACCTGGCCACGGCCGAAGGCCGCGCGCGCGCCACCGCGCAGGCGCGCCCGCTGTGGCAGGCGCTGCCGGACGGGGCGCTCAAGCGTCAGCTGCTGCACGAGCTGGCGGCCCTGGCCGCGCTGGAGGTGCGCGATCTGCAGCAGCTCTGGCAAGCGGCCGCTCCCGCAGGGGACGGCTCGGCACGCG
>NZ_JARJMT020000006.1 GCF_029335975.1 Tepidimonas sp.
TCGCTGTGCATGCACTCGGCCATGGTCAGAACTCCCAGCAACCGCGTCGAGGGTGGCAAAAAGCTGGGAGAAATTGTACCGCAAAACAGCCAAAAACGAACGCTTTATCAACGGGTTAGGAATATTTCAGGGGCGACTACATATATGCAAGATTCCATTCGGGATGGGATCGGGATTAATCGTGTGCCAATCTCAATGCATTCCTGCTCACCGAGGCGGGGCGCGGACTCATCGCCACATCGGTGCAAGTGCTTATGGCGATGCCGACTGGGCGCCAAGTGCGGTATCGGTGTGAGGCGGCTCAGGTGCCGTGGTCGAGAGCATTCCAGGCCTCGATAGGGATCAGGTGTCCAACGTCGGGTGGCAACCGATACGACAGACCCAGCGATCTGGGAGTGCAACCAGCACCCACCACGGCACGCGCGACGATCCTCGTGTTCAGACAAGACGGACGCCGCGCAAACGCAGCGCATTGCCGATCACCGATGCGGAGCTGAGACTCATCGCCAGGGCGGCGATCAACGGTGAAAGCAGCCAACCGGTGAGCGGATACAGCACGCCGGCCGCAATGGGAATGCCCAGTGCGTTGTAGAGAAAGGCGAACATCAGGTTCTGCTTCATGTTGCGGACCGTGGCCACTGACAAGGCGCGCGCCACCGCAATACCGCGCAGGTCACCCTTGACGAGCGTGATCTGTGCGCTGTTCATCGCCACGTCGGTGCCGGTGCCCATGGCGATACCGACGTCGGCCTTTGCCAAGGCCGGGGCATCATTGATGCCGTCACCAGCCATCGCAACGATACGCCCCTCGCGCTGCAGCCGCTCCACCAGTTGCAGTTTGTCGGCGGGCTTGACCTCGCCATGCACCTCATCGATGCCCAAGCGCGCCGCCACGGCCTTGGCCGTGGTCAGACCGTCGCCCGTGGCCATGACGACGCGCAAGCCCTCCGCGCGCAGCGACGCCAGCGCTTGCGGTGTGGTCTTCTTCACCGGGTCGGCGACGGCCAGGACTGCGGCGAGCACGCCATCGACGGCCAGATGCATCACGCTGGCACCCTCACCGCGCAGCGCCTCCGCCCGCTCGGCCAATGGCCGCACGTCCACACCGAGCTGTTCCATCAGGGCCGTGTTGCCCAGTGCCACGGCATGTCCATCGACGCGCCCGCGCACGCCGATGCCTGAGTGCGAGTCGAACTCCTCGGCGCGTGAGAGCGCCAGGCCTTGCTCGCGCGCGGCCGAGACGATGGCTTCGGCCAACGGGTGCTCGCTGCCCTGGTCGAGGCTGGCAGCCAGTCGCAAGGCTTCGCCGGCGGTGAAGCCTTCGGCTGCGATCGTCGTCTGATAGCGCGGCCGGCCCTCGGTCAATGTGCCGGTCTTGTCGACGATCAGGGTATCGACCTGGCGCATTTTCTCGATCGCGGCGGCATCGCGAAACAGCACCCCCTGCGTAGCCCCTCGCCCGGTCGCCACCATGATCGACATGGGCGTGGCCAAGCCCAGCGCGCAGGGGCAGGCGATGATCAGCACAGCCACGGCGTTGATGAGGCCAAAAACCCAACGCGGTTCCGGCCCGAACAGGCCCCAGGCAAAAAAGGTCAGCACGGCGATGGACACCGTCGCGACCACGAAATAGCCCGCCACGACATCGGCCATGCGCTGCATCGGCGCCTTGGACCGCTGCGCCTGCGCCACCATCTGCACAATCTGGGACAGCATGGTCGCCGAGCCGACACGTTCGGCGACCATGACGAGCGCGCCACTGGTATTGAGCGTCGCACCGATGACCTTGTCGCCCACCCGCTTGGTCACGGGCAGGGACTCCCCCGTCAGCATCGATTCGTCCACAGCGCTGCTGCCCTCGATTACCGTACCATCTACCGGAACCTTTTCGCCGGGTCGAATGCGCAGCCGATCGCCGACATGGATGTGCGTCAGGGGCACGTCCTCTTCCGTGCCATCGTCGCGAAGGCGCCGGGCGGTCTTGGGGGTCAGTCCGAGCAAGGACTTGATGGCGGCCGAGGTCTGCGAACGCGCCTTGAGTTCCAGTACCTGCCCCAGCAGGGTCAGGGAAATGATCACCGCCGCCGCCTCGAAGTACACCGCGACCCGTCCCATGGACACGAACGAGTCCGGGAACAGTTGTGGGGCCACGGTCGCCGCCACGCTGTAGACGAACGCCGCCCCGGTGCCCAGCGCGATCAGGGTCCACATGTTCGGGCTGCGATGGACCACGGACTGCCAGCCGCGCACGAAGAACGGCCAGCCCGCCCACAGGACGATGGGCAGGGACAAAACGAGTTCGATCCAGGTCTGTGTGCGCGCCTCGAACCAATGCAACTGGTGGCCGAACATGGCCAGCACAGTGACCATGACGGTCAGCGGCAGGGTGTACCAGAAGCGGCGCTGGAAATCGCGCAGCTCGGGACTCTCTTCTTCTTGGAGATCGGGCAGCACCGGCTCCAGCGCCATGCCGCACTTCGGACAATAGCCGGGGTGATCCTGCCGGATCTCGGGGTGCATGGGGCAGGTGTAGATCGTGCCTGCCGCCAGCGCCGGCGCTTCGACAGACGAAGGCGCGTGGCCGCTGTGGGCATAGCGCGCCGGTTCGGCGACGAACTTCGCCCGGCACTTGGCGCTGCAGAAGTAAAAGAGTCGGCCTGCGTGCTCGACGTGGTGCTCGGACTGCGCGGTCACGTCCATGCCGCAGACAGGGTCCTTCAGACCTTCGGCCCACTGCAGTGCGCTCGGGTGGTCGTGGGCGTGTCGGCGGTGTTCGTGGTCTGATCGCAGGTCCATGACTTCACGCCTCCCTGTTGGCGGGTTTGTCGGGCGGCGCACCATGCCCGCCATCGCCACCGTGGCCATGCAGCAGGTGCATCAGCGGGCACGCCAGCAGCAACAGGTACACCCAATTGCCTGCGACATGGATCCAGTGCTCGCGCAGCAGATAGAAGCCGCCGATGAGGGCAACCATCAGCAACGCGATCCTGACACGCCGGCTCAGGCCGGACGAGCCACGCGTGTCGGGGTGGTGATCATGATGCGTCGCGCTCATCGCCGGGTGAGGGGTTTCTTCATGGATGGGAACTGAACACTTGTGCCGACCCGTCTTTCCCAACCAGCAAGACCTGGTAGGCATCACGTCGGCCGCCATACACCGGCCCGTCCATGCCGGGTGAACCAATGGGCATGCCCGGCACCGCCAAGCCCAGGGCTTGGGGCTTTTCCTTGAGCAGCCGCTGGATGTCCGTGGCGGGTACGTGGCCTTCGATCACATAGCCCTGGATCAGGGCCGTATGGCAGGAACCGAATTTCTGCGGCATCCCGAGGCGAGCGCGGGCCGCGCCGTTGCCCTGGTCGACGGCATTCACGCGGAATCCGCTTTTCTCCAGGTGGGCAATCCAGTCCTTGCAACACCCACAGTTCGGGTCCTTCCACACCTGCACGGCAAGCGTCTGCGGTGCGGCGGCTGGTGCCAGGGAGGGAAGACTCAGCGCAAGCACCGCCAGCAGCAGCCTGCGCCGCCGGGGGAACGGTTGATCAACGGTTTGGTGCATGACAAGGACCCCCGGTGACGCTGCTTATTCGACGACGATCTTGCCCACCATGCCCGCTTCCATATGGCCGGGGATGAGGCAGGCGAAGTCCACCGTACCGGGCTGATCGAACTGCCAAACCAGCCCGCCGCGCTGGCCAGGCTGGAGCGTCACCATGTTCGGCTCGGCATGCTGCATCTGGGGCATCTTGCGCATCATCTCAGCGTGTTCTTTGAGCTCCTGCAAGGAGCCGACCACCATTTCATGCGGCACCTTGCCCGCGTTTTTGACAAAGAAGCGGATCGTCTCGCCCTTTTTGACCGTGATGGTGGCGGGCGTGAACCGCATCGAGTCGTCCATGACCACCTCGATGGTGCGGTCGACCTTGGCGGGATCGCCTGGTTTGCCGACGTTGGAGTGTGATGCGCCACCGTGCATCGAACCGTGCATGCCTTGCATGTCGTGCCCGGCCATGCCATGGCCGCCCTGATGATTGCCGGCGGCCAGCGCCAACACAGGCAACGCGCTCAGCGCCAAAACGCTCAAGGTTTTCTTCATCATTGGATGCTCCTGATGGGATTCGTGAATGAGATCGTGGTTGTGCGTGGGCGCTGCTAGAACCACAGGCGCACGCCCGCCACATACCGCGTTTGCCGGGTGCGCTGCCCTTCGGCGCGCGCAAAATCCGCCGTCTGTCCAAACTTGCCCGCCCATTCGACGCCGACATAGGGCGCGAACTGGCGCGAGAATTCGTAACGCAGGCGCAGCCCTGTGGTGGCATCGGCCAGCCCGCTGCCCAGGCCACGCGCTTCATCGCGCCGGCCATACAGATTGACTTCCATGCGGGGCTGCAGAATCAGGCGCTGGGTGAGCAGGAGTTCGTACTCGCCCGACAGGCGCAGTGCCGTGCGTCCCGAGCTGCCGACGTAGGCGGTGGCATCGACGTCGAACCAGTACGGGGCGAGCCCTTGGATGCCCACAGCGAGCCAAGTCCGGTCAGGCCCCGTGCCGCTGTCCAGCCGCACCCCGAGTTGGGTGTCCCAGTACGAGGCGATCGCATGGCCCCACAGGACCTCCGTGCGTGCCTCCTCCAGTTTGCCTTTGGCGACGTCACCCTCGGCCTTGAGGACCAGGCGGTCGTAGGTGCCGCCGAACCAGGCTTGCGCCTCATAGGCGGTGGCGTTGCCGTCCTTCGTGTCGACGCGCTCCAGGCGATCGAGGAGCACGCTGCCGAACGCATGTTCATCGGACAGCCGCAGTTGCCGTGGCCCAGGAAATGCGTACGGGCCCGACTCCAAGGTCAAGCCATTGGCATACGCGTGCGGATCGCGGGCATCGGCGGGGGCGGGGCCGCCTTGCATGCGCATGCTGCCGTGGTCCATGGTGGCGCTCGCGGGCGATTCGGCTCGCGTTGGGGCTGGAGCCGTGCCCGGGTGCCCGGCATGGCCGCCGCCTTCCATCGTTGTTTGCGCCCAGACGGGCGCCGCACCGAGCAGCACCAGCGCCGCAGTGAAGAGAGAGCAGGGTTTCATGGCGAATCTACTTGGGATGAGTTTCATGACACGACCACCACGCGGAACATGCCCATGTCCATGTGCAACATCAGGTGGCAGTGCCAGGCCCAGCGACCCAGGGCGTCGGCGGTCACGAGGAAGCTGACGCGCTGCGCGGGTTGAACCGGGACGGTGTGGCGACGCACCAGGAACTGCCCGTCGGGCGTTTCCACCTCGCTCCACAGCCCATGCAAATGCATCGGGTGCGTCATCATCGTGTCGTTGTGCAGGATGACGCGCACCCGCTCGCCGTACTTCAGATGCACCGGCGTGCTCTTGCCGAACTCGAGGCCGTCGAGCGACCAGGTATAGCGCTCCATGTTGCCGGTGAGGTGCAGCTCGATCTCGCGCTCGGCCCCGCGAGGATCGAGAGGGCCGCCGATCGTTTTGAGGTCGGCCAGCGTCAGCACGCGCCGGCCGTTGTTGCGCAGGCCAATGCCCGGATCGTCAAGATTGGTGCGCGGCATGTCCACCCGCATATCCGTGCTTGGGCCGTATTCCGTGCGTGCGTGACGGACCGTGGCGCTGGGCTTGGCCATCGCGCCGCCTGTCATGCCATGCATCGCGTGCTGGCCGTGATCCATGGCCATCGCGCCATGGTTCATGCCGGACATGTCGTGCTTCATGCCCGGCATGTCGTGGCCCATCGCGCCGTGGTCCATCGCGCCCATCATGTCGGCCATGGTGAGCCATTCGACGGGATCGAGAGCAGGCACGGCGGCGTTCAAGCCCTCGCGCACCGCGAGCGTGCCGCGGGCGAAGCCGGTTCGATCCATCGATTGCGCGAAGATCGTGTAGGCGTCCTCTCGGGGCGTGACGATCACGTCGTAGGTCTCGCCCGGCCCGAAGCGGAACTCATCGACGGTGACAGGTTCGACGTTCTGCCCGTCGCTTTGCACCACCGTCATCTTGAGCCCCGGGATGCGCACGTCGTAGAAGGTGTTGGCCGCGCCGTTGATGAACCGCAGACGCACGCGCTCGCCCGGCCGGAACAGGCCAGTCCAATTGCCGGCAGGGGTGACGCCGTTCATCAGGTAGGTCAATGTCGCCCCCGAGAGATCGGCCAGGTCGGTCGGGTTCATCCGCATCTGGTTCCACATCGCACGCTTGTCGAGTGCACGAGAAAGCCCCATCTCGGCGACGTCGCGAAAAAAATCGATCGCCGTCGGCTGATTGAAGTTGTAGTAGTCGCTTTGCGCCTTGAGCTTGGCGAGCACCCGCATGGGGTCTTCGTCGGTCCAGTCGGACAGCTGCACCACGTAGTCCCGGTCGGCGCGGATAGGGTCTGCCTGACGCGGCTCGACGATCAACGCCCCGTACATGCCGGTCTGCTCCTGCGTGCCGGAGTGCGAGTGATACCAGTAGGTGCCGGTTTGTTCGAGACGGAACTGGTAGGTGAAGGTTTCGCCAGGGGCGATGCCCGGGAAACTGACCCCAGGCACCCCGTCCATCTGGTAGGGCAGGATGATCCCGTGCCAGTGGATCGAGGTGGCCTCGCGCAGGCGGTTGGTGACGCGGATGGTGACCGTGTCGCCTTCCCGAAGTTTGAGCGTTGGCGCCGGGATGGAGCCGTTGATGGTGGTCGCCATCCTTGGCCTGCCGGTGAAGTTGACCGGCGACTCGGCAACCACCAGGTCGATGTTCGTGCCGCTGAGCACGGGCGCCGCACCCGTGCGCGTGTCGGCCAGCCCCTGCGCCGCAGCACGCACCCAGGGTGACAGGCCGACCATCACGCCGCCGGCGACCAAGCCGCGCACGAAGCGCCGCCGCGAGGGCATCAACGGCAATGGCAAATGAAACGGACTCAAAGATGGCATGGGCTTCTCGCGATGAGTTACTGAAGTCGTGGGTGAGATGCTATGGAGCCACCCCTGTCAGGATGCTGTTCGTCCGATTACATTTTTGTTATCTTCATGTCAGGTGCACCCAAAATCGTCACACTAGCGGCTATTCGATATGGCCGAGCACCCTCATGAAGATACTGATCGTTGAAGATGAGCCCAAAACGGGCGACTACCTGCGTCAAGGCTTGAGCGAAGCGGGTTTCGTGGTCGATCTGGCGCAAGACGGCGCCGATGGTCTGCACCTGGCCTTGCAGGGCGAGTACGACCTGGTCATCCTGGATGTGATGCTGCCCGGCCTCGACGGCTGGCAGGTACTGCAGTCCTTGCGCCATCGCGGCCTGCAGATGCCGGTGCTGTTCCTGACCGCACGCGATCAGGTGGAAGACCGGGTCAAAGGCCTTGAACTCGGTGCGGACGACTATCTGGTCAAGCCTTTCTCCTTTGCCGAATTGCTGGCCCGCGTGCGCACGATCCTGCGCCGGGGGCGCAGTGGCAACGAGAGCCCCGTGCTGCGCGTGGCCGATCTCGAACTGGACCTGCTGCGCCGACGCGTTTCACGCGGCGGGCGACGAATCAGCCTGACGGCCAAAGAGTTCGGCTTGCTGGAACTGCTGATGCGCCGTCATGGCGAGGTCCTGCCCCGCTCGCTGATCGCCTCGCAGGTCTGGGACATGAATTTCGACAGCGATACCAATGTGATCGAGGTGGCCATCCGGCGCTTGCGCGCGAAGATTGATGAGGGTCATGAGGTCAAGCTGATCCACACCGTACGTGGCATGGGTTACGTATTGGAAGCACCGGAGGAGCGCTGAATGTTTCGCTCCCTGTCACTGACGACCCGGCTCACCCTCTTCTTTACGTTGGCGGCTGGGGCTGTGGTGTTTGGATTGGCCTTGTTGGTCATCGCTGCATCCGAGCGGCATTTCATCGAGCTGGATCACATGGCGCTGCAGGACAAGCAGCACCTGATCGAGGATATTTTGGCGCGATCCAATTCGGCCGAGGACGCCAAGTGGCTGCTGCGTGAGGCATTGAGCCACCATCACGGGCTGTACGTCAGCGTCCATGATTCGAAAGGTGAAACGCTCTTCCAGTCCGAAGGATTTCGCCTCCCGCGCGAACTGTCACCGGCCGATGAAGGCAACGGCAACGACGCGCTGATCCATTGGGCCGACGAAGGGCAGGCGTTTCGCGGGATGCTTGTCCGGGTTATTCCAGCCTATGACGCAACGACGCGGCTGGACATCCTCGTTGCCATGGACACGGCGCATCACACACGGTTCATGCTGAAGTTGCGGCGCACCCTGATGACCTATGCCGTCGTGACGATCGTCATCTGTGGCTTGCTGAGCTGGTTTGCCGCGTACAAGGGGCTGGCGCCATTGCGTGCCATGAAATCCAGAGCGACCACGCTCACGAGCCAGCAGCTGCACCAGCGCATGCCCGTCGAGGCGGTACCCATCGAAATGGCCGATCTGGCTCACGAACTCAACAAGATGCTGGACCGGCTGGAAGACGCGTTCACGCGACTGTCGGAGTTCTCGTCGAATCTGGCGCATGAGCTGCGCACCCCCCTGAGCAACCTGCTGACCCAGACCCAGGTCGCGTTGGCTACCCGGCGGGATGCCGATACCTACCGGGAGATTCTGGCTTCCAATGCCGAGGAACTGCAGCGTCTGGGCCGCATGGTGTCCGATATGCTGTTCCTGGCCAAGGCCGAACGCGGGATGATGCTGCCGAACCGGGAACGTTTCTCGGCAGCCGAGGAAACGCACGCCCTGATCGAGTTCTATGAGGCGGTCGCCGAGGAGAAGGGCGTCAGACTGGCTCAGCGTGGTGAGGGCGAGATCGTCGGTGATCGCTTGATGTTCCGCCGTGCCCTGAGCAATCTGCTTTCGAACGCGCTGCGCCACACCCCGCCACATGGCGAGGTCACGATCGAGATCAGCCAGTCTTCCCAAGCCACCCGGGTGAGCGTCGAGAACACCGGCGAGGACATCGACCCGAGGGTACTGCCGCACCTGTTCGATCGGTTTTACCGTGCTGACCCATCGCGGTCACATCCGGAAACCGACGGCGCAGGGCTGGGATTGGCGATTACCCGCGCCATTATGCAAACCCATGGAGGATCGATCAGCGTGACGTCCGCGCAGGGCAGGACCCGGTTCTGCCTGGAGTTCCCAGGCGGAACCTGATGAGGTGAAGCAGTTGGGGCGAGCCAGCCCAAGTGCCTTTGGTCTGTGCGCTTTCGCAGAGGCAATGGCCCCGATCGCTGTTGAACCGACCGGGCTGACGGCTCCCGATCACGGATCAGCGTGAACGCTACGAAGAGTTTGAGAGAACTCGAGGGCGTGATCATGCGCCGGGGCCCGGTGCCATGGAGCGGCTTTGCCGTCATGTACCGAGGTGGCCTTGCTCTTGGCGATCCACGTCCTGACCGAGATCATGACTCGGACATGCGCTTTGCAACCACCTGCGCGCGAAAACCTCGGCCGGCTCCGGACGGGCGAAGTAATACCCCTGTGCTTCGTCGCAACCCAATGCCAGCAAGTGTTCCGCCTGCGCTGCCTCTTCCACACCTTCGGCCAGGGTCTTGAGGCCGAGGCTCTTCGCCATGGCAACGATGGCGGACACAATGGCGAGATCGTTGCGATCGGTCAGCATGTCCCGCACGAACGAGATGTCGATCTTCAGTTTATGAACGGGAAATCGCTTGAGGTAAGCCAGTGAGGAATACCCGGTGCCGAAATCATCGATGGACAGCGCAAACCCGGCCGAGGTCAGGGCGCGCGTGACCCTCCATCACCGAGATCGCGGCAGCCGAGAGCATTGACCGGGGGCATGCAAGTCGGATCGCGCAACTGACCCGGCTTGCACCTGACATCGTCGAGGCGTGCGTGGTGGAAAAGGCAGTCGGCCTTGTGCTGGAGCGCCTGATCCGGCGAGCCTTGCCATTGGATTGGGCAGCGCAGCGTGAAATTCCAGGGCGGGAATTCAGTCGTTGATATTGCCGGGGCGGCATGTCCCGCGCTCGCCTGCTTCAGGCACCGAGGCGCAGGATGCGCCGCGCACCGTTCAATACCTGTCGCATCCCGGATGATTGGATAGTGCCATCACGCCATGCGTACCTGCTGGCGGTAAGCGTTCTGCGCGAGCTGCTGGGCAGCGGGTCAAGGCGTTGACGACCATCATCGGGAGATGCCCTCATGAACATCAAGCTGCA
>NZ_JARJMT020000015.1 GCF_029335975.1 Tepidimonas sp.
CCAAGCCGCCAGCGCCATCACCTCGGAGAGCGTGACGTCTTGGTGAAAACGCACGCCCCCCTTGCCCGGTCCGCGTGAGGTGTTGTGTTGCACCCTGTAGCCTTCAAAGTGCGCTATGGTGCCGTCGTCCATCTGGATCGGCACATCCACCACCAGAATGCGCTTGGGGCGTTTGAGCGTCTCCACCCAGCGTGCCAGGTTGCCCAGGTGCGGGGTGACGCGATCCACCTGTTGCAAAAAAATGCCCCAGGGGCCCAGGTGGTGCGGATCCAGATACGACGGCAAGGCGTGGCGGGGTGCGGTGGTTATGGCAGACAAGCTCATGTCATCCGGTGCAAGAGTTGAACATGGTGCGCAGCATAGGCGCGCCCGGCGATCTTGTCCAAAGCCGGTTTTCCATGCGGCCATGCAATTCATGCATGGGCTGGCCGCGGCACAATGGAGCTCCCAACGGAGACGACCTTGACCCAGCCCACGTTCGATCCCCGCCAGGTGCCTGTCGTTGCTCGGGACGACGGACTGCCCCGCGTGCCCGTGGAGCGGCTGGGCGAGCAGGACTTGCGCGGCTGGTTTGCTAGGCCGCCGGCGTGGAGGCCCGAGATTCGCGCCGAGCCGCGCTGGGTCGAAGGCACGCCCAAGCCCGCTGCAGTGCTGGTGCCCCTGGTCTGGCGCGCGCGGCCGACGGTGCTGCTGACGCAGCGCAGCGCCCACCTGCCCACGCA
This sequence comes from Tepidimonas sp., assembly GCF_029335975.1. Lineage (GTDB taxonomy): Bacteria > Pseudomonadota > Gammaproteobacteria > Burkholderiales > Burkholderiaceae_C > Tepidimonas. Next base: position 723 of record NZ_JARJMT020000015.1, read on the forward strand.
CGCAGGACAGGTGGCGCTCCCTGGGGGCAAGCTGGACGCCTGCGATGCGGGCGACCCGGTGCGCTGCGCCTTGCGCGAGGCGGCAGAGGAGGTCGGGGTGGCCCCGTCGTGGGTGGAGCCGCTCGGCACCCTGCCGGTGTATGCGACAGGCTCGGGTTTCGAGATCACGCCGGTGGTCGCACTGGTGCGCCCAAGCGGGCCGTGGCGCCCGAATCCGCTCGAAGTAGCCGAGGCCTTCGAGGTGCCGCTGGATTTTTTGATGGACCCCCGTCACCATCGCCACCACGAGGTCGACTGGGGCGGTCTGACGCGGCGTTGGCTGTCCATGCCTTACGACGATCCGCAGGGCCAACGCTTCATCTGGGGCGCAACCGCAGGCATGCTGCGCAACCTGTATCGGTTTTTTCTGGCCGCAGCGGCCGCTATGATCCGCGCATGACGTTTTTCGCGGTCCTGATCGCTCTCGTGCTCGACCAGGCGCGGCGCCCTGGGCCGCAGGCGCCGTGGCTGGGCGCCGCTGGGGCCTGGGCAGCGTGGGTGCAGCGCCAGTTCGACGCCGGGCATGCGGTGCACGGCTGGCTGGTCTGGACGGTGGCTACGGCGGCACCGGTGCTGCTGACGGCCCTGATCCACGCTTTGCTGACGCAGGCCAGCGGCCTGCTGGCCTTCGTATGGACGGTGGCGGTGCTCTATGTCACCTTGGGGTTTCGCCAGTTTAGCCACCACTTCACAGCGATACGCGCGGCGCTGGAGTCGGGTGACGAGGCGGGTGCGCGGGCGCTGTTTGCGCAGTGGCAAGGGGGCGATACGGTGGAGTGGCCGCGCGAAGAGTTGCTGCGGCGCGTCATCGCCCATGCCATCTTGTCGTCGCACCGACATGTGTTGGGGGTTTTTGTGTGGTTTGTCGCGTTGGCGATGCTGGGCCTGGGGCCGGCCGGTGCGGTGCTGTACCGGCTGGCTGCGTGGCTGGCGCAGGCTTGGGGCGGTGCGTGGCGTGCAGACGCCCCGGTGAGCCAGCCGGTGGCCCAGATGGCCCAGCGGGCGTGGTGTTGGATCGACGCCGGGCCGGCGCGGGTCACGGTCCTCGGGTTTGCCATGGTCGGACATTTCGAGGATGCCCTGGAGCGTTGGCGGCAGCGGCGCCGGCCCTGGAGCGAGCCCAGCGACGACCTGTTGCTGTCGGTGGCCGAGGGAGCCATTCAGGTGCGCCTGTCCCCCCGGGTCCAGGGGGAAGAAGCCACGGCAGCCAATCTGCCTGAGCCGCAGCTGGCCCATCTGGCCAGTGTGGTGGGGTTGGTGTGGCGCAGCGTCGTGCTGTGGCTGCTGCTGCTGGCGCTGGCGCTATTGGCGCGCATTTTCTGACCCCGGCGCGCGCAGCCCTGCGTCAGGGCATGCGCGCTGCAGCCAATTCCTCGTACAGATCTTGATATAGCCGCCAGCGGTGCGGGACGATGGGGCCGTGCGGGGCGATGGCTGCCTGAATCGCGCAGCCGGGTTCGCGCCGGTGGGTGCAGTTGTGAAAGCGACACCGTCCAACGTAAGGCTTGAGATCAGGCATCCATTGCGCCAAAGCCTCGGGCGCGATATGGTGCAGTCCGAACTCGTGAAACCCCGGTGAGTCGATGAGCGCGCCACCGTGTCCATCGTCCAGCCAGTACCACGTCGTGCGCGTGGTCGTGTGCCGACCGGTCCCCAGGGCGCGCGAGATGGCTTGCGTGTCGGCCTGCGCATGGGGCATCAACCGGTTGACTAGGGTGCTCTTGCCGACACCGGAGGCCCCGATCACCAAAGTCACCCGCCCGCGCAGCCGTTCGGTCAACGTGGCCAGGTCGGCGACGGCAGTCGTGTCATCGCCCTGCAGTTGCAGCGGCAGCACAGTTTCGCCCATGGCACGGTAGGGCGCCAGGCGCGTCCATGCCTCAGCGAAGGCGGGCTGCACATCGCGTTTGTTCAGGGCGATCAGCGGCTCGATGCCGGCCTGCCGGGCCGCGATCAGCGCACGGGCGAGCTGGGTTTCGGCAAAGGTAGGCTCTGCCGCCAGCAACACCAGCACCTGCTCCAGGTTGGCAGCAAACACTTTGGTACGCAAGGCATCCTGGCGGAACAGCATGTTGCGGCGCGGCAGCACGGCATCGATGACGCCCTCATCGCCAGAAGGTGTCCAGCGCACCCGGTCGCCGACCACCGCCTCCTGGCGTTTGCCGCGCGGGTGGCAGCGGGTGCGACTGCGGTCGTCTGCTTCGACCAGGACGTGTCGGCCATAGGTGGCGACGACCAAACCGTCGTGTGCGCCGGGCGGGGGGGCGACCGCGTCGCGCTGCCGCTTCATGCAGGCTCCCCGGCTGGGCCCAGACGCGCCAGCCGATCCGCCGCTGGCGGGTGGGAATAAAAGAAGCGCACGAACCAGGGGTCCGGCGTCAATGTGCTGGCGTTGTCGCGGTAGAGCGTGAGCAAGGCGCCCGCCAGCGCGGTTGCCCCCGCCTGCTGTACGGCGTAGCGGTCGGCCTGGTACTCGTCTCGGCGGGATAGGGCACTGAACAGCGGCGCTACGAACACCCCCGCCAGGGGCGCCACCATGCCGAACAGCAACAGGGCCAGGGCGGCGTTGCTGCTGGTCAGGCTGGGCGTCACCCCCAGACCGAAGTAAAACCACAGCTGTTGCGACAACCAGCCGAGCAGCGCCAGAGCAGCCCCGCTGGCCAGCCCCATCCATACCAGACGCTTGAGCACATGCCGGTGGTGGGCATGCCCCAGCTCGTGCGCGAGCACGGCATCGATCTGGGGGGCCTCTAGGCGTTGCAGCAGGGTGTCGAACAGCACCACGCGCTTGGCGGGGCCAAATCCGGTGAAATAG
>NZ_JARJMT020000022.1 GCF_029335975.1 Tepidimonas sp.
GGTCTGGCCTACCCGGCGCTGCGCGGGGTCAACCAGTTGGTCAATGCCGCGGGAGCGCTCGCGGTGTTGGAGGCCCTGCACCCCCGCCTGCCGGTGGCCGCGCAGGCGGTGCGGCAGGGGCTGGCGACAGTGGAGTGGGTCGGGCGCTTCCAGATCGTGCCGGGACAGCCGGTGCTTGTGCTGGACGTGGCCCACAACCCGCACGCGGCGGCGGCCCTGGCCGAGAACCTGGATGCGATGGGCTATTACCCGCAGACGCAGGCGGTGTTTGGCGCCATGGCTGACAAGGACGTGCGGCCGATGCTCGAGCGGCTCGATGCGCTGATCGATACCTGGCATTTTTGCGATTTGCCCACGGCGCGGGCCGCCCGCGCCGCCGATCTGCATGGACTGTGGCAGGCCGCCACGCGCCGACGCGACGCCGCAGCGGCTGTACATGCGGATCCCGCCGCTGCCTTGGGGGCTGCAATCGCGGCGGCGGACCCCGCTGATAGAATCGTGGTTTTCGGATCCTTCTACACGGTGGGCGGCGTGCTGCAACAGGGGTTGCCGCGCCTGGGCGCCAAGCACCTGCAGGGCTGACGCATGTTCCAACTCCGCTCCGGCTCCGGCCCCTCGTCCGCCTCGCCGGGGGGCGAACGACAGCCACCGTCGATCGAGACGCTGCGCCGGCGCGCCCGCCAGCGGCTCATCGGTGCTGCCGTGCTGGTTGCTGCAGCCGTGGTCATCTTGCCGTGGCTGCTGGAAGCGCAGCCGCGGCCCATTCCGGTGGACATCGCGATCGATATCCCCGCGCGGCAATCTGCCGCGCCGCTGGAGCCGCCCTCTGACCGCGCGGCTATCGTGCCGCGATCCGCCGAGCCCGATGGCGCACTGTCGGCGCCTGCTGTGGCTCCGGCCCCCGCCGCTGCCCCGACCCCCGCGCCAGCACCAGTCCCGGGCCCAACCGCCACTGCGGCGCCTCCACCGCCTGTCGCGCGGGCCGACGCCGAGGCCAAGGTCCGCGTCGTCGTGCAGGTGGGCGCGTTTGCCGAGGCTGCGCGCGCGCAGGAGGTGCGCCGCCGGCTCGAGCGTGCAGGACTCAAAACCTACACCCATGTTGCGGACACCCCCGAAGGCAAACGCATCCGGGTACGCGTCGGGCCGTTCGACACGCGCGCCGAGGCGGAGAAAGCGGCAGAGAAGGTCAAAGGTCTGGGCTTGCCGGCTGCGGTGCTGACACTGTGAGCCATGGCTGCGTTGGACGTCATTTTGCTGGCGGTGCTTGCGGCATCGGTCGTGCTTGGTTGGTTGCGTGGGTTGCTGTACGAGGGGCTGTCCGTGCTGGCCTGGGTGGCGGCCTTCGTCGTCGCGCAGCGCTGGGCGCTGGAGGCGGCGGCGTGGTTGCCGTGGTCAGCCGAGTGGAGCGATCCCCTGCGCTATGCCGTGGGGTTTGCCGTGTCGTTCGTCGCCACGGCGTTCGCGGGGGGGCTGCTGGCGTGGCTTGTGAGCCAGGGCGCACAGGCCGTCGGCTTGCGGCCCATCGACCGCGTGCTGGGGGGGGTGTTTGGGGTGCTGCGCGGCGTGTTGCTGCTGATGGCGGCCACGCTGTTGGTGCAACTGTCCCCCTGGGCGGACAGCCCCGCCTGGCGCGAAGCGTGGGGGCCGCGCTGGCTGGGCCAGGGGCTGCAGGCGCTGAAAGTGCTGGTGCCCGCTCCGGTGGCTGTGTATTTTCCGTAGTTCGAGGACAACGACATGTGTGGCATCGTCGGCGTGGTCAGCGCCCAGCCGGTCAACCAGCTCATCTATGATGCCTTGTTGCTGCTGCAGCACCGGGGGCAGGATGCGGCGGGCATCGTGACGCAGTTGGGGCACAAGTTCTTCATGCACAAAGCCAAAGGCATGGTGCGCGACGTGTTTCGCACACGTAACATGCGGGCGCTGCCGGGCAACTGCGGGCTGGGCCAGGTACGCTACCCGACGGCCGGCAACGCCGCCAGCGAGGAAGAAGCCCAGCCCTTTTACGTCAACGCGCCGTTTGGCCTGGTGTTGGCGCACAACGGCAACCTCACCAACGCCCATGCGCTCAAGGAGGAGTTGGCCCGTCTCGACCATCGGCATATCAACACGGAAAGCGACTCCGAGGTGCTGCTCAACGTGCTGGCGCACGAGTTGGAGCGTGCCACCCGGGGTGTGCCCTTGCAGATCGACGACGTCTTTGCAGCCGTATCGGCAGTGCACCGCCGCGTGCGGGGCAGCTACGCGGTGGTGGCGCTGATCGCGGGCCACGGTATGCTGGTATTTCGCGATCCGTTTGGCATTCGGCCACTGTGCGTCGGCCGCAGCTCGGACGGCACGGTGATGGCGGCCAGCGAGTCGGTGGCGCTGGAGGGGACGGGCCACCGCTTCGAGCGCGACGTCGCCCCGGGCGAGGCGATCTTCGTCACGCTGGACGGCCAGATCCACGCGCGCCAGTGTGCCGAGGCGCCGCGCCACCATCCGTGCATCTTCGAGTATGTCTACTTGGCCCGGCCCGATTCGGTGATCGACGGCATTTCGGTCTATCAGGCACGGCTCAACATGGGCGAGACGCTGGCTACCCGCGTCGTCTCCACCGTGCCGCCAACGGATATCGACGTCGTCATTCCCATCCCTGAGTCGAGTCGGCCGGCGGCAATGGAGGTGGCACGGCTGATCGGTCGTCCCTACCGCGAGGGTTTTGTGAAGAATCGCTACGTCGGCCGCACCTTCATCATGCCGGGGCAGGCGGTGCGCAAGAAGTCGGTGCGCCAAAAGCTCAATGTCATCGCCAGCGAGTTTGCCGGGCGCAATGTGCTGCTGGTGGATGACTCCATTGTGCGCGGCACCACCAGCCGGGAAATCGTGCAAATGGCGCGCGAGGCCGGCGCACGACGGGTGTTCATGGCCAGCGCCGCGCCACCGGTGCGCTACCCCAACGTCTACGGCATCGACATGCCGACGCAGGAGGAGCTGGTGGCGCACGGCCGCACGGTGGAGGAGGTGCGCCAGATCATCGGCTGCGATGCGCTGATCTATCAGGACGTCGAGGCCATGAAGCGCGCGGTGGCGGCGCTCAACCCGCGGCTGTGCGGCTTCGAGGCATCGTGCTTCGACGGCGTGTATGTGACGGGCGATGTGACCCTGGAGACCGTCGCGGCGCTGAACGCACCGCGCCAGGCTGCCGCGAAGGCCGATCCGGCCGACGAGGACGGCGCCGGCTCCCGCCTGACGCTGCCCAACGCGCAGGAGGTCTGAGCCCGTGGCGCTGCATCCCGAGACCGCCGCCGTGCGCGTGGCCGTGCCGCGCACGCCGTACGGTGAAAACGCCGAGGCGCTGTACCTGACCAGCGGCTATGTGCAGCCCAGTGCCGAGGTGGCGGCCGCGCGCTTTGCCGGCGAGGAAGACGGCTACACCTACGGCCGCTACGGCAACCCGACCACCGCCAGCTTCGAGCAGCGGCTGGCAGCGCTAGAGGTCACCGAAGCGGCGATTGCCACCTCCTCGGGCATGGCGGCGATCCTGATGCTGGCGCTGGGCTTGTTACAGTCTGGCGATCATGTGGTTTGTTCGCGCTCGATGTTCGGCGCCACGATCAAGCTGATCGGCACCGACCTGGCCAAGTTTGGCGTGCAGACCACCTTCGTGCCACAGACCGATCTGGGCGCTTGGCATGCCGCGATCACCCCGCGCACGCGGCTGCTGATGGCCGAGACACCGACCAACCCGCTGACCGAGGTGTGCGACATTGCCGCGCTGGCGGACATGGCCCACGCCGCTGGGGCCTGGCTGGCGGTGGATAACTGTTTTGCCACGCCCGCACTGCAGCGTCCGGCCGAGTTCGGCGCCGACATCGTCATTCACTCCGGCACCAAATTTCTCGACGGGCAAGGACGGGTGATGGCCGGCGCCTTGTGCGCGTCGCGCGCGCTGGTGGAAGAGAAATTCCTCCCCGTGCTGCGCAGCGCTGGCATGACGCTGGCGCCATTCAACGCTTGGGTCGTGCTCAAGGGCCTGGAGACGCTGCACTTGCGCATGCGGGCGCAAAGCGCCACTGCGCTGGCCCTGGCCCAGTGGCTGCAGGCGCACCCTGCGGTGGCGCGTGTGCATTACCCAGGGCTGCCCGATCATCCGCAGCATGCGTTGGCGATGCGCCAGCAAGGCGGCTGCGGCGGGGCCATCGTCGCTTTCGAGGTCAAGGCCTCCAGCCCCGAGGAGGGGCGTGCGCGGGCGTTTGCGATGCTGGATGCACTGCGGCTGGCGTCGCTGTCGACCAACCTGGGCGACACCAAGACGCTGTGCTCGCACCCGGCCAGCACCTCGCACGGGCGGCTGACCGAGGCGCAGCGCCAGGCCGCCGGCATCACGCAGGCGCTGATCCGCGTCTCGGTGGGTCTCGAGCATTTGGACGACCTCAGCGCCGACCTGGCGCGCGGCCTGGATGCGCTCGCCGCGACACGGGCCCTGCCTTCCGACCCCAAACCATCATGACACAACGAGTCCGCACCCGCTTTGCCCCGTCACCGACGGGCTTCATTCACCTGGGCAACATCCGCTCGGCCCTCTACCCGTGGGCGTTTGCGCGCGCACACGGGGGCGACTTCATCCTGCGCATCGAGGACACCGACCAGGAACGCTCCACCGACGAGGCGGTGCGCGTGATCCTGGAGGCGATGGACTGGCTGGGTCTGACCCCCGATGAGGGCCCGCACTACCAGATGCAGCGCATGGACCGCTACCGCGAGGTCATTGCACAGATGCTGCAGGCAGGGCTGGCCTACCACTGCTATATGACGCCACAGGAGCTCGATGCCCTGCGCGAGCGCCAGTTGGCGGCCAAGCTCAAGCCGCGCTACGACGGCACCTGGCGCCCGGAGCCTGGCAAGGTGCTGCCCACGCCGCCCAGCGGCGTGCTGCCGGTGATACGCTTCAAGAATCCGCTCGCGGGCAGCGTGGTGTGGGACGACAAGGTCAAGGGTCGCATCGAGATCCACAACGACGAGCTTGACGATCTCGTGATTGCGCGCCAGGCGCCGCTCGGCGAGATTGGCGTACCAACTTACAACTTCTGCGTCGTGGTCGACGACATCGACATGCGCATCACGCACGTCATCCGCGGCGACGACCACGTCAATAACACCCCGCGCCAGATCAACATCCTGCGCGCGCTGGGCCACGAGCCTCCGGTGTATGCCCATCTGCCCACCGTGCTCAACGAGCAGGGTGAGAAGATGAGCAAGCGCCATGGCGCCAAGCCGGTGACATGGTATCGCGACGCGGGCTTTTTGCCTGACGCGATGATCAACTACCTGGCCCGTTTGGGCTGGAGCCACGGCGACGACGAGATTTTCACCCGCGAGCAGTTTGTGCAGTGGTTCGACCTCGACCACCTGGGTCGCAGTGCCGCGCAGTTTGACGAGGCCAAGCTGCGCTGGGTCAATGCGCAGCACCTGAAAATGACGCCCGATGAGCGGCTGGCACCCCTGGTGGCCGAGCAGTTGGCGCGCCGTGGCATACAGGCCGACGCGCGGCTGCCCGCGATCTGCGGCCTGTTCAAGGGCCGCTGTGACACCACCGCGGCGCTGGCGGACTGGGCGCAGCCGTACTACCTGGCGCCGACCCCGCGCGCAGAGGAGCTGGCGCAGCATGTCACCGACGCGCTGCGCCCAGCGCTGGCCGAGCTGCGCCAGCGCTTGAGCGACGTGCCGTGGACGGCGGGCGACATCAGCGCAGCGCTGAAAGCGACGCTGGCCAGCCACGGCCTCAAAATGCCGCAGCTGGCCATGCCGGTGCGTGTGCTGGTGATGGGAGTGGCGCAGACCCCGTCGGTGGATGCGGTGCTGGCACTGCACCGGCGCGAGGATGTGCTGGCGCGGCTGGCCGCAGATTGATGGCGGCGCAAAAAAACCGTCCTCGTCTCCGAAACGACTCGAAAAAGTGTCTATAATTCGAGTCTTGCTGATGCGCGACGGATTACAGTGTTGACCGAGACATCGAAAACGTCGGCGGCAGCGATACCGTGGGGGTATAGCTCAGCTGGGAGAGCGCTTGCATGGCATGCAAGAGGTCAGCGGTTCGATCCCGCTTACCTCCACCACGAACACAGACCCTATCGTCTAGAGGCCTAGGACATCACCCTTTCACGGTGAGTACCGGGGTTCGAATCCCCGTAGGGTCGCCAGATTGGAGCGGTAGTTCAGTTGGTCAGAATACCGGCCTGTCACGCCGGGGGTCGCGGGTTCGAGCCCCGTCCGCTCCGCCACACACCACACACCACAGCCCATGCGCTCCATGCCCATGGGCTGTTCCCGCATGAAAATCTTGGGGTTCGAATCGTCGTGTGACGAAACCGGCGTCGCGCTGGTCGAGGCGGCGCCGCAGGGCGTGCCGCGTCTGCTGGGGGCCGCGCTGCACAGCCAGGTGGCGATGCACCGGGACTATGGCGGCGTCGTGCCGGAGCTGGCCAGTCGCGATCACATTCGCCGAGTGCTGCCCCTGACCGAGGCCGCATTGGCCCAAGCCGGCGTGGCGTTGCACGCGGTCGATGCTGTCGCCTATACCCGTGGCCCAGGGCTGGCCGGCGCGCTGTTGGTGGGGGCGGGCGTGGCCTGTGCTTTGGCGGCGGCGCTGGATGTGCCGGCGGTTGCTGTGCACCATCTGGAGGGGCACCTGCTGTCGCCTTTTCTGAGCGCCGATGCGCCGACCTTCCCCTTCGTCGCTTTGCTGGTGTCGGGTGGGCACACGCAGCTGATGCGCGTGGACGGTGTGGGGCACTACCGCCTGCTGGGCGAAACCATCGACGACGCCGCTGGGGAGGCGTTCGACAAATCGGCCAAGGTGCTCGGGCTGGGGTACCCAGGCGGGCCAGCCTTGTCGCGTTTGGCCGAGCAGGGGGACCCCGCCGCCTTCGCCTTGCCGCGGCCCCTGCTGCACAGCGGCGATCTGGATTTCTCGTTCGCCGGGCTCAAGACGGCGGTGCTGACCCTGGCGCGCAAGCTGGGCCCGGCGCTGGAGGCCCGCAAGGCGGACCTGGCCGCGGCGACCGAGGCGGCCATCGTGGATGTGCTGGTGCACAAATCGCGTGCTGCGCTGCAGGCCACGGGGTTGAACCGGCTGGTCGTCGCTGGCGGGGTAGGCGCCAACCGGCGCCTGCGCGCTCAACTGGGCGAAGCAGCCGCACGGTATGGCTGGCGACTGCATTACCCAGAGGTCGCTTGGTGCACCGACAACGGGGCCATGATTGCGCTGGCGGCGGCGATGCGCTGGCAGGTGGGCGCCTGGTCGAACCGGGATCGGGCCTGGGCTTTCGACGTGCTGCCCCGCTGGCCGCTGGAGGCGGTGGGGCTTTCGGCCAATCGGGCGGTTTAGCGGCTCCTGGGGGCAGTGTCTGTAGACTGCGGGGCTTGGGCACCCCCCGGTTCCGGCAGCGGGGCAGGCGAAGAGAGCGGGGCGACCTTTCGTAATTATGAATTATAAAGCTGTAGAATCCGCCCTCTAGCGAAACACGGCGGCGCGGGGCAGCGCCGCCGTACGGCGAAAACCGCACGAAGAAAGGAATCGAACGCATGACGCATGCATGGCACGCAGGGCGGCGGCAATGGTTGGTGCGCGCCGCCGCACTGGGGTTGGCGGGATGGATGGGGGCGGTGTCCGCCCAGTCCGCGGCGGGGCGCGGGGACGGGGCCATCCGGCTGGCGTTGATCGAAACGCTGTCCGGCCCGTTTGGTAACACCGGCGAGGCGGTGTTTCGCAACCTCGTGTGGGCGGCCGAGCGCGTCAACGCTCGTGGTGGCATCGAAGTCGCCCCCGGGGTGCGCCGGCCACTGCAGATCGTACGCTACGACAGCAAGGGGCAGCCGCAGGAGGCGCTGTCCGCGCTGCAAGCCGCGCTCGACGATGGCATCACCCTGATTGCGCAGGGCAACTCGTCCGCGGTGGCGGCGGCCCTGATTGAGGCCATCAACCGCCACAACGAGCGCGAACCGCAGCGGCAGGTGCTGTTCCTCAACTACTCGGCGGTGGACCCCATTCTGACCAACGAGCGTTGCAGCTACTGGCATTTTCGCTTCGACGCGCACGCGGACATGCGCATGGCGGCTCTCATGAGCGTGCTCAAAACCGATGCCGAGGTGCGCAGCGTCTACCTGATCGGGCAGGACTACAGCTTTGGCCGGGCAGTGCTGCGCGAAGCGCGGCGTCAACTCGGTCTGCAGCGCCCCGATGTGCGCATCGTCGGGGAGGAACTGCACCCCATGGCCCGCATCAAGGATTTTTTGCCCTATGTGACCAAGATCAAGGCCAGCGGTGCCCAGGCGGTCATCACGGGCAACTGGGGCAATGACTTGACACTGCTGGTGCGCGCCGCGCGCGAGGGGGGGTACGATGGCAAATTCTACACCTTCTATGGCAACGCGCTGGGGGCGCCGGCCGCCATTGGCGAGGCGGGCATCGGCAAGGTGATTGCGGTGGCGGATTGGTTTCCCAATGCGCCGGGCGCAGAGTCGCGCCGCTTCTACGAGGCGTTTCGTCAGCGCTTCCCCAACCCTGCGGACGACTATGTGCATATGCGCATGCAGCTCATGGTCGAGGCGCTGGCCCAGGCCATCGAGGCCGCCGCGCGCGTCGAGCGCTCGAGGGATGGCATGGCCGTCCTGCCGGGGGCGGCGAGCATTGCTCGGGCGCTGGAGCAGGCGGATGTCACCTTGGCTGGGCAGCGCCTGCGCATGCGGGCAGCCGACCACCAGGCCCAGCAGCCGTTGATGGTCGCCGTCATGGACCGGCAAGGCGCCCCAGGCGTGCCGTTCGATGTCGAAGGGTCGGGGTATGGTTTTCGGGTGCTGCAGCAGCTCGATGCCGCAGCGGCCGAGCAACCCCATACCTGCCGGATGGCCCGTCCCTGAAGCTGCTGGGTTGCCCCTTGGCGCCGCCTTGGGCGACGCCTGGCAGCGGGTTGGCGGCACGGCGCCCGGCGCTTGCCACTATAATGCCATGATGTCCTGCGCGTTGTAGGGCATATCACGCCCGCTGCGGCAACGCGCCATCTCGCATGGGGTGTGCGCTCACCTGCGGCGGGTCGCATGTTCATCCGAGGTTTCCATGATTGCTTCTGACGTCAAAGCCAAAGTCATTGCTGACAACGCCCGTGGCCCCAATGACACGGGCAGCCCCGAGGTCCAAGTCGCGCTGCTGACAGCCCGCATCAACGAGCTGACGCCCCACTTCAAGACCCACGCCAAGGATCACCACGGCCGCCGCGGCTTGCTCAAGCTGGTGAGCCGCCGCCGCAAGCTGCTCGACTACCTCAAGGCCAAGGATGCCGCTCGCTATGTCGCGCTCATCCAGAAGCTGGGCCTGCGCAAGTAATCGGCGATCGATCACGCCATCGGGTGTATGCCCGCCATACACACCAAGCGCCCAGGGCCGGTTGTCGGTCCGGGGCGTTTTTTGTTGCATGATGACTGTTTTTTCCGCCTGAAGGCCGATTGGCCCAAGGGTATTGCGGCCACAGCGGCCCAGAGCGGAGCTGTGTCATTCCAAGGCTGTCCTGTCTATCGGGGCGGCGCTGGAATGGCATCGTGTTCTGACGCTGGCGGCCATCCTTTCCAGGAGATGCATCCATGAGCCTGTTTCAGAAACACACCCAGACCTTTCAGTGGGGCCACCACACGGTGACGATGGAGACCGGCGAGATCGCCCGTCAAGCCACTGGCGCCGTTCTGCTCGACATGGACGGCACCGTCGTGCTGGCCACCGTCGTCGCCCGTCCCGAGGCCAAGCCCGGCCAGGATTTCTTTCCGCTGACGGTCGACTATGTCGAAAAAGCCTATGCTGCCGGCAAAATCCCAGGCAGCTTTTTCAAGCGCGAGGGTCGCCCGAGCGAGCACGAGACCTTGACCAGTCGCCTGATCGATCGCCCGATCCGGCCGCTGTTTCCAGACGGCTTCTTCAACGAGGTGCAGATCGTCGTCCATACCTTGTCGCTCAACCCTGACGTCGATGCCGACATCCCGGCGCTGATCGCCTCCAGCGCCGCGCTGGCCATCAGTGGCATTCCGTTCAATGGTCCGATCGGTGCAGCGCGCGTTGGCTACATCAATGGCGAGTACGTGCTCAACCCCAGTCCGGCGCAGAAAGCCAATTCGCGCTTGGATCTGGTCGTGGCCGGCACCGAATCGGCGGTGCTGATGGTGGAGTCGGAGGCGGACCAACTCACCGAGGAAGTCATGCTGGGCGCGGTCGTGTTCGGTCATGAGCAGGGCAAGATCGCGATCGCCGCCATCAACGAGCTGGTGCGCGCAGCCGGCAAGCCAGCTTGGAACTGGCAGCCACCGGCGCGCGACGAGGCGCTGATCGCCAGGGTTACCGAGTTGGGCGAAGAGCGGCTGCGCGCTGCCTACCAAATCCGCAACAAGCAGGCGCGCACCCAGGCCTGCCGCGAAGCCTATGCCGCCGTCAAGGCAGGCCTGGCAGCGCAAGGAGTGGCGTTCGACGAGGTCAAAGTCGATGGCCTGCTGTTCGAAATCGAGGCGCGCATCGTGCGACAGCAGATTCTCAACGGCGAGCCGCGCATCGATGGACGCGACACGCGCACTGTGCGCCCGATCGAGATCCGCACCGGGGTGCTGCCGCGCACACACGGCTCGGCCCTGTTCACACGCGGCGAGACCCAGGCGCTGGTGATCGCGACGCTGGGTACCGAGCGCGATGCACAAATCATCGATGCGCTGTCGGGTGAGTACCAGGACCGCTTCATGCTGCACTACAACATGCCACCGTTCGCTACGGGTGAGACGGGGCGGGTGGGCGCGCCCAAGCGGCGCGAGATCGGGCATGGCCGTCTGGCCAAGCGCGCGCTGGTGGCCAGTTTGCCCAGCAAAGAGGAATTCCCGTACACCATTCGCGTCGTCTCCGAGGTGACCGAATCGAACGGTTCCTCGTCGATGGCCACGGTCTGCGGCGGCTGCCTGGCCCTGATGGACGCTGGCGTGCCGATGAAGGCGCATGTCGCCGGCATCGCCATGGGCCTGATCAAGGAAGGCAATAAATTCGCGGTCCTGACCGACATCCTGGGTGATGAGGATCACCTGGGTGACATGGACTTCAAGGTCGCCGGCACCACGCAAGGCGTCACGGCGTTGCAGATGGACATCAAGATCCAGGGCATCACCAAGGAGATCATGCAGGTGGCGCTGGCGCAGGCCAAAGAGGCGCGTCTGCATATTCTGGACAAGATGCAAAGCGCCATCGCCGGGGCGCGCGAAGAAGTGTCGGCCTATGCGCCGCGTTTGTACACGATGAAGATCAATCCGGAAAAAATCCGCGATGTGATCGGCAAGGGCGGTGCCACCATCCGTGCGCTGACCGAGGAAACCGGCACGACGATCGACATCGCCGAGGACGGCACCATCACCATCGCCTCCACCGACGCCGATCGCGCGGCCGAGGCGCGCCGCCGCATCGAGGAGATCACCGCCGAGGTCGAAGTCGGTCAGATTTACGAAGGCCCAGTGACCAAGATCCTGGACTTTGGCGCCCTGGTCAACATTCTGCCCGGCAAGGACGGTCTGCTGCACATCAGTCAGATCGCCCACCAGCGTGTCGAAAAGGTGTCGGACTTCCTGCAAGAAGGCCAGATCGTCAAGGTCAAGGTGTTGGAAACCGACGACAAGGGCCGCATCAAGCTGTCCATGAAGGCGCTGCTGGACCGAGGGGAACCAGCCGACCCGCAGCCACAACAGTGATCCGCGTTTGACCAGCAAGAGGTCCCCCGTGGCCCCGCAGATGCACGCAATCGAGATCGCTGCCCACGGTGCACCGGACGTGCTGCGCCTGGTGCAGCGTCCACGCCCGCAGGCCGGCAAGGGTGAGGTGCGCATCCGCGTCAGCGCCTCGGGCGTCAATCGACCCGACGTGCTGCAGCGCCGCGGTCTTTACGCCCCGCCACCGGGGGTTTCCGATCTGCCGGGGCTGGAGGTGGCGGGGGTCATCGACAGTGGTGACGTCGAGGCGATGGAGGCTGCGGATCTGCGCATCGGCGATCGCGTCTGTGCGTTGGTGGCCGGCGGGGGCTACGCCGAGTATTGCGTGGCCCCCATCGGCCAGTGTCTGCCCGTCCCGCGCGGCTGGAGCGATGTCGAGGCGGCAGGCATTCCGGAGACCTTCTTCACCGTCTGGAGCAATGTGTTCGACCGCGGCCGCCTGCAGGCCGGCGAGACCCTGCTGGTGCAGGGAGGCTCCAGCGGCATCGGCGTCACAGCCATTCAGATGGCGCGCGCCATGGGGGCGCGCGTGTGGGTGACGGTTGGCTCGCCCGAGAAGGCCGAGGCCTGTGTGCGCTTGGGCGCCGACCAGGCCATCCTCTACCGCAGCCAGGACTTCGTGGCCGAGGTGGCGCGGCTGACGGGCGGGCGGGGCGTCGATGTGATCCTCGACATGGTTGCGGGCCCCTATGTCGCGCGGGAAATCGACTGCCTGGCCGAGGACGGACGGCTGGTCATCATCGCGGTGCAAGGTGGCAGCGATGCGGCGTTTGACGCCGGCAAGGTGCTGCGTCGCCGTCTGACCATCACCGGATCGACCTTGCGTCCGCGGCCGGTGGCCTTCAAGACTGCCATCGCGCGCGAACTGCGCCAGCACATTTGGCCGCTCATCGAACGCGGGGCGATCCGCCCCGTGGTGTATCGGGTTTTTCCTGCCCGGCAGGCGGCGCATGCCCATGCCCTCATGGAGAGCCATCAACACATTGGGAAAATCGTACTCGATTGGTCGGATGTCACGGCTTGAGGCCGTGCAGGAGGATACAAAATGCGCAAGCTGATCGCGGGCAATTGGAAAATGCATGGCAGCCTGGCCGACAACGAGGCGTTGTTGCGGGCCTTGTGCGGCGGGTTGGCGGCTGGGGTACACGCCGACGTGGCCGTTTGTGTGCCAGCTCCCTATCTGGCGCAGGTGCAGGCGCTGTGCACGGGCAGCCCCGTTACCTGGGGTGCGCAGGATGTCTCGGCGCACGAGGCGGGTCCCTACACGGGCGAGGTGAGTGCGTCGATGCTGCGTGATTTTGGCTGCCGCTGGGCCATCGTCGGGCATTCCGAACGACGGCAGTACCATGGTGAGACGGATGAGATCGTGGCCCGCAAAGCGCAGCAGGCGCTGGCTTGCGGCATCACGCCGATCGTGTGCGTGGGCGAGACCGAGGCCGAGCGCGCGCAAGGTGACACCGAAATCGTCGTCAAGCGCCAGCTCGCCGCAGTCATCCATGTGGTGCGCCATTGCATCTCCGAGATCGTGGTCGCTTACGAGCCGGTCTGGGCCATCGGCACGGGGCGTACCGCCACGCCCGAGCAGGCCCAGGCGGTCCACGCGGTGCTGCGCGCGCAACTGCGCGCGGCCTCCGCGAGTGAGCGGCGGGTGCGCATCCTCTACGGCGGCAGCATGAACGCAGGCAACGCCGCGGCGCTGCTGGCCCAACCCGATATCGACGGGGGACTCATTGGCAGCGCGTCGCTCAGGGCCCACGAGTTCCTCCAGATCATCGCGGCAGCATCCTGACCGGGGCGTGCCGAGCGGTTGTCTTGTCAATTTTCAGGAGTCTTCATGAGTGTGCTACTGACCTTGTTGATGGTGGTGCAGGTGTTGTCCGCGCTGGCCATGGTCGGTCTGGTGTTGATGCAGCATGGCAAAGGGGCCGATGCGGGTGCCGCATTCGGGGGCGGGGCGTCGGCCAGTCTGTTCGGCGCTTCGGGTGGCGCCAACTTCCTGTCGCGCAGCACCGCCGTACTGGCGACGGTCTTTCTTGCCTCGACGCTGGCGCTGGCCTTCATGGGCTACCAGCGTCCCCAGGCGAGTGGCTCTGGTAGCGTGCTCGAAAGCCTTCCAGTCGTTCCGCCGATGCCCGCTGCCGAGCCGGCAGCCTCCGGCGCGGCAGGCGTAGCCCCGGCGCAGCCGCCCGCAGGGAGCGCTGCGCAGATACCGGGTCAGTGAGGCTGCGGTCGAGTCCCGCTTGCCCGTGCGTTCGGGCACGGGGAATTTTTCCGGGTACAATCCAAGTTTGTCGCCGATGTACGGTTCACAGCTGGAGCGGTGCAGCCAAATCCAGCACTCGGCGATGTACCCTTGCCGACGTGGTGGAATTGGTAGACACGCTATCTTGAGGGGGTAGTGGCGAAAGCTGTGCGAGTTCGAGTCTCGCCGTCGGCACCAATCCAAATACCAACATAGCGCGCCCCCAGGGCGCCGAATTCTGGAGACGCCCGTGAGCCTTGAGCATTATCTGCCGGTGTTGTTGTTCATCCTGGTAGGCATGGGTGTCGGGGTGCTTCCACAGGTCGTCGGCTACCTTCTTGGGCCTAATCGCCCAGATCCGGAAAAAAATTCCCCCTACGAATGCGGCTTCGAGGCCTTTGAGGATGCGCGCATGAAGTTCGATGTGCGCTATTACCTCGTGGCCATCCTGTTTATTCTGTTCGATTTAGAAATCGCGTTTTTGATCCCCTGGGCGGTGGCGTTTGCCGACATCGGCGCGACCGGCTTCGTAGCGGGTGTGGTGTTCCTGATGATCCTCGTGGTGGGTTTCGTCTACGAGTGGAAGAAGGGCGCGCTGGACTGGGAATGAGTCGGCGCACAAGACGTCACGGTGGATGAGGCGGCAGGCATAACCTGGCATACCTGGGAGCGACAGATGATCGAAGGCGTGTTCAAGGAAGGCTTTTTCACCACCAGCTACGACGCCGTGGTGAATTGGGCCAAGACCGGATCGCTCTGGCCGATGACCTTTGGGTTGGCGTGCTGCGCGGTCGAGATGATGCACGCCGCAACGGCGCGCTA
>NZ_JARJMT020000081.1 GCF_029335975.1 Tepidimonas sp.
CACGACACGGTGGACGCCACCAACCTACAACGCCAGATCGCGCATGACCTGTCGCGCGTGGGGCTGCCCAAAGCCCATTCGGCGCAGGTGGCCATGCGCGCCATCAATCCAGAGGTGTGTATCCAGCCGCTGTTGCAGCACGCCGACGACGCCGTGCTCGACAGCGTGTTGCCCAGCGCCGATGTGGTGCTGGATTGCACCGACAACTTCCGTACCCGCCACCTGATCAACCGCGCCAGCGTGCGGCACAGGGTCCCGCTGGTGTCCGGGGCTGCCATCCGTTTCGACGGCCAGCTGTCGGTGTACGACCCGCGCGATCCACACTCGCCCTGTTACGCCTGCCTGTTTCCCCCAACCGAGGGGCTGGAAGAAACCCGTTGCGCGACGATGGGTGTCTTCGCGCCGCTGGTGGGCATCATCGGGACGATACAGGCAGCCGAGGCGCTCAAGCTGATCGTGGGGTTGGGCTCGCGCCTGATCGGTCGGCTGCTGATGCTGGACGGACGCGGCTTGGCGTTCACCGAGGTGCAGTTCGCGCGGCACGCCGCGTGCCCGGTGTGTGGCCCGAGCCATCAGCCGGCCTGACGGCCACCGACGCCCCCGCTGTCACGATCCATCCTTCCAAGGGATCAAACGGTGGCAACCCCCAGCAAGGGTGGCCGGCCTCGTGCTGCACGCAGGCCCAGGCCGCCTGCAGCAAACACAGCACCGCGTCCAGGGCGTCGCCGCGGGGGTCGTCCACCAGGGCCTCGTGCTGCGCGGGACTCAGATGCAGTCGCAGGCCCTGCACGGCCAGCAGCGGCGCACTACCGGCCTCCAAAGCGTGCAGCAGATCCTTGCGGGCGATGAAGCGCTCCGGGGTCTGCCGGGCCCGCTCATCGCTTTTGTACGACCGCTGGCCCAGCACGCTGCGCGCCAGCAGACCCGGATAGGCCTCGAGCGCCACGCGGTCCGAGCCGCCCGGCGGCTCATGCAATCCGGGCAAAGCCACCCCAGCGGCCAGCAAGCGCGGCACGCCCGCGTGCAACATGAAGGCCACGGGTGGATTGATCCACTTCATGCTGGGGCTGGACCCGGCCGGGCCGTCCGTGGCGCGGTGCGCCAGCTTGGCCCCTGCTGGCCGTGCCGCGCAGTAGGCGGCAAAGGTGGCGCGGATCTGCGCCCGTGACAGGGTCGCATAATGCGCCATGCAGGCTTGCCACGCCGTCGGCCAGCCCAGGGACTGCACCAGTGCCCTCGGCAGACCAAACGGCAGATCAAAGCCCCCCACCCAAGGGCCCGGTTGCTCCAACGCGACAGACCAGTGCGCCAGCGAGGCAAAGCGCTCCAGCCCGTCCAGCACCACCCGCCAGCCACCGTCACCCCCCTCCACCAAGCGCCCCACGGCATGCACGATGGGCTTGCGCGCCGATGGAGCGCTGGTGAAGTCGCATCCAATCAGCCGCGGTCGCGGCACCGGGGCCACCACGCCAACACTCAGGGGCTCAAACGCGGCCGATGATGCTGGCTGTGGCCATCAACTCCTCCAGCAGCGCCAGCGAGACCTGGCCCGAGACGGAGTAAGGGTCGAACTCTGGCCGCTCGGAGTACTTGAGCACGATGGACGTATTGAGCTTGGAGAGGTTGACCTGCCCCATGGTCCAGCCGCCAAAGCGCCGCTCGGTGATTTCTTCGTAGAGCAGCAGCTCGACATCCTGGTGGCGCGGATCGTCGATGATCTGCTTATACAGCCGGTTGACCGCGCTGCGCCCGCCCTCGATGGCCTGCAAGAAGATCCCACCGCCGTAGCACAGAATACCCGTGATACCGTTGTGCAGATTGTGGCGGCGCGCCGAAGCCAGAATCGACTCGATGGCGCGCGAGGTGTCCGAGTCTACCGCCCGGCTGACATAGAGCAAACGCACCAGCATGGCCTCAGCTCCGCGGAATCAGCGACAAAAATTCTCGGCGCAAGTTGGCGTCTTTCAAAAAAACGCCGCGCATCACCGAGTTGATCATGCGGCTGTCCATGTCCTTGACACCGCGCCAGGCCATGCAGTAGTGCGTGGCCTCCATCACGATGGCCAGCCCGTCAGGCTGGGTTTTTTCCTGGATCAGGTCGGCCAGTTGCACCACGGCCTCTTCTTGGATCTGCGGGCGCCCCATCACCCACTCGGCCAGGCGGGCGTACTTGCTCAGCCCAATCACGTTGGTGTGCTCGTTGGGCATGATGCCGATCCACACCTTGCCGATCACCGGGCAAAAATGGTGGCTGCAGGCGCTGCGCACCGTGATCGGGCCGACGATCATCAACTCGTTGAGATGCTCGGCATTCGGAAATTCGGTGATCGCCGGCGCTGGCAGATAACGGCCCGCAAAGACCTCTTTCAGGTACATCTTGGCCACCCGGCGCGCGGTGTCTTCGGTGTTGTGGTCGTTTTCGGTATCGATGACCATGGCATCCAGCACAGCCTGCATCTTTTCCGACACCTCGTCGAGCAGTTGCTCCAGCTCGCCGGGGCGAATGAACTCGGCGATGTTGTCGTTGGAGTGAAAGCGCTTGCGCGCCGCTTGTATTCGCTGACGAATGCGGACGGAGACGGGCACGCCCTCGTCAGGCTGGGTGTCGTCGGTCATGGTCTCGGGGGCTTTCATGAGCATGCTTACATGGTAACACCGGGCCATCAACCCCACCATCAATACCGGTGCCCGGTCAAAAACAGCACCGCCCGCATCACGGCAAAGGCAATCCAATCCCGCATCCGCTCGTGCCAGGGGCGGCGCTGCAGGGTCTCCATATCCAGCGCCACCCCCGCCGTGCGCATCAGATGGTCGAGCCGAGAGCGCAAATGGCGCACAAAGCGCGCGTCGGTGGTGACGACGTTGGCCTCGCGCGCCAGCAGCAGACTGATCGGGTCGAGGTTGGTGGAGCCGACCGTGGCCCACCCATCGTCGACCACCGCCACTTTGGCGTGCAGCGCGCTGGGCGCATATTCGTGAATTTCAACCCCCGCGCGCAGCAGCCAGGCATGCACCGGGCGCGGCGCATGGTATTGCAAAAAGCGCTCGTACTTGCCCTGCACCAGCAGGCGCACCCGCACCCCGCGCGCGACGGCCTGCGCCAGTGCGCAGCGCAGCCGCCGTCCGGGGATGAAATAGGCGTTGGCGATGATCACTTCGTGCCGCGCCTGTGCAATCGCTTGCAGATAGGCGCGCTCGATATCGTGCCGATGGCGCAGATTGTCCCGCCACAGCACGGCAGCGGCTGCCCCGTGTACCGACGGCCCCTCGTCCGGAACGACGAGCGCGGCATCGCGTTGCGTGAACCAGCCTTGCCACCCCGCGTGCAAATCCTCACCGACCTGCGCCGCACGCCAGGCCTGCCAGGCCGCCCGAAACTCGCGCTGGTGTGCGCGCCGCGCTGCCAACAGGCGCCACCACAACCGCTCCATGGTCGCCAGCATATCGCCCACCAGCGGGCCGCTGACTTCCACGGCGTAATCCAATCGAGGGGCGGCCAGCCGCCCAAGCACGACATCGTCTCGGTCGTCGATCAGATTGATCCCGCCACAAAACCCCACCACTCCATCGACCACACACAACTTGCGGTGCAGGCGCCGCCAGCGACTCGGGATCAGCAACCCCAGACGCCCGAGCGGCGCGTAGGTGCGCCACTGCACCCCCGCAGCGTCAAAGCGCCGCACCCACTCCGGCGCAATCTCGGGCGTACCCACCGCGTCGACCACCAGCCGCACCTGCACACCGCGCCGCGCCGCGCGCTCCATGGCCTCTGCCACCTGCAGCGCATCATGGGCAAAGACGAAGATGTAGGTCTCCACATGGATCAAATGGCGCGCCCGATCCATCGCCTGTACCATGGCCGGGAACAGGGCGCGCCCGCCCTCCAGCAGCCGCAAGCGATGTCCAGGACGCAAAGCTGCCGTCACGGCAGGGCCAACTCCGCCACCAAGGGCAAATGGTCAGACCATCGCCCCCACCCACCACCGCGGGGGACGGACAGTGCACACACCGCCACCCCGCGCGCATAAATGCGATCCAGCGGCAGCAGCGGCCAGCGCGAAGGATATGTGGGCACGCGCGAGCGGGGCGCCGTGCGCAGGCCCAGCGCCGCCATCGGTCCGTGCAGCTGCTCGCTCCAGTCGTTGAAGTCGCCCGCGACGATCAAAGGGTCCGCGCTCGGCACGGATTGATCGATGTAACGCCCCAGGGCCCGCACCTGCCGCTGTCGGCTGGCCTGAATCAGCCCCAGGTGCACCACGATCACATGCAGCGTCCACACAGGCTTGGGGTCCCCACCGGCCGTCGCCACGCTGCCCGGCACCGCCAGCGTGACATGCAGCAACCCCCGCTGCTCGAAACGGTGATCCGACACATCCTGGTGGGCCTGCGCCAACACCGGAAAACGACTCAGCAGCGCATTGCCGTGCTCACCGTGGCGAGTCACAGCATGGGTCTGGTACACGGCATGGTAGCCCGGCGGTGCCAGAAACTGCGCTTGATCGACAGCCGGCCAATGGACAAAACGCCGCTGCAGCCGGCGGTGAAAGGCCCGCACCTCCTGCAGACAAACCACATCGGCCTGCAGATCGGCCACCGCGCGCACCAGGTTGTGGATTTCCAAGCGCTGCAGCGGCCCCAACCCCTGCACCCCTTTGTGGATGTTGTAGGTGGCCACGCGCAACATCGTCATGCGCAAATGATGCCAGCAGATGCTCGGCCCATGCCGTCAACGCAACCCGGAGCCCGGCGTGCGTGAAAAGGCCAGCAGCTTGACGATCTCGTCCAGATCGATGCGTGCACGCACCGACGATCCGGGCACGGCATCGACCACGGCATATTCCGGTCGGGCCGT
>NZ_JARJMT020000188.1 GCF_029335975.1 Tepidimonas sp.
GCCCGCATGGTCGCAAAGGGACTAAAGCTCATGCCCCCACCCACGTCACTGGCCAGGCCCAGGCGCACCCCGCCCGCGAGCGCTTGCGCATAATCGAAAAAACCGCTGCCCAGGAACAGGTTGCTCGTTGGCGACACCGCAATCGCTGCACCGCTGCGGACCAGTGCCCGGTGATCGTCCGCATCCAGATAGATGCCATGGGCGTAGACCGCACGCTCGCGCAGCAAGCCAAAGCGCTCGTAGACGGCCAGGTAACTGCGGTCGCAGGGATAGATCTCACGGACCCAACGCAGCTCATCCACGTTCTCGGCCACATGGGACTGGATCCAGACATCCGGGTAGCGGGCCGCCAGTTCGGCGGCGCCGCGCATCTGGGCGTCGCTGCAACTCGGGGCAAAGCGCGGCGTGATGGCATAACCCAGCCGCCCACGGCCGTGCCAGCGGGTGATCAAAGCCTCGGTGTCGCGCAAGGACTGTTCGGTGTTGTCGCGTAAGCCATCGGGGCTGTGCCGGTCTTGAAGCACCTTGCCGGCGATACAACGCAGCCCACGGGCCTCGGCCTCGGCCAGCACCGCATCGACCGAACCGGGATGAGCGGTTGCAAACGTCAGCGCCGTGGTGACGCCGTTGCGCAGCAGCTCGTCGCAAAAAAACCGCGCGACCTCGCGCGCGTGCGCCAGGTCGGCGAAGCGCATTTCGTGCGCAAAGGCATATTGCTTAAGCCAGGGCAGCAAACCATGGGCCGGCGATCCGATCACATCCGTCTGAGGGTAGTGGATGTGCAAATCGATAAAGCCCGGCGCGATGAGCCGTCCGCGGCGGTCGATGAGCGGGACATCGGGATACGCCGATCGCAGCGCATCGAAGGCACCCACGGCAACAACTCGGTACACATCGTCGGCGCCAGCGGCCGTGACCAACAGACCGTCGTCTTCATACCGGGGCCGAGGCTCGTTTGCATGCGAATCAAACCAAAGCAAAGAGGCGCGCCACGCTTGCATTCCTCAAGCTTAGCCGCTTCGCGCGACACAGCGGTGACATGCGCCTTTTACCCCTTGAGATGACGGTGCGGAACCCGCCGCTGATGCCACCAGCCGTGGCGGCCGATCAGCATCGACACCGCATACCACGCCCCCAGCAGCAACACGATCGCCGGGCTGGTCGGCCAGTCCGCCACATACGACCACCACAGCCCCAGCAGCGACCCCACTGCAGCGGTGGCGACAGCCGCCAACAGCATCGGCTGCAGGCGGCGAAACCAAAACCGCGCACTGGCCGCCGGCAGCACCATCATGCCGACTGCCATCAGCGTGCCGAGGGCATGGAATGCCGCCACCAAGTTGATCACCACCAAGGCCAAAAATCCGTGGTGTGCCACAGCGCCCCACGCGCTGACGCCGCGCAGAAACGCCGGATCCACGCACTCCAGCACCAAGGGCCGCCACAATAGGGCCAAGCCCATGACGGTGAGCAGCGCCACGGCACCCAGCAGCGCCAGCACCGACCCTTCCAGCGCCAGCACCGTGCCAAAGAGCACATGCAGCAAATCCACTTGGCTGCCGCGCACCGACAAAATCAGGACCCCGAGCGCGAGTGAGACGAGGTAGAACACCGCCAAAGCGGCGTCCTCGCGCATCACCGTGTGCCGCGCGACCACACCGGCCGCCGCGGCCACGATCAAGCCCCCCAGCACCCCACCCAGCGTCATGGCGGGCAGCGACAAGCCAGCCAACAAATATCCAATGGCCGCGCCGGGCAGGATGGCGTGGGACATCACATCGCCCATCAGGCTCATGCGGCGCAGCATCAAAAAAACACCCACCGGGGCCGAACCCAGCGCCAACAGCAGACAGCCCAGCGCGGCGCGGCGCATAAAGTCGAACTCCAGCCCCGAGGCCGTGCCCAACCACGTCAGCAGCATGTCAATGCCGGTGTCCATGCGGCGCCTCCCCGGCATTTGCCTTCGCCTCGATGTCGCACAGCGGCGCCCGCTCGTCGAATGCTTCTTGCAACTGGCGGGCGCGCAGCAGGTGGGCATCGGTCAACACCTGCGCGGTCGGACCATGGGCGACCAGCTCGCGCGCCAGCAGCGTCGCCGTCGGGAAAACCGCTCGGACCAGTTCCAAATCGTGCAGCACCGCAATCACGGTGCGCCCCTCCTCGTGCCAACGCTGCAAGGCGCACACCAAATCTTCGAGCGTACGCGCATCGACCCCGGTAAACGGCTCGTCCAGCAGCACGACCGCAGCGTCCTGCAACATCAAGCGAGCGAACAGCGCCCGCTGGAACTGCCCGCCTGAAAGGGTATCGAGTGTGCGCGACTCGAAGCCCTGCAAGCCCACCGCCGCGATGGCCGCCTGGACCCGCTCGCGCTGCGCCCGCGAGGGCCGCCTCCATAGGCCCAGCTCGTGCCACAAACCCATCGCCACCAGCTCCAGCACCGTCACCGGGAAAAACCGATCGACCTCACTGGTCTGCGGCAGGTAGGCCACCTCGCTCGGGCAAAGCCCACGCACCTCGCCATGCATAGGGCGCATCCGCCCAGCCACGCACTTGAGCAGGGTGGACTTGCCCGCCCCGTTCGGACCAACGACCGCGGCCAAGTCCCCGCGCCGCCAGCGCAGGCTGACGTGGTGCACGGCCGGATGGCGCTCGTAGCCAGCGGTCAGGTCCAGCAGTTCGATGTCGGCTGGATCGGGCATGTGATGTCCAGGACACACACAGAAAAAAAGCCAGTCGCTTAGACTGGCTTTGGATATATGGCGCGGCTGGCAGGATTCGAACCCACGACCCCTTGGTTCGTAGCCAAGTACTCTATCCAACTGAGCTACAGCCGCTTGCTGAAGATTGCATTGTACACCATTTCGCCCTGGCTATCGCAGCAACAAGGTCGGGATGCGCGATGAGCGCAGCAACTCGGTCGTCTTGCTGCCGAACAGCAGGCTGCGCAGCGGCGAGTGACCGAACGCCCCCATGATCAACATATCGATGGACTGCGCTCGAACGGTTTTGGCGATGACCGTCTCTGCGTCGCCCGGGATCAACGATGCGGTCACCTCAAAGCCTGCCGTCTCCAGGATGTTCTTGGCCCAGTCGATCTGCTTGGACGCGTCCTGGCTGCCCTGTCCGGCCATCAGCAAATAGATTGGCAAACCCCGAAACAACGCGCTGCTCGCGACCATCTCGACGCCCCGCCGCGTCACGTGGCCGCCATCGAAGGCGATCATCACGCGCTGCGGCTCTTTGA
Source organism: Tepidimonas sp. (assembly GCF_029335975.1). Classification (GTDB taxonomy): domain Bacteria; phylum Pseudomonadota; class Gammaproteobacteria; order Burkholderiales; family Burkholderiaceae_C; genus Tepidimonas. The sequence goes on from NZ_JARJMT020000188.1 coordinate 3,248, forward strand.
ATCCCTCTGTCACGGTCAAAATGGGCTTGCGCAGAGCGCGCACCACGCGCTCGACATTGCGACCCAGGTCGCGCTGGGTGGCCTCGGCGGCTTGCCCACGCCGACCTAAAACCAACAGGCGCACGCCCTCAGCCTGCTCTGCAAGCGTTTCCTCCAGCTCGCCGTACCGCTGACGAACATCGACCAGCGCCACCCCGGCTGCCATCGCCCGCTCGCGCAGGCGGTTGAGGAAGATACGGCCTTGTTCGCGCGCCTGTTTGGCGCGGACCTCGTCGTCGGCGGAGAGCTTGCTCAGCAGATGTTCCTGCGCATCGATGCCGATGGCGCCGCTGTGATCGTCGCCGGAGCCCAACTCGGGATGGCGATCGATGACGTGCAGAAATTCCAGCGGTGCATCCATGCGCCGAGCGGCCCACGCCGCGTAGTCGGCCACGTAATCGGCAAAGCGGGACTGGTCCACACAGGCCAACACCTTGTTTTCGTTGTTCATGATCCGGCTTCCTCTCAATGGCCCATCAACATGTCTTCGGCACCGTCTTTGTCATGTACGGCGAACTTGTCCACCAGCGTGGCGCTGGCTTCGTTCAAGCCGATGACTTCCACCTCGGTGGCTTCACGGCGGAACTTGATGACCACCTTGTCCAGGGCGCTGACGGCGGTGATGTCCCAGAAATGTGCGCGGCTGACGTCGATGCGCACCTTCTCGATGACCTCCTTGTAATCAAAGGCATTGATGAAACGATCCGCCGAAGCGAAGAACACCTGCCCCGTAACGGTGTAGACGCGCATGCGCCCCTCGTCCTCGGTGCGGGAGGTGACGCGCAAAATCTGCCCCACCTTATGGGCGAAGAAAATGCCGGACAGCAGCACGCCGACCAGCACGCCCTTGGCCAAGTCGTGGGTGCCGACCGTCACCACCACGGTGGCCAACATCACGATACTGGAGCTTTTGGGGTGCTCGCGCAGGTTGCGAATGGAAGCCCAGTTGAAGGTGCCGATGGACACCATGATCATCACCGCGACCAAGGCCGCCATCGGAATCTGCGCGACCCAGTCGCCGATGAACACCACCATCAACAACAGGAACACCCCGGCAGCCAGTGTGGAGAGTCGGCCACGACCCCCCGACTTCACATTGATGACCGACTGGCCGATCATCGCGCAACCGGCCATCCCACCGAGGAAGCCCGAGGCGATATTGGCAATACCCTGCCCCACGCATTCGCGGTTTTTGTTGCTGTTGGAGTCGGTCAGGTCATCGACGATGGAAGCCGTCATCATGGATTCCAGCAGACCAACGACCGCCAAGGTAGCCGAGACCGGGAAGATGATCGCCAAGGTTTCAAGGTTCAGCGGTACATCCGGCAGCAGGAACACCGGCAGGCTGTCGGGCAGCTGGCCCATGTCGCCCACGGTGCGAATGTCGAGGCCGAGGAAGATCGCGACGCCGGTCAGCACGACGATGGCCACCAGCGGCGACGGCACGGCGTTGGTGATGTAGGGAAAGCCGTAGATGATGCCCAGACCCGCTGCCGTCATGGCGTAGACATGCCATGTCACATGGGTCAGCTCGGGTATCTGCGCTATGAAGATCAGGATGGCCAGCGCATTGACAAAACCGGTGATGACCGAGCGCGAGACGAATCGCATCAAAGCACCGAGCTTGAGCCAGCCCGCGATGATTTGGAGTACACCCGTCAGCACCGTGGCGGCCAGCAGGTATTGCAAGCCGTGCTCCTTGACCAGCGTCACCATCAGCAGTGCCATCGCGCCCGTGGCTCCGGACACCATGCCTGGACGGCCTCCGGTGAATGCAATGACCGTGGCGATGCAGAACGAGGCATAGAGCCCCACCTTGGGATCGACGCCCGCAATCACCGAAAAGGCGATGGCCTCGGGGATGAGTGCCAGCGCGACGACGAGGCCCGCAAGCAAATCATTGCGGATGTTGGAGAGCCAGTCCTGGCGCAAAGATTTCAACATACTTCGTTTGGATCGATAGGGAACGGGGCCGTATCGGTGTGGCCACGGCAGCGCCGCAAGCCGGCTCCGTTACACGCTCACTTGCTCAACCTGGAGCCGCAGAGGCGAGGCGTATGGATTGCCGGATCCGGGTCCGGTCCGGCGTCGTGGTGGGCCCAGCAGGACTCGAACCTGCAACCAACGGATTATGAGTCCGCTGCTCTAACCGATTGAGCTATGAGCCCGGTTTGACTCGTGCCATGCGCTGCGGACCTGTGTGGCGAGGACGCCCGACCACCGCCGTGACCCGCAACCGATACTAACTCGAGACCGTCTGCAGCACCGAGCAGTAGCCCATAGACCGACGACAGGATTGTAGCGGCCCGCGCTCACCCCGCGCGGGTTTGGCTCAGTGCGTGGCCGACCAGCTTGGCCGTGATGTCGACGATCTGGATCATACGGTCGTAGGGCATGCGCTGCGGGCCGATGACCCCGAGCGTGCCCACCACCTGACCGTCGACCTCGTAAGGTGCGCTGACCACAGACAGCTCCTCATAGGGCACCACTTGGCTGTCGCCGCCGATGAAAATCCGCACGCCGTCGGCCTGGCTGGAAATGTCGAGCAGCCGCATCACCTGAGTTTTTTGCTCGAACAGATCGAATAATTTGCGCAGGTTGCCCATATCGCGGGCAAACTCGTCTACGGCCAACAGATTGCGCTCGCCCGCGATGACCACCTCGTCGGTCTCGGCCGCATCGCTGCCGGCCTCGACGGCCTTGAGCATCAGGGCTGCGATCTCGCCGCGCAGCGCGTCGACTTCGTGACGCAAGCGCTCGCGCACGGTATCGAGCGTCAACCCAGCGTAGTGGGCATTGAGGAAATTGGCAGCCGATTGCAACTGATCCTGCGTGAACTCACTGTGCGGATGCAGGATGCGGTTTTGCACATCGCCATCCGGCGACACCAGAATGACCAACACCCGCCGCTCAGACAGGCGCAAAAACTCAATGTGCCGAAACACCACCGGTCGCCGCGGCACTCGAACCACCCCCACGAAGTGCGAGAGCTGCGACAGCAATTGCGCCGCTTGGCTGAGCACCTGGCGGGGCTGTTCGGCCGCCAACGTTGGCGCCGACAAGGCATCGATTTCGGGCAGCTCGCTGCGCCGCACGGTCAACATCGTATCGACGAAGTAGCGGTATCCGCGCGGCGTCGGTACGCGTCCGGCCGAGGTATGCGGGCTGGCCACCAAGCCCAAATCCTCCAGGTCGCTCATCACATTGCGGATGGTCGCTGGAGACAGATCGAGCCCCGCTGCCTTGGACAGCGTGCGCGAACCCACCGGCTGGCCGTCGGCGATGTAGCGCTCGACCAACGCCTTGAGCAGCAATTTGGAACGCTCGTCTAACATCATCCCACCGTCAGAAAGCCATGTTGTAATTTGAGCATGAATCGTCCCTCTGCGCTGCCCTCATCGCCCGCGCCGCATGCCGAGTCCGACCTTGCGCTGCAGTTTCGGCGGGTCGCACTGGTGGGCAAATACCATGCGAGCGGCAGCCGCGACGCGCTCGAGCGGGTGGTACACTTCCTGCACGAGCAAGGGTGCGAGGTCACGCTGGAGCGCGAGACGGCGCACCACATGGGGCCGATGGGCGACGGAATATTGGACGTTGCTGGCATCGGCGCCCACTGCGACCTGGCCTTGGTGGTCGGCGGCGACGGCACGATGCTGGGCATCGGCCGCCAGCTTGGGCCTTGCGGCGTGCCACTCATCGGCATCAACCAGGGGCGCTTGGGCTTCATCACCGATATTCCGTTCGACCGTTTTGCGGACATTCTCCGCCCGATGCTGCGCGGCGCCTATGAAGAGGAGTACCGTGCCCTGATGCAAGCGGGCGTCTGGCGCGATGGCCACTGCGTGTTCCAAGCCATTGCCATGAACGACGTGGTCGTCAACCGAGGCGGCGCCCCCAGCATGGTGGAGCTGCGTGTAGAGGTGGACGGCCACTTCGTCGCCAATCAGCGCGCCGACGGGCTGATCATCGCATCGCCCACAGGTTCCACCGCCTATGCGCTGTCAGCGGGCGGGCCGCTCATCCACCCAGCCATCGCCGGGTGGATCATGGTACCCATCGCCCCCCACACCTTGTCCAACCGCCCCATCGTACTGCCCAGCGACGGTGAAATCGCGATTGAAGTCGTCGCGGGACGGGAGCCGAGTGCGCATTTCGACATGCAGACCTTCACCAGCTTGTTGCCAGGCGACCGGATCGCGGTGCGCCGCTCGATCCATACGCTGCGGTTGCTGCATCCGGTGGGCTGGAGCTATTTCGACACCCTGCGGCGCAAGCTGCACTGGAACGAGGGAGTGGTGGCATGATCCGTGCACAGGGGGATGACGCATGAGCTGGCTGCGGCTGGCGGTTCGCGATTTTGTCATCGTCCATACCCTGGAGGTGGACCTGGGCCCTGGGTTCACGGCGCTCACGGGCGAGACGGGGGCGGGTAAGTCCATCCTGATCGATGCCCTGCAACTGCTGCTGGGGGGGCGGGCCGAAGCGCAGTTGGTGCGTGAGGGAGCCAACCGCGCTGAGGTGGCGGGTGAGTTCGACATCCCACCCGCTGCCGCAGCCTGGCTGGCGGAACAGGGTTTCGATGCCGCGCCGGGCGAGCCGGTGCTGCTGCGCCGCACGGTCGATGTGCAGGGCCGCAGCCGGGGCTGGATCAACGGCAGCGCGGCCACGGCAGCGCAGTTGCGGTCGTTGGGTGAACACCTGGTGGACATCCACGGCCAGCACGCCTGGCAAAGCTTGACCCGTCCCGACACCGTACGCGAGCTGCTGGACCGCTATGCCCGGCTGGACACGTCGGCGCTGCGTGCCGCATGGGCGGCGTGGCGTGCGGCCATCGCCGCGCTGGAGTCAGCCGAGGCCACCCAGAACACCCGCGAGGCCGAACGGGAACGTCTGCAGTGGCAGGTGGATGAGGTGGGCCGTCTGGCCCCCGGCATGGACGAATGGGAGGACCTCAACCGACAGCATGCCCGGCTGGCGCATGCGCAAACCTTGATCGACGCGGCGCAGGCCGCCCTTGGCGCGCTGGACGGCGAGGAGGTCAATGCGTCACGGCTGATCGGACAGGCCATCCACACCCTGCGGGATCAGCAGCACATCGAGCCCCGTTATGGGGCCATCGCCGATGCGCTCCAGCAGGCCCAGGCGCAGATTGACGATGCCTGCCGCGACCTGCAGCACCAGGCCCGTCACACCGAGCTGGATCCCGCCGCCCTGGCGGCCTTGGATGAGCGTTTGTCGCGCTGGATGGGGCTGGCACGGCGTTACCGTTGCCCGCCGCAGGAGCTGCCCCAACGCTGGCAAGACTGGCAAGCACGGCTGCGCGCGCTGGAGCAAGCCGCCGACCTGGACACCCTGCGCGCGCAGGTCGAGCGGACACGGCAGGCTTTCCTGGCCGAGGCCCAGGCCGTCTCGCGCCAGCGCCAGCCGGCGGCCGAGCGGTTGAGTGCCGCCATCACCGAGGCGATGCAAGGCCTGGGTATGGCGGGCGGCCGATTCGAAGTCCGCTTGGAGCCACTGCCCGAGCCGCAAGCCTCGGGGCTGGAACGGGTCGACTTTTTGGTGGCGGGCCATCCCGGCGTCACGCCCCGCCCCGTCGGCAAGGTGGCCTCCGGCGGTGAGCTGTCGCGCATCGCGCTGGCGATCGCCGTCGTGACCAGCCAGTTGGGCGAGGCCCCGACGCTGATCTTTGACGAGGTGGACAGCGGGATCGGGGGGACGGTCGCCCACACGGTGGGGCGACTCATGCGTCGGCTCGGTGCCGACCGGCAGGTGCTTGCTGTGACCCACCTGCCCCAGGTGGCCGCCTGCGCCCACCACCATCTGCAAGTGAGCAAGGTTCAGCAGGGCCAGGCCGCGGTCAGCCAGGTCACACCCCTGGAGGGCGAGGCGCGCGTCGAGGAGCTGGCGCGCATGCTCGGTGGCCACAGTTCCGACACATCACGGGCCCACGCCCGGGAGCTATTAAAGGTATGACCTCCCCCACCCCACATGTGGTGCTGATCACCGGAATGTCTGGCTCGGGCAAGTCGGTCGCCCTGCATGCCTTGGAGGACTCCGGCTTTTACTGCGTGGACAACCTGCCGCCCGAGCTGCTGGAGGCCTTTATCGCCGTCGAGCGGGAGCATCAGGCCGAACGGGTGGCAGTGGCGATCGACGTGCGCAGTGCGACGTCGCTGCCAGGCCTGCCACAGCGGCTGACGGCCCTGCGCCAGAGCGGGGTTGCCCTGACTGTGCTGTTCCTCGACGCGACCGATGACGTGCTGGTGCGCCGCTACTCTGAAACCCGGCGCATGCACCCCCTGTCGGTACGCGGCACTGCCGACCAGCGCCGTGCCCTGGTCGATGCCTTGGCGCTGGAACGCGAGCTGCTCGCGGCGCTGCGCGAGGGGGCGCTGGTCATCGACACGAGTCAACTCAAGGCTGCCCAGTTGCGCACCGAGGTCAAGGCCCTGCTGCTGCACGCCCCCGCACCGCTGACCCTGGTGTTCGAGTCCTTCGCTTTCAAGCGCGGCATCCCCATGGACGCGGACTATGTGTTCGATGTGCGCATGCTGCCCAATCCACACTACGAACCGGCGCTGCGTGCGCTGACGGGGCTGGATGCCCCGGTGGCCGCCTACCTTGACGCCGAGCCCGAAGTCGCCGCCATGCAGGCGCAGATCACCGCCTTCCTGGAGCACTGGCTGCCCGGGATGGTGCGCGACCACCGCAGCTATGTCACGGTTGCGATTGGCTGCACCGGCGGCCAGCACCGCTCGGTCTATCTGGTGGAGCGGCTGGCCGCCCACTTCGCCGCGACCTGGTCGGTGCAGCGCCGTCACCGGGAGCTGGATGTACGGCTGCCCGAATCCAGGCTTTCGAGCCAGACGCGTATGGGGGCTGGCAACCCAAGCGCCAGTGCCTCGGATGGTGAGCACCAGGCGCCCTGATCGGGCTGCACTCCCGGCGCCTGCGGGGCGCTGAGCACATCGGATGACACAGGCAAACGGCACACCACCGGCTGCAGCCGCAGCTGCCGGTGCGTCAGCGCGTGGTCAAACGCTACAGGCCAGTCCGCCTGCACACCTGGCTGGTCTCGCAACCACGCCGTGAGCCCCTCGATCGCAGACAGCACAGGCGGCGCCCACAGCCCCGCCCAGATGCCCCGTGCGGGGCGGCGCTGCAGCCACCAAGCGCCGTCCGCGCGCAGGTACAGCGGCAGGCACCAGGCCTCGGTGCGCCGGGCTGCCCGCACGGTTTGGCGCGGCCATGCGGTGGGATCACCGCTGGCCCGTCCTGCACACAGCGCAGCCACGGGGCAGGCGTCGCACCGGGGACGGCTGCGGGTGCACACCGTCGCGCCCAGGTCCATCAGTCCTTGGGTGTAGGCCGCCATGTCGTGCGGCGCGGCATCGGTTGGCAGCAGCGCTTGGGCAGCGCTCCACAGAGCCCGCTGCGTGTCCGCACGGGCCGGGTCACCGGCCTCGGCGAGCACCCGGGACAACACCCGCCGCACATTGCCATCCAGGATGGAGCGGCGCTCGCCGAAGCAAAACGCCGCAATCGCTGCCGCGGTCGAAGCACCGATCCCGGGCAAGGTGGCCAGGGCCTCGGCGCTGGCCGGAAAACGCCCGCCATGCTGCGCGACCACGGCCTGCGCGCAAGCGTGCAGATGGCGCGCCCGGCTGTAGTAGCCCAGTCCGCTCCACAGGGCCAACACTTCGTCCAAAGAGGCGTCGGCCAATGCGTGCACGGTGGGAAAGCGCTGCAAAAACCGCCCGTAGTAAGCAAGCACGGTCCGCACCTGCGTTTGTTGCAACATGATCTCGGACAGCCAGACCCGGTACGGATCGCGCGTGCCCTGCCAAGGCAGATCGTGCCGACCGTGCTGCCGCTGCCATGCGACGACCCGCGCAAAAAACGACCGCCGCAGCGCCGTGGGAATCTCAGGTGTACACATACCCATCAGCGATCCCTCACGCGCTCGACCTGCGCCTGCAACCCCATTGCTCGGCCCTCTGCCGTGCCCCATGATGAAACCGCTCAATAGGTTTGGCAGCGCGGGCAGTAGTAGCTGGAGCGCTGGCCCTGGCGGATCATGCGGATCGGCGTGCCGCACACCCGGCACGGCTGGCCGGCGCGGTCGTAGACCCACATCTCGAGTTGGAAGTAGCCGCCCTGCCCATCGACGCGAAAGTCCCGCAGGGTGCTGCCCCCAACGGCCAAGGCGCGCTGCAACACCTGGCGAATGGCGGCATGCAACCGAGCTGCGCGCGGCCGACTCAGGCGCATGGCCGGCGTCGTCGGTCGAATGCCGGCCAAAAACAGCGCCTCACTCGCATAGATGTTGCCGACCCCGACCACGATATCGCCCGCCAACAGCACGGTTTTGATCGGGGCGCGCCGACCGCGCAGCGCAGCATGGAAGCGGATCGGGTCGAACGCGGGCTCCAGCGGCTCCACCCCCAGACCACCCAGCAGTCGCTGCGCCAGCGCGTCGTCCTCGCCGCGCGCATAGACCACGGCGCCAAAGCGGCGCGGATCGTGCAGCCGCAGCGTGCCGCGATCGGTGTGCAGATCCACATGGTCATGGCGCCCCGGCGGCGGCAACGCCTCGCCCATCGTCAGACTGCCCGACATGCCCAGATGCAGCAGCAACAGGCCCTCGTCCAGATCAACCAGCAGATACTTGCCCCGCCGCCGCACCGCCCGCACCTGGCGCCCCACCAGCGCCTGTGGCGCCACCCCCAGCGGCCAGCGCAGCGGCTGGCCCGTCCACACGGCCGCGATGCGCGCGCCGACCAGCCGATCGGCAATGCGCAGCCGGGTGACTTCGACTTCGGGCAACTCGGGCATGGGGATCGGCGCGCCAGGGCATGAACGAATGCGCTGGATTATGATCAATCGGGCATTCCCTGTGATGGAACCTCCATGCCGCGCCTGCGCCTAACACTCCTTGCCCCTTGGCTGATCGGCTTCCTGTGGCACGCCCCGGTGACCCTGGGACAGACGGCCCCCGCCTCGTCCGATACCCCCGTGGTGCGGCCCGCGCAGCCCTCGGCACTCGATGCCGAGCTGTTCTACCAGCTTGTGCTGGCCGAAATGCAGCACCGGACCGACCCTGGCGCGGCATATTCGCTCATCCTCGATGCAGCCAAGCGCACCCGGCAGCCGGAGCTGTTCCGACGCGCCATCGAAATCGCCTTGCAAGGCCGCGCTCCCCAAGCCGCATTGACCGCCGCCCGGGACTGGTCGGCAGCGCTGCCCAGCGACGACGAAGCGCGCCGCACCCAGCTGCAATTGCTGATCGGCCTGCAGCAGGTGCGTGAGATAGGCCCGCTGCTGCGCGACTGGATCCGCGCCGCCCCTGCCGCGCACCGGCCTGGCCTGATTGCGCTGGTGCCCGCAGCGCTGGCCCGCGCCACAGACCGGACGCAAGCCGTGGCGGCCGCCCGGGTCGCGCTCGAGCCCTCCTTGCGTGCGCCGGACACTGCGGCTGCGGCCTGGGCGGCGCTCGGGCGCGTGCAGCGCCAGGCTGGACAGGACGCCGACGCCCTGCAGTCCGCACGCCAGGCGGTACGCGCCGATCCCCGCTCCGCGCCCGCAGCGCTGCTGGCGCTGGAGCTGCTGGACGCCTGGCCCGCCGATGCCGAGTCCCTGCTCCAGCGCCACCTGCTCGCCACGCGGGACACGCCTGACACCGACCCCGCCGTGCGCATCGCCTACGCACGGGCGCTGGCAGAGCGCGGCCGGCTGGCCGAAGGCCGCGCTCTGCTGCAGCCATTGCCTTCCCTGGACGCCGAGGGCCAGCGCCGCCTGCAGCTCGCCGAAGCCCGCTTGCTGCGCGATCACGGCCATGCGCAGGCGGCCTACGACCTTCTGGACCAGGCGCTGCGCAGCGCACCGGCAGACACCGATCTGATGTATGAACAGGCCATGACCGCCGAGCGACTCGGGCGGCTGGACGAGATGGAGCGCCTGTTGCGCGAGCTCATCTCGCGCCAGCCGGACGATCCCCAAGCCTACAACGCGCTGGGCTACGCCTTGGCCGACCGAGGCGAACGCCTGTCTGAGGCCAAGGCGCTGATCCAGGAAGCCCTGCGCCGCGCCCCCGAGGATGCCTACATCATCGACAGCCTGGGTTGGGTAGAGTTTCGCCTGGGCAATCTGGCCGAAGCGCGGCGTCTGTTGACCGATGCAATGCAACGCCGTCCGGACGCCGAGATTGCGGCCCACCTGGGCGAGGTGCTCTGGGTGCTGGGCGAGCCAGACTTGGCGCGCGCGGTCTGGCGCCAGGGACTGGAGCTCGACCGCCGCCACCGAACCTTGACCGAGACGCTGCAGCGCCTCGGTGTCGAGCCGTGAGGCCGCCCTGCGGGCGGCGCGCGCTGGTGCTCGCCCTTGCTGCCAGCGCCTTGCTCGCCGGCTGCGCCACCCCCCCCGCCCCGACGACAGCACCATGGAGCGGGCGGCTTGCGCTGACCCTGGCAACGCAGCCGCCCCAACGTTGGACAGCCAGCTTCGAGCTGGAGGGCACACCCGCACAAGGCGCGTTGCGCCTGTACACCCCCCTGGGGCAAACTTTGGCAACCCTTCGCTGGGACGGCGCGGCTGCTTGGCTGGATCGCGGCGATGAACCGCCCCGCCGCTACGACAGCCTGGAGACCCTGACCGCCGATCTGACCGGCGCCCCGCTGCCGGTCGCCGCTCTGTTTGCCTGGCTTGGCGGCTCGGCCCAAGACGTCCCTGGCTGGGAGGTGGATCTGACACAGCAGCCGCAAGGCCGACTGCGCGCGCGCCGCACCGCCCCCCCGCCTGCCGCCGACTTGCGCCTGCTCTGGCAACCCTGACCCATGCAGCGACTGCTCGACATTCCCGCCCCCGCCAAGATCAATCTGTTTCTGCATGTCACCGGCCGCCGTGCTGACGGCTATCACGAACTGCAATCGGTCTTTCGGCTGGTGAATTGGGCCGACACATTGCACCTCGAAGTGCGGCGCGATGGCCGCCTGTCACGCGAAGACCTGCGTGCCGCCAACGACGACTCGCCCGCTCTGCCCGAGGATGATCTGTGTTTGCGTGCCGCGCGCGCCTTGCAGGCGGCCAGCGGCAGCCCCCTGGGCGCGCACATCGTGCTGGACAAGCGCATCCCACAGCAGGCCGGCCTGGGCGGTGGATCCAGCGATGCGGCCAGCACCCTGATGGCCCTCAACCGCTTATGGGGGTTGGAATGGCCGCGCGATGCGCTGATCCGCCTTGGCGCGCGACTGGGTGCCGACGTGCCGTTTTTTCTGGGGGGACGCAATGCCTGGGTCGAAGGCATCGGGGATCGGCTCACACCCGTAGACCTGCCCGCAGCCCGCTATGCGATCGTCAAACCCCCCGCCGGCACCGCGACCGCGGTGATTTATCAAGCCAGCGACCTCGAACGGGCCACACCGTTGGCTAAAATGGAGGCATTCGTTGCAGGCATCGCGGCCGACCCCGTTCGACCGTGGGGCCGCAACGACCTGCAACCCGTGGCCATGCGCCTGTGCGCCGACGTCGCCGCAGCCCTCGAGCGGCTGAGCCGTCTGGGCCTGCAGCCCCGCATGACCGGCTCGGGCAGCGCCGTGTTCGCGGCCCTGTCCAGCGAGGCCGAAGCAGCCGCCGTGCAATCGGCGGATTGGCCGAGCGGCTGGCAGATTCGGATCTGCCACGGTTTGCCGGCACATCCGCTGGTTGAGTGGCAAAAAGGCGCTATAATGTGAGTCTTGTTGCTGCAGTTGCTAGCAACGCTGCATGAGGTTCGCCGCGTCTGCGGCGAACCTGTGTAGGGGAGTCGCCAAGTTGGTTAAGGCATCGGATTTTGATTCCGACATGCGAGGGTTCGAATCCTTCCTCCCCTGCCAAATTTCTTCCCAGTGCCGGTTACACCATGGAACGCTCGACGCCAGCGCATGCTCCCGATTTCATGCTTTTCACCGGCAATGCCAATCCGGCACTGGCCGCTGAAATCGCCCGCCATTTGGGCACCCGCCTGGGTACGGCCCACGTCGGCCGCTTCTCCGACGGTGAGGTGACGGTCGAGATCGGCCAAAACGTCCGCGCCCGCGACGTGTTCGTCATCCAGCCCACCTGCGCGCCGACCAACGAGAACCTGATGGAGCTCGTCATCATGGTCGATGCGCTCAAGCGCGCCTCGGCTGCACGCATCTCGGCGGTGATCCCTTATTTTGGCTATGCGCGCCAAGATCGCCGTCCGCGCTCCAGCCGCGTGCCCATCAGCGCCAAGGTCGTGGCCAACATGTTGCAGGTGGTCGGGGTCGAGCGCGTGCTGACCATGGACCTGCACGCCGACCAGATCCAGGGCTTTTTCGACATTCCGGTGGACAACATCTACGCTTCGCCGGTGCTGCTGGGCGATCTGCGGCAAAAGAATTACCCCAATCTGCTCGTCGTCTCGCCAGACGTCGGCGGCGTGGTGCGTGCGCGGGCGCTGGCCAAGCAGCTCGACTGCGACATGGCCATCATCGACAAGCGTCGCCCC
>NZ_JARJMT020000124.1 GCF_029335975.1 Tepidimonas sp.
GTCCTGGCCACCGGCCGTTTGGGGGTGACCGGCGCCGGGGCGACCGAAGACGCCTCATCGGATCCGGTCGCGGTGGGCGGAAGCACGGGCAACTGCGGCTCCATCTCCGCCAACAACGTGTACGCACGGGTCAAACGCACCGGGCAGCCAACCCGCACCTCGAGCGTGACGAAGGGCTCGTTGACCGGCAGGCGTGTGCGCACCCGCAGCATGCCCCCCGCCTGCGCCACATCGCCCTCGAAAGTCAGGTCAACATCCGACGGGCTCAGGCGCATCTCGCCGTAGCGCACCTCCGCCTGCACGCATGGGGAGAGCGCGCCGTCCTCCGCAGCCCCAAGGCTTTGCACCACAATATCGAGCGGCCGACCGATAATGGCGGCGCCCTGCACCGCCCCCAGCGACTGGGCGTGACCCTGCACCACCACCATCAGCAGCCAGCTGCTCAACGCGGATTTGAGGTTCATGCGGGGATTCCTGTGGACTGGCCGCGGCGCATCAGGCATTCCATCGAACAATTCCGTCACACCCGCTCTCAAGGATACTGTGTTGAGCATGTCCCAAGTCACCAACCGTTTGATTTTTCCCAAAATTGGCCTGGTTGGAACCGGTGCCATGGGCCGGGGCATCGCCCAGATCGCTGCCCAGGCAGGCAGCACCGTGCACCTGGTGGACGCGCAGCCAGCCGCCGTCGAAGCGGCCTGCGCCAGCCTGCGCGACACCTGGGCCAAGCTGGTGGCCAAGGGCCGCCTGGGCGCCGACGAGGCTGCGGCATGCCAGCAGCGGCTGGTGCCGGCCGCGGGCCTGGAGGCGCTGGCGGGCTGCGATCTCATCATCGAAGCCGTCGTCGAGCGGCTGGAGGTCAAACAAGATCTGTTCCGTCAGCTCGAAGATATCGTTGGCCCGGATGCGGTGTTGGCGACCAATACCTCGTCGCTTTCGGTGACGGCAATCGGCAGCCGGCTGCGCACCCCACAGCGGCTGGCCGGCTTTCATTTCTTCAATCCGGTGCCGTTGATGAAGGTGGTCGAGGTGGTGGCCGGACTCAAAACCGACCCGGGCGTCGTGCAGCGGCTGGCCGCCTTCGCGCGCGAAATGGGCCACACCCCGGTGCTGGCGCAGGACACACCCGGCTTCATCGTCAACCATGCCGGACGCGGCTATATCACCGAGGCGCTGCGCATTGCCGGCGAGCGGGTGGCCGACTTCGCCACCATCGACCGCATTCTGAAGGATCAGATGGGGTTTCGCCTGGGGCCATTCGAGCTGTTGGACCTCACGGCTCTGGATGTCTCCCAGCCGGTGATGGAGTCGATCTACCACCAGTATTACGAAGAGCCGCGCTTTCGCCCAAGCGTCATCGCCGCGCAGCGGCTGGCCGGTGGTGTGATTGGGCGTAAGGTTGGTGAGGGTTTTTACCGCTACCTGGACGGGCAGGCACAGCTGCCGCCAGAGCCGCCCGTGCCGGTGGTGGAGACGCTGCCACCGGTGTGGGTGCCCACTCGCGCGGCGCGCCGAGCGGAGCTGCTTCAGCTGCTCAAGGATCTGGGGGCGACGATCGAGACCGCCGCCCAGCCGTCAGAGCGGGCACTGATCGTGGTGGCGCCGCTCGGCCACGATGTCACCACAGTGGCGGCAGTAGAGCGGCTCGACCCCGGCCGCACCATCGGTATCGACATGCTGCTGCCGGATGCTGCCGTCAAACGCCGGGTGCTGGCCACCAACCCCGCCACGCGCCACGACATGCGCGCCGCGGCGCACGCCCTGTTCGCGCGCGACGGCAAGGCGGTGAGCGTCATCCGCGACAGTGGCGGTTTCGTCACGCAGCGCGTGGTGGCCACCATCGTCAACATCGCCGCCGACATCTGCCAGCAAGGCATTTGCACGCCCAGCGACCTCGAGACCGCCGTCACCCTGGGTTTAGGCTATCCGGCCGGGCCATTGGCCATGGGCGACCGTGTCGGGGCGGCGAGCGTTCTGGAGATTTTGTTCAACCTGCAGACCGTCTATGGCGACCCGCGCTATCGACCCTCGCCTTGGCTGCGCCGCCGGGGTGCGCTGGGCCTGAGCCTGCTGCACCCCGAGGAATGAACCCATGACCGCCACACTCAAGAGCCACAGCCACGGCGGCACCTTGGTGCTGACCCTCCACAATCCCGAGCAGCGCAATGCGCTGGCACCTGAGATCTACGTGGCCGGCATCGAGGCGCTGATTGCCGCCGAGCGCAACGCCGAGGTGCGCAGCGTCGTCCTCACCGGCGACGGTGGCACCTTCTGCGCCGGCGGCAACTTGCAGCGCTTGCTGGCCAACCGGCAGCAGCCGCCCGAGGTACAGGCCGACAGCATCGAGGCCCTGCACAGCTGGATCGAGACGATCCGCAGTTTTCCCAAGCCTGTCATCGCCGCGGTCGAGGGGGCCTGCGCGGGGGCGGGGTTTTCGCTCGCGCTGGCGTGCGACCTGCTGGTGGCCGCGCGCGATGCGGTGTTCGTGATGGCCTATGTCAACGTGGCGTTGTCGCCGGACGGCGGAGCCACCTGGAGCCTGATGCGCCAATTGCCGCGCGCCACTGCTCTGCAGCTGCTGATGCTGGGCGAGCGCATCGGCGCCGAGCGGCTGCACCAGCTCGGACTCGTCACCGCAGTCACTGCCCCGGGCGCAGCGCTGCACGAGGCGCTGACCATGGCGCAAAGGCTCAATGCCCAAGCCCCCAATGCGCTGGCCAGCATCAAAGCGCTGGCCAACGATGCGCCCACCCAATCCCTGTCCTCTCAGCTGCGCGGCGAGCGCGACCATTTCGTGCGCAATCTGCACCACCCCAACGCGGGCGAAGGCATTCGCGCATTTTTGGACAAGCGCGCCGCCCAATACCGCTGAACAACACGGCTGCGCCACCGTTGACGGTTCGCGCGCCATGCCGACCGACACGGGTCACCGAGGAGACACACCCATGATGTCCCAGTCGCTCACACGACAGCCCTTCGACGAACCGATTCTGACAATGGAAGAGAGGGAAGCGATCAATCAGGGTCGCTGGTTTTCCAGTCTTTCGCCGTCGCTGCGGCACGACATTCTTCGATGCGCCTTCGTCAAACGCTATCAGGACGGCGATCTGATCGCCGCGCGCGGCGACCCGCCGACGCTGTGGACGGCTGTGGCCAAAGGGGCCGTGCGCGTGAGCTCCACCTCCATCACGGGCAAGCAGATCACGCTGACCTATGTGGAGCCGGGCGTGTGGTTTGGCGATATCGCGATGTTCGACGGCGACGCGCGCACCCACGATGCCTACGCCCATGGTCCCACCACCCTGCTGTGCGTGGCACGCAGCGATCTGCAAAAAATCCTGGACCAGCATGTGGAGCTGTACGAGGCGCTGCTGCGCCTGCAGGCGCGGCGTCTGCGCACCTTGTTCGGCCTGGTGGAGGACTTGAACACCCTGCCTCTGCGCGCGCGGCTGGCCAAGCAGCTGTTGCATTTGTGCCGCTCCTACGGCCTGCCGTGCCTGTCCAACGGGCAGGAGACACGCATCGGCTTGCAACTGGCGCAGGAAGAATTGGCCCAGCTGCTCGGTGCCTCGCGCCAGCGCGTCAACCAAGAGCTCAAGGCCATGGAACGCGAAGGCGCGATCCGCATCGAGCCGGGCGGCCTGGTGATCCGCGACCGGGGCCTGCTCATGCGCATCGTCGAATCCGACCCCTGACCCCCGGCCGCAGGGCGGGTGGGTCGGCTCATCTGCCTGCCCGCCATGCCTGACTCCCCCCGCCCCGCCGATACCCCGGCCAGCCATGCCCTCGACGTCGCCGCGCTGGAGCGCTGGTTGACGGTGCACCTGCCGGGCTTTGCTGGGCCGCTGTCCATCGAAAAATTCCCCGGCGGACAGTCCAATCCGACCTATCGGCTCGTCACCCCGGCACGGGCGTACGTCATGCGCGCCAAGCCCGGGCCGGTGGCCAAACTGCTGCCGTCGGCGCACGCCATCGAACGCGAGTTCCGTGTCATGCAAGCCCTGGCCGCCACCGACGTGCCCGTGGCGCGCATGCATGTGCTGTGCGAGGACGAGTCTGTAATCGGGCGCGCCTTCTACGTCATGGAGCATGTCGAGGGCCGCGTGCTGTGGGACCAGTCACTGCCCGGGATGACCCCCGAACAGCGCCGCGCGCACTACCTGGAAATGAACCGCGTGCTCGCCGCCCTGCATCGGGTGGACGTGCAGGCCGTGGGGCTGTCCGACTACGGCAAGCCCGGCAACTACTTCGAGCGCCAGATCGCGCGCTGGAGCAAGCAGTACGTCGCCTCCATCACTGACCCCATCCCCGAGATGGAGGCACTCATGGTCTGGCTGCCCGCCCACCTGCCCGACATGGCGCGCGGCGAGCGATGGGTCAGCGTGGTCCATGGCGACTACCGGCTGGACAACCTGATGTTCCACCCCACGGAGCCGCGCATCGTGGCGGTGCTGGACTGGGAGCTGTCCACGCTGGGCCACCCGCTGGCCGACTTCAGCTACCACTGCATGTCCTGGCACATCGAACCCGGCGCCTTTCGCGGAATCGCCGGGCTGGACTGGGCGGCCCTGGGCATCCCGTCCGAGGATGAATACATCGAGCGCTACTGCGAGCAGACCGGCTTTGCCACCCCCGAGGCCCTGCGCCGCGACTGGCCCTTCTATTTGGCCTACAACGCCTTCCGCCTGGCGGCCATCTTGCAAGGCATTGCCAAGCGGGTGGAGCTGGGCATCGCCTCCAGCGCCCAGGCCCGCCAGAGCGCAGCCGGGGCCCGCCCCCTCGCTCAGTTGGCCTGGCGCTTTGCGCAACAGGTGCACTAACCCCCTCCCCTGATCGGACTCTGGAGAACCCCGATGGACTTTGCCTACAGCCCCCGCGTGCAAGCTCTGCGCGAGCGCCTGATGGCCTTCATGGACGAATACATCTACCCCAACGAAGACCGCTTCGAGGCGGAGGTCGAAGCCAACCGCGCCGCTGGCAACGCCTGGATCCCCACACGCCTGATCGAGGACCTCAAACCCAAGGCGCGCGCGGCTGGCCTGTGGAACCTATTTCTGCCCAACTCGCCGCGGGCACCGGAGGGGCTGAGCAACCTCGAATACGCGCCACTGTGCGAGATCATGGGCCGCGTGCCGTGGGCGGCAGAAGTGTTCAACTGCTCTGCCCCCGACACCGGCAACATGGAGACGCTGGAGCGATACGCCAGCGAAGCGCTGAAAGACCGCTGGCTGGAGCCGCTGCTGCGCGGCGAGATTCGCTCGGCGTTTTTGATGACCGAACCAGAGGTGGCCTCCTCGGACGCAACCAACATCCAGTGCCGCATCGAGCGCGACGGGGATCACTACGTCATCAACGGGCGCAAGTGGTGGTCCTCCGGCGCGGGCGATCCGCGCTGTGCGGTCTACATCGTCATGGGCAAGACCGACCCTGGGGCACCGCGCCATACACAGCAGTCGATGATCGTGGTTCCGGCCGACACCCCTGGCATTCGCATCGTGCGCGCGCTGTCGGTGTTCGGCTACGACGACGCGCCGCATGGCCACATGGAGATCGAACTGAAGGACGTGCGCGTGCCGGCCGACCATATCCTGCTTGGCGAAGGGCGGGGCTTCGAGATCGCCCAGGGGCGGCTCGGCCCAGGGCGTATCCACCATTGCATGCGCTCGATCGGCGCCGCCGAGCGCGCACTGGAGCTGATGTGCCGGCGGCTCAACGAGCGCGTCGCCTTTGGCAAGCCGATCGCTGCGCAGACCGTCTGGCAAGAGCGCATTGCGCAAGCGCGCTGCATGATCGAGCAGGCCCGTCTGCTGGTGCTCAAAGCCGCCTACATGATGGACACGGTGGGCAACAAGGCCGCACGTGCCGAAATCGCGATGATCAAGGTCGTCGCCCCCGATGTCGCCTGTCAGGTGTTGGACTGGGCCATCCAGGCCTACGGGGGTGCCGGCGTGTCGCAGGTGACACCGCTGGCGCGCAGCTACGCCAACCAGCGCACACTGCGCCTGGCGGACGGTCCGGACGAGGTACACCGCAACGCGATCGCCAAGCTGGAGCTGGCCAAGCATCTCGCGCGCGCGCCATCGGTGGAGCTGCCCATCACGCGAGGCTGCTGAGGATCGGGGCCATTGGATCGGTCGGCTGCGCGTCGCCCAAGGCCAGCGGCCACCGCTATTTTTCCAAAATCCACTGGATCACATTCTTCGCTAAAAAACCCAGCATCCCGAGCGACAAAACAAGAAACAGCACGAAGGTGCCGAACTTACCCGCCTTGGACTCGCGTGCCAGATTCAAGACGATAAAGAGCATATACAAAATAAAGGCACCCACTCCGAAGGTGAGCCCAAACTGTGCGACCTGCGCCTCGGTGTAGCCAAATAACGTCCCGTCCATCGCGCCTGTCACCCTCGCAGCGGCCGAATCAACCCGGCCTGCTCGAAATCCCGGTAAGCGTGCCAACTCGCGTAAGCCACAACCGGCACCGTCAGTATCAAGCCCACCATGGCCAACGCCATCCCCAGCGCCACCAGCGCCACGATGCACACCGCCCATATCCCAAGAACCACCGGTTGGCTGCCGACGGCCCGCCAACTCTCGCCCACCGCTTGCCACAACGGCGTCGGCGTATCCACCAGCATGGGAAGCGTCATGACACTGGACGCAAATACGGGTGCGGCCAACCAGGCCCCGAGCAGCAGCCAGACTTCGAATAGACCCACCCCGTCGGCCAAGACCACGTGCAACACGAAGTCCAGCGGCCTCTGCACCGGCGCAGGGGCCCACAGCGTAATGAGGGCTGCCGATGTAAGCACCCAGCCTGTGCCCGCCAAACCCAGCAACAGGCCAAACATCATCAGACGCCGATCGCCAGATGTCCACAGCCGTACGACCTCGGCGCAGCACACCTTCTCGCCATGCTCCAAATGGTGGCTGACGGCATACA
Organism: Tepidimonas sp.; assembly: GCF_029335975.1. GTDB lineage: Bacteria > Pseudomonadota > Gammaproteobacteria > Burkholderiales > Burkholderiaceae_C > Tepidimonas. The sequence continues at coordinate 6,941 of NZ_JARJMT020000124.1, forward strand.
GGCCCGACGCCAAGACCGGCGCAATGATCAGAAACCCGGTAAACGCACCGGCCAGCAGCCAAAACTCATCGCGCAGCGCCAGCCACACAATGAGCCCAAACAGCGCCATCATGCCGCCGTGCAGCACCCCCGGCAGGGGGTTGGTCATATAGTCGCGCCAACCCAGCCTCAGCCAACGCAGTGGGGCTGACCAGCCAAGAGCGGGCAAGGGCTGCCGATCGCCGTCGTCGGCGGACGAGGGGGATGGAGACATCATGGAAACCTTTTCCGAAAATCGCGCATGAATCGAAGCGCAAGCCAGCCCCGTGATGACACAGCACGCGCACCCCCAATTGGACCACAACCGCTGCCGGCCTCTGCGCTTGCGCACCCCCGGGTCGATGCAATCATCGCAAGGCAGCCCGGGCGTCAAGTCATCGGATGACCCCTGCACTTTCCAACAACTGACGAGTGTAGGACTCGCGCGGGGCGCGCAGCACCTGCTGCGCGGGCCCCGACTCCACCACGGCACCGGCGCGCATGACCAGCACATCGTGCGCCATCGCCCACACCACCTCCACATCGTGGGTGATGAGCAGGTATGCCAAACCGCGCTCGCGCTGCAGCCGCAGCAACAGCTCGATCACCTGCCGCTGCACCGTGACATCCAGGGCACTGGTCGGCTCATCCA
>NZ_JARJMT020000129.1 GCF_029335975.1 Tepidimonas sp.
CCCCCCAACCGCGCGCAGCGGGCGGTTTTGTGCGGCTGCTCGCCATGGTGGCCGCGGTGCTCGCCGCCGTGGCCCTGGCGGGGACGGCGCTGCTGTGGCAGCGCCTGGCGCACACGCAGGAGGAACTGGCGCGCCGCACCACCGATGTTCAGGCCGAGCTGGCGGCGACCCGGATGCTGGCCGATCAGGCCCAGGCAGCGGTGGCCGATATGCAGGCTCGGCTGGGGGTGGCGGAGGTCAAGCTGTCGGAGGTTTCGCTGCAGCGCAGCCAACTCGAGGAGCTGATGCTGTCGGTGTCGCGTTCGCGCGACGATGCCCTGGTGCAAGATCTGGAAGCGGCGCTGCGTCTGGCCATCCAGCAAAGCCAACTCACGGGCAGCGTCCAGCCCGTGGTCACGGCGCTGCAAGGTGCTCAGCAGCGCATCGAGCGTGCCGCGCAGCCTCGTCTCAACCCCGTGCAGCGGGCCATTGCCCGCGATCTGGAGCGCATTCGGGCCGCGTCGCTGGTGGATGTGCCTGCACTGGTCACCCGACTGGATGAATTGGCCCGCGCGGTGGATGAGTGGCCGCTGCGCTCCGGCCCGCCGCTGGATGAGCCCGCTCGGCCTGCAGGGGCGCCCGAACCCATGGGGGAGCCGCTGCCGCCGGCGTTGACGGCTGGAGAGGGGGGGGGCACGGCGGACTCTGTTTGGGCGCGCGCCCGCACCAGCGTCCAACACGGGATCGAGGCCGCCTGGGCGCGGCTCAGGGGGGCCGCCCGCGATCTGGTCCGGCTGCGCCGCATCGACCAGCCGGAGGCCGTGCTGCTTGCGCCCGATCAAGCCTACTTTTTGCGTGAGAATGTGCGCCTGATGCTGCTCAACGCCCGGCTGGGTTTGCTGGCACGTCAGTTCGACAGCGCGCGCGCAGACCTGCGCGCCGTCGAGCGCCACCTGCGCCGCTATTTCGAGATCGACGCACCAGGGATGCGCCAGACCCTCGAGACCCTGGCGGCGCTGCAGCACGATCTGCGTCAGGAGAGCTTGCCCCGGCCCGACGAAACGCTGGCGGCCTTGTCCGCGGCGGCGGAGGGGCGCTGACATGACCGAGCGCATCCGCCGGGGGACCTTGGGCTGTGGAGGCCGATGGTGAAGGGCGTCTTCGGCTTGCTGTTCGTGGCAGCGCTGGCGGTCGTCGCCGCGCTGCTGATGGGCGACAATCCCGCCACGGTGTCGCTGTTCTGGCCGCCCTGGCGGGTGGATGTTTCGTTCAACCTGGTGCTGATCGTGGCTGTTGCCGGCTTCGTGTTCGGCTACGGCGCACTGCGTGGCATTGCGGTGTTGCGCGAGCTGCCGCGCCGAGCCCGGCGCTGGCGCGCTTTGCAGCAAGAGCGGGCCACGGTGGGGCTGGCGCTGCAAGCCTGGGGGCACCAGCTGGGCGGGCGCTTCGTGCGCGCCCAGGGGGCGGCGCGCGAGGCCATCGCGCGCCTGCAGACGACCGACCGGGACACCGTCCCATATGCCGATGCGCTGTGGGTGCTGGCGCATCTGACCGCTGCCGAGAGCGCCCATCAGCTCGGCCAGCGCGAGCAGCGGGATGTCTGGCTGGCAGCCGCCACCGATGCGATGCACGCCCGCAGTGCGCCCGAGGCCCGCGAAGGCGCGCTGCTGCGCGCCGCCGAGTGGGCCATCGAGGCCCAGGATCCAGCCGAGGCGGCGCGCTGGCTGTCCGCGTTGCCCCAAGGCGCAGCCCGCCGCATCCAGGCGGTGCGGCTGCGGCTGCGGCTGGCCCAATTGCGGCGCGACAGCCGTGCTGCGCTGGACATGGCACGGCTGCTCGCCAAACACCGAGCCTTCTCGCCCGACGCCGTGCGCAGCGTGTTGCGCGGCTTGTGGGTCGAAGCGCTGCGCGATGCCCGGGACGAGGAGAGCCTGTGTGCGCTGTGGCGCAGCCTACCAGGCGACGAGCGCCGGGATCCCGCCCGGGCGATGGCCCTACTGGCGCATGCCCAGCGGCTGGTGGCCGAGGGCTTGATGGATGCGGTGGGGCCGGTACCTGCCCCGGTGGACGAAGCCATCCGCACGGCCTGGGCGGGTTATGACACCCTCAATGGCCCTGATCGCCTGCGGGCTGTCGCCTTGATCGAGCCCTGGTTGGTGCGGCTGGACACCGCCTGGCTGCCCCGGTTGGAGGAGGCTCAGCGGCGCGACCCATCGGATGCAGGCCTGCAATACTTGGCCGCACAGGCATACCGCAGCCGCGGCTTGTGGGGCAAGGCGCAAACCTTGCTGCAACAGGCGGTGCGTGGTCTGGACGACCGCGACCTGCGCCGGCGCGGCTGGTGTGCATTGGCCGAGTTGGCCGAGCAGCGCGGCGATCAGGCCGCAGCCAACAACGCCTGGAAGCAGGCTGCGCAGGCCTAATTGAGCCCTGATCAGGCCCTGATCAGGCCCGCCGTTCGGGGTGCGCGCGTGTGTAGTTCAAACGCTGGCGCTGACGGCGACGCCGAGCCCATCGCACTTTCAGAATCCACACCCCGTTGACCACCAGATACACCAGCACGCCGGCCAGGCTGGCGACGATGGCCAAGCCCACCACCAGGGGTTTGCCCACATCGGTGGCCCAGTGCCAGAAGTTGGCCAGCCATGTCCTGCCGGCGCTGTCGGGCGCTGCGCTGCGGTCTGCCGCTGCACCGGCGTCGGCCTGCGGCGCGGACAAGACGATGGCACCGTCCCCGATATGGGGTGACGCTGCGTTGGGTTGTGCCTGCAGCACCCACTCGCCCAGCTTGTAGGCCCCAAAGTACACTGGCCCGAAGGTAACCGGATTGGTCACCAGGGTGCTGGCCACAGCCGCTGGCACATTGGCCCGCAGCAAAACTGCGAACGTCGCGGACGCCGGAATCTGCGCCACCGGAATCAACAGCCCGAAAAACACCCCCAGCGCCAACCCCAGCGCCAGCCCCTTGCGGTTGATGTGCCACAGCCGGGGGTGGTGCAGGTAGGGGGCAAGCCAGCGCAGCCAGCGCATGCCGTGCAGGCGCTCGCGGCTGGGCAACAGGGACTGGACGCGCGCTTTCATGGATACAGGAATCGGAAACAATTCGGATTGTGACGCATCCCCCGCGATCCCCGCTATCCTCGCCCCCATGCGCTGGGAAGATGTGTTGTATTCGCAAGGTTTTGGTACCCGGCGGGCATGCCGAGCGTTGATTTTGGGCGATGCGGTGGCGGCGGGGACCGACCGACACGCCGTTGTCGACCCGGATGCGCCCGTCCCCCCGGATCAGTGCGTCCCCGGCATGCCGTTTTGGGTGAACGGGGTCTGCTGGCCGTATCAGCCGCGCGCCTATCTGATGCTGCACAAGCCCGCTGGCTATGAATGTTCGCGCCGGCCTTCGGCCTGGCCGAGTGTGCACACCTTGTTGCCTGCGCCGCTGCGCCAGCGCCCAGGACGGGCAGCCGACGGGGTGCAGGCCATCGGCCGGCTGGATCAAGATACGACCGGGTTGTTGTTGCTCTCGGATGACGGGCCTTTCATCCACCGCCTGACCTCGCCGCGTCACCATGTCCCCAAGGTGTATGCGGTGACCTGCCGGCACCCAGTCGACGAAGCGCAGATCCAGTGCTTGCGCGCCGGGGTCGTGTTGCATGACGATCCGCGCCCCGTCACGCCGGCGGCGGTGGAACGCATCGATGCCAGGCGGCTGCACCTGACCCTGACCGAGGGCCGCTACCACCAGGTCAAGCGCATGGTGGCGGCGGTGGGCAACCGGGTAGAGGTGCTGCACCGCACCGCCATCGGCCCCGTGGCCTTGCCCGCCGATTTGGCCCCGGGCCAATGGCGTTGGTTGAGCGACAGCGAAGTCACCGCTTTGCGTGCGTCTGCGGCGGGCGGGACAGGGCGTTGAGCCCTGCGCAAGCGCGGCGCATCGCCGGTTATGCTTGCGGTATGCGCATGCTGCTCACTTCATTTTGGCGTTCGGTGGCGTATTGCCTGCACCCGCGGGTCATCGCGCTGTCGTTGCTGCCCCTGGCGCTGATGGTGGCTGGGGCCTTGGCGCTGGGCTATTGGTTTTGGGACCGGGCGGTCGATGCCGTGCTCGGCTGGCTGCAGACCTGGTCGCTGGTCGAATTCGTGCTCGGCTGGCTCGACAGCGTGGGGCTGGGGGCACTGCGGGCGGTGGTCGCGCCGCTGCTGGTGCTCGTCCTGGTCACGCCGTTGATCGTCCTGTTGGCCTTGCTGCTGGTGGCGTTTTTCATGACCCCCGCCATGGTGGACCTGGTGGCCCAGCGGCGTTTTCCCGACCTGCAGCGGCGCCGGGGTGGCGGTTTATTGGGCAGCGTGGGCTGGTCCCTTTGGTCGACCGGGTTGGCGCTGCTGCTGTTGGGGATCTCGCTGCCTTTCTGGCTGATTCCGCCGCTGGTGCTCGTGCTGCCCCCGCTGATCTGGGGCTGGCTGACCTACCGCGTGTTCGCCTACGACGCGCTGGCCGAGCATGCCTCGGTGGACGAGCGGCGCACCCTCATGGCCCGCCACCGCGTGCCTTTGCTGGCTATGGGGGTGATTGCGGGCCTGATCAGCGCAGCGCCCAGCGTGCTGTGGGCCTCCGGGGCGATGTTCATTGCGCTGGCCCCGCTGCTCGTGCCGCTGGCCATCTGGATTTACGCGCTGGTGTTTGCCTTCGCGTCGCTCTGGTACGCCCACTATCTGTTGCAAGCGCTGGACGAGCTGCGGCGCGAGACCGCCGCCTCGCCGACATCGCCCGGGCCCCCGGACCCTGCCGTTGCTGCAGCCCCTGCCGTCCCGGCGGACCGCATCGTCGACGTCGAGGCGCGCCCGCTGCCTGCTCCCCCTGCATCATGAAGCCCGACTCCCCTGCTGCCCCCGCCGTGCCCCGCTTTGGCCTGATCGTCATCGGCGACGAAATCCTGTCTGGCAAGCGCCAGGACAAGCACCTGCCCAAGGTGATCGAATTGCTCGGTGCCCGCGGTTTGCGCCTGGACTGGGCGCGTTATGTGGGCGACGACCGTGCGGCCATCACCGAGGTGCTGCGGCAGGCCTTTGCCAGCGGCGATGTGGTGTTTTCCACCGGGGGGATCGGCGCCACCCCCGACGACCATACCCGCCAGGCAGCGGCCGCTGCACTGGGGGTGGAAGCGGTGTTGCACCCCGAGGCCAAGGTCCTGATCGAGCAGCGCATGCGCGAAGTGGCGGCCCAGCAGGGCATGCCCTTCGAGCCCGATCGCCCCGACCATGTGCACCGCCTCAATATGGGGGTGTTCCCAGTGGGTGCACGCCTCATTCCCAACCCGTACAACCGCATTCCGGGGTTTGCCTGTGACGGCCCTGGGGGTGGGACGGTGCACTTCGTGCCGGGCTTTCCCGTCATGGCCTGGCCGATGATCGAATGGGTGCTCGATACCGGCTATCGCGCCTATTTTGGACAGTCCCAGCAATGCGAGCGCTCGATCATCGTCTTGGATGGCATCGAGGCGATGCTGACCCCGCTGATGGAGCGCATCGAAGCGGAGCATCCCGGGGTCAAGGTGTTTAGCTTGCCCAGCGTCGACCATCCGCAGTGGGGCCGGCATATCGAACTCGGGGTCAAAGGCCCAGATGCCGCGGCGAAGGCCGCATACGATGCCATGTTGGATGCCTTGCGAACGATGCCTGTACGGCTGGGCCCTGAATTGGTGCGCCAATGAGGAGCACCATCCAGGTGCAAAGGCACCAAAAAAGTGCAATGTCCGCCGTCCAAGTGGGCTTGCAGCTCGTGCAAATCTGGCATGAAAACTGCTAACTACTGCTCAGCTTCAGTTCTCATCCTTGTTTCCTCGACCCGAACCTTTTAGGAGCACACTGATGGCCAAAACCGTCGCCGACGTGATGAACATGGTGAAGGACAACGACGTCAAGTTCGTCGACTTCCGCTTCACCGACACCCGCGGCAAAGAGCAGCATGTGACCGTGCCGATTTCCGCTTTCGACGAAGACAAGTTCACATCGGGCCATGCGTTCGACGGCTCGTCGATCGCTGGCTGGAAGGGCATCGAGGCGTCCGACATGCTGCTGATGCCCGACCCCAACACCGCCAACATCGACCCCTTCTTCGAAGAGACGACGCTCTACCTGCAGTGCGACGTCATCGAGCCCAGCGACGGCAAGGCCTACGACCGCGACCCACGCTCGATTGCCAAGCGCGCCGAGGCCTACCTGAAGGCCTCGGGCCTGGGAGACACGGCCTACTTTGGGCCGGAGCCGGAGTTCTTCCTGTTCGATGGGGTGCGCTGGAGCACCAACCCGGGCCACTGCTTCTACGAAATCGAAGAGTACGAAGCCCCCTGGAACACCGGCGCCAAGTTCGAAAACGGCAACCGCGGCCACCGTCCGCGCACCAAGGGCGGCTACTTCCCCGTGCCGCCGGTGGACAGCACGCACGACATGCGCGCCGAGATGGTGCTGATCCTGGAGTCGCTGGGCATCCCGGTGGAGGTGTTCCACCACGAGGTGGCTGGCGCCGGCCAATGTGAGATCGGCACCAAATTCAGCACGCTGGTGGAGCGCGCCGACTGGACGCAGGTGCTCAAGTACGTCATCTGGAACGTGGCCAACAGCTACGGCAAGACGGCCACCTTCATGCCCAAGCCCTACCATGGCGACAACGGCAGCGGCATGCATGTGCACCAGTCGGTCTGGAAGGACGGCAAAAACCTGTTTGCCGGCGACGGCTATGCGGGCTTGAGCGACTTTGCGCTGTACTACATCGGGGGCATCATCCAGCACGCCCGCGCGCTCAACGCCATCACCAACCCGACCACCAACAGCTACAAACGCCTGGTGCCGCACTTCGAGGCCCCGGTCAAGCTGGCCTACTCGGCCAAGAACCGCTCGGCGTCCATCCGCATCCCGTACGTGGCCAATCCGAAGGCGCGCCGCGTCGAGGCCCGCTTCCCGGACCCCATGGCCAACCCATACCTGTGTTTCGCCGCGTTGCTGATGGCCGGTCTGGACGGCGTGGAAAACAAAATCCACCCGGGTGAAGCCGCCACCAAGGATCTCTACCACCTGCCGCCGGAGGAGGACAAGCGGGTGCCCACCGTGTGCCACAGCCTCGACATGGCGCTGGACTACCTGGACAAAGACCGCGCTTTCCTGACCAAGGGCGGCGTGTTCACCGACTCCATGCTCGATGCCTACATCGAGCTGAAGATGCAGGAAGTCAACCGCGCCCGCGTCGAGGTGACGCCGACCGAGTACGACATGTACTTCAGCCTGTGATGCGGATGGGCCGTCCGAGGAGGGCGGCTCGCCGCGCTACCCCGGGGGCGGCCATATGCCGCCCCTTAAGGTTTTTGAACGATACTCTGTCACATGGCATACACAGGGATCCGGGCGGGCATGTCGTTGCAGCAAAAGATTCGGCGGTGGGGTCAGGCGGGCAGGGCGGCCGCTTGCGCGGCTGGCGTGTGGTGTGCGTTTGGGGTGGCTGGGGCGCAGGGCAGCGCCATCTGGCGTTGTGGCAATGAGTACACCAACCATCCCGGCCCCAATCCTGCGGCGCGCGGTTGCCGCGAAATTCTGGGTGGGCAACTGACCATCGTCGAAGGCGCCCGACCTGCCCGCGGGGCGACGGGGGCGCCGGCCAAGGCGGCTGGCGCAGCACCGGCCGTCGCGACGAATGGCGCGCGCTCGGCGGCCGAGCGGGTGGAGCCGGATCAGCAGCGGCAGCGCGACGCCGAGGCGCGTCGCATTCTGGAGCAGGAGCTGCGCCGGGCCGAGGAACGCCTGACGCAGGCCCAGAAGGAGTATGCCGAGGCCCAGTCGCCGCAGCAAACGAGCGAGCGCTCCGATCCCGCGCGCCAGACGGCCCGGATGGCGGAACTGCGCACCCGGATCGAGCGGGCCGAGGCCGATGTGGCGGCGATCCGTCGCGAGATCGGGCGCCTGGATGGTGCGCGTTGACGCTGCGATGCAGGTGGGTCCAACGTTGTCGGCCGAGGCCGGCGAGCGCTTTGCAGCCCTGGATCTGCTGGCGACGCTGGTGGCGGTGGTGGACGATCGGGGCCGTGTGCGCTATGCCAACCATGCACTGGAGGATGCGATCGGACTGTCGCGCCGCAATCTGGCCGACGTATCGCTGACCGAGTGGTTGACCCAGCCGGAACTGCTGCAAAGTGCGCTCGATGGTGCACGCGGGCACGAATACGCCGTCATCCGCTACGACACCCATCTCAAACGCTTGCTGCGCGAGCCCTTGCCGGTGCATCTGGTGCTGGCGTCCACCGAATGGCCCGACCACCGCATTGTCGAGATGCTGCCATTGGAGCAGCAGACCCGCCAAGAGCGCGAGGAGCGTTTGCTGGAGCAGGCCCAGGCGAACAAGGAGCTGATCCGCAATCTGGCGCACGAGATCAAGAACCCGCTGGGCGGGATTCGTGGCGCCGCGCAGTTGCTGCAGATGGAGTTGGCCGACCGCGACGATCTGGTCGAATACACCCAGGTCATCGTGCACGAGGCCGACCGCCTGCAATCGCTGGTGGATCGGCTGCTCGCACCGCACCGGCGCGCGCCCGTGGTAGCCGATGTCAATATCCACGAGGTTTGCGAGCGGGTGCGCGCCATCATTCTGGCCGAGTTTCCGCGCGGCTTGGACGTGGTGCGGGACTACGACACCTCCATACCGGAGTTTCGCGGCGACCGCGAACTGCTCATTCAGGCGGTGCTCAACTTGGCGCACAACGCGGCCCATGCCTTGAAGGGGCGCATCGCTGCGGGGGATGCCTGTATCACCTTGCGCACGCGCGTGCAGCGGCAGGTCACCTTCGGCAAGCGGCGCTTTCGCCTGGCACTGGAATTGCGTGTCATCGACAACGGTCCCGGCGTGCCCGACGAGATCAAGGACCGCATCTTCTATCCGCTGGTGTCGGGTCGGGATGGCGGCTCTGGCTTGGGGCTGACCTTGGCGCAGATGTTCGTGCAACAGCACCAGGGGCTCATCGAGTGCGACAGCCGACCGGGGTATACCGATTTCAAGATCCTCATCCCGTTGTCGTGACCCGGTGCGGTGGCGGGGCAGTCAGGAAGTGCTGCGTATGAAACCGATCTGGATAGCCGACGACGACCCTTCCATCCGCTTTGTGCTGGAAAAGGCGCTGGCGCGGGAGGCGCTGCCCACGCGCAGTTTCGACAGCCCCAAGGCCGTGCTGGACGCCTTGGCCGAGGGCGCGGACGAGGGGCCGCAGGTGCTGATCAGCGATATCCGCATGCCCGGCGGCTCTGGATTGGAGCTGTTGGAGCAAGTCAAGCGCCAGCACCCAGCGTTGCCGGTCATCATCATGACCGCCTATTCGGACCTGGACAGCGCGGTGGCTGCCTTTCAGGGTGGGGCGTTCGAACACCTGCCCAAACCGTTCGATTTGCCCAAGGCGGTGGAGCTGATCCGACGCGCCGCCGAAGAGCGCCAGCGCGAGGAGGTGGCCCAGGACGCCCTGGAGGCCATGCCCGAGATCCTGGGGCAGGCCCCAGCCATGCAAGATGTGTTTCGCGCCATCGGTCGACTCAGCCAAAGCCATGTCACGGTGCTGATCACGGGCGAATCCGGCTCCGGCAAAGAGCTGGTGGCCCGGGCGCTGCACAAGCATTCGCCGCGGGCCAAGGGGCCGTTCGTTGCCATCAACACCGCCGCCATCCCGAAGGATTTGCTGGAGTCGGAACTCTTTGGCCACGAACGAGGAGCCTTCACCGGCGCCCAGGCTTTGCGCCGAGGCCGCTTCGAGCAGGCCGAGGGCGGGACACTGTTTTTGGATGAAATCGGCGACATGCCGTTCGAGCTGCAGACCCGACTGCTGCGTGTGCTCTCGGATGGCCACTACTATCGTGTCGGCGGCTACAGCGCCATCAAGGCCCATGTGCGCGTCATCGCCGCCACCCACCAGAACCTGGAGCAGCGGGTCAAGGAGGGGGCGTTCCGCGAGGACTTGTACCACCGCCTGAATGTGATTCGCCTGCGTTTGCCACCACTGCGCGAGCGGCGCGAGGATATTCCGCTGCTGGCCCGATTCTTTTTGCAGCAAAGTGCACGCCAACTCGAGGTAGAGCCCAAACGCTTGTCCGAAGCCGCGTTGGACGCTCTCGGTGCGTTTGACTTTCCCGGCAACGTCCGACAACTGGAGAATCTGTGCCACTGGCTCACGGTGATGGCGCCGGCTCAGGTCATCGAGGTCAAAGACCTGCCGCCGGAGGTGCTGGCTGCGCTGGATGAGCGGCGCCGATCGTCCGCCGCGCCAGCAGCGGCCGCAGGACTGGCGCACGGCGCCCCATTCGACGCCCCGGCGGCGCCGATCTCCGCCCCCGTGGCTCCAACGGCGGGGACGGCGGTGGCTTCACTGCCCCCGCCGGCTGGCGCGCTCCCGGATTGGGAAGCCGCTTTGCAGGCCGAGGCCGTGGCCCTGCTGGCCGAGGGTCGCCCCGCTGTGTGGGATGCCCTGATCCGACGCGTGGAAACGCGCTTGATTCAAGCGGCACTGCAAGCCACCCGAGGCCGGCGCATCGAGGCCGCGCAGCGCCTGGGCATCGGCCGCAATACGATCACGCGCAAGATCCAGGCGCTGGGGCTGGAGTGATGGGCCGACCAAGGGGCGACTCAACGGTCCGCCAGCGTCAGCACCACGGGGGCATGGTCGCTGGGCTGTGGGCGCTTGCGGGGCGCGCGGTCGATGGCGCAGGCCACAGCCTGCGGCTTGAGCGCCTCGCTGATCAGGATGTGATCGATGCGCAGCCCGCGGTTTTTGGGGAAGGCGAGCTGCCGGTAGTCCCACCACGAGTAGCTTTTGGGGGGCTGCGGGAACAGCCGGAAGGCGTCGTGCAACCCCAGATCTTTGAGGGCCTGCAGTTGCGCGCGCTCCTCGCGCGTGCAGTGGATGGTGTCGCGCAGGCCGTCTGGGTCCCACACATCGTCGTCGTCCACGGTGATGTTGAAGTCACCCAGCAGCACCAGTCGCGGATGAGCGGCGAGCTGCTGCGCCACCCAGGCACGCAGCGCATCCAGCCAGCGCATTTTGTAGGCAAACTTGTCGCTGCCTGGGGCCTGTCCGTTGGGAAAGTAGGCCCCGATCACGCGCAGCGCCGGCGCGCCCGACGCCGGTTGGACCGTAGCGGCGATCACGCGTGCCTGTTCGTCCTCGAAGCCCGGGATGTTGCGCTGCACCTCCCCCACGGTGCCAGGCGAGCGCACCAGCAAGGCCACACCGTTGTAGGTCTTTTGACCCAACCACGCGGCCAGGTAACCCGCCTGTTGTAGCGCCTGGGCTGGAAATTTGTCGTCCGGGAGTTTGAGCTCCTGTAGCGCCAGCACATCCACCGGATGCTCGGCCAGCCAGTCGAGCAGGTGCGGCAATCGGACAGACAGGGAGTTGACGTTCCAGGTGGCCAGCTGCATGTGGGATTCCAACGATCAGATGTCCCAAGCCATCATGGTCAGGCTGCGCTCGCCGTCTCGCGCAGCGCCACCTGCCCGCGCAGCGAGTGCGGCAGCGCCTGCGTGATGCGCACGTCGATCATCTGGCCGATCAGGCGCTGGCCGTTGGGGCCGCCGTCGAAATTGACGATGCGGTTGCAGGCGGTGCGGCCCATCAGCTCGTTGGGGTTTTTCTTGGATGGTCCTTCGACCAAAATGCGCTGCACCGTGCCGACGCGGCTGGCGCTGATGCGCTCGACATTGGCCTGCAGCGCGGTCTGCAGCGTCTGCAGGCGCTCGAGCTTGACCTCGTGCGGGGTGTCATCGGGCAGGCTGGCCGCCGGTGTACCCGGCCGTGGGCTAAAGATGAAACTGAAGCTGGCGTCAAAGCCCACGTCCTCCACCAGCCGCATCAGCTTGGCGAAGTCCTCCTGCGTCTCGCCAGGAAAGCCGACGATGAAGTCGCTCGAGAGGCTCAGGTCGGGCCGCATCGCGCGCAGCTTGCGCACCGTGCTCTTGTACTCCATTGCGGTGTAGCCACGCTTCATCGCCATCAGGATGCGATCGCTGCCGTGCTGCACCGGCAGGTGCAGGTGGCTGACGAGCTGCGGGATGCGCGCATAGGCCTCGATCAGACGCGGCGTGAACTCGTTAGGGTGGCTGGTGGTGTAGCGGATGCGCTCGATGCCGGGGATCTCGGCCACACACTCGAGCAGCAGCGCAAAGTCCTCGCCGTCTGCGCCGCGCCAGGCGTTGACGTTTTGGCCCAGGAGCGTCACCTCCTTGACGCCCTGCTCGGCCAGACCTGCCACCTCCACCAGCACATCCTGCAGCGGGCGAGAAACCTCCTCGCCGCGCGTGTAGGGCACGACGCAGTAGCTGCAGTATTTGCTGCAGCCTTCCATGATGCTGACGAAGGCGGACGCCCCCTCCACCCGCGCCGGCGGCAGATGGTCGAATTTCTCGATCTCAGGGAAGCTGATGTCCACCTGCGGGCGGGCCTGCCGCTGGCGTTCGCGCAGCAGGTCGGGCAGGCGATGCAGCGTCTGCGGACCAAATACCACATCCACGTAGGGCGCGCGCTGGATGATCGCCTCTCCCTCCTGGCTGGCCACACAGCCGCCCACCCCGATCAGTGCGCCCTTTTTCTTCAGATGCTTGACGCGGCCCAGGTCGGAAAAGACCTTCTCTTGGGCTTTTTCGCGCACCGAACAGGTGTTGAACAGGATCAGGTCGGCCTGCTCGGGGTCGTCGGTGGGGGTATAGCCATCGGCAGCGGCCAGCACGTCGGCCATTTTGGCCGAATCGTACTCGTTCATTTGGCAGCCGAAGGTTCGGATATAGACTTTTTTGCTCATGGGGCGTCAGCGGTGCGTGGTGTAGATCCAGGGGCTGGACGGAAAGCCCATGAGTCTAACGCGCCGCGCGCAGCAGCGCCTTTTCCAACTCCAGTATCACCAACACGCCCACACCGGCGCATGCGCTGACGGCCAGCAGCGGCAGGGGCAGGGCCGCGCTGCCAAACCACGCCTGCATGAACGGGGCATAGGTGAAGGTGGCTTGCAGCGCGCAGGCGACAGCCACGGCCGTCAGCACCCGGGGGGTGCCGCGCACGCCCGTCCAGGTAAACGACGGCGCTTTGAGGTAGCGCACGCTAAATAAATAGAAAATCTCCATCGCCACCAGGGTGTTGACGGCCAGCGTCTGCGCAATGTCGGCGGGGTGGCCTGTATCCAGTGCCCAGCGGTAGACGCCAAAGATGCCCAGCGCGAACAGGGCGGACACCAGCCCTATGCGCCACAGCACGAAGCCGCCGAGGATGGGTTCGTCTGGCCGCCGGGGCGGGCGGCGCATGACGTCGGGCTCGGTCGGCTCGAAGGCCAGCACCGTGGCCAGCGCCACCGAGCTGACCATATTCACCCACAGGATCTGCACAGGCGCAATCGGCAGCGCCAGGCCAAAGAGCACCGCCAACAGCAGGGAAACCGACTCGCCGCCGTTGATCGGCAGCAGGAAAGTGACCACCTTGCGCAGATTGTCGTAGACCGTGCGGCCTTCCTCGACCGCATGGGCAATGGTTGCGAAGTGGTCGTCGGCCAGCACCATGGCGGCGGCGCGCTTCGCGGCCTCGGTGCCTTTGTGCCCCATGGCGACGCCCACGTCAGCGGCTTTGAGCGCGGGGGCATCGTTGACGCCATCTCCCGTCATGGCGACGATCTCGCCGTTGGCCTGCAGCGCGCGCACCAGGCGCAGCTTGTGTTCGGGCGCCGCGCGGGCGAACACGTCGGTGGTTCGCACCGCCTCGCGCAAGGCTTGATCATCCAGCGCTTCGATCGCCTGTCCCGACAGCGCCGGCGCGCCCGATCCCAGGCCGAGCTGCTGCGCAATCGCACTCGCCGTGGCCACATGGTCACCGGTGATCATCTTGACCCGGATGCCGGCAGCGCGGCATTGTGCGACGGCGGCTTTGGCTTCTTCGCGCGGCGGATCGATGATGCCAACCAGCCCGACGAGCACCAGATTCTCGGCCACGGTGTCGTGGGTGAGTGGACGGCGGCTTGGCAAGGTGCCAGTGGCGATGGCCAGCACGCGCCGGCCCTGACGGGCTTGCTGCTCGACCTGATCGGCCCATGCGGCGCGGCGCAGCGGCTGGGCGCGGCCATGGGCGTCCAGTTCGCAGCTGCACATCGCCAGCAGACGCTCTGGCGCGCCTTTGACCCAGAGCTCGATGTGCGTCTCCGCCCCATCGCTGCGGCGGTGGGCCGTGGCCATGTAGCGGCGCTCGGATTCGAAGGGCAGCACGCCCACGCGTGGGCGCTCCTGCGCCAATCGGATGGGGTCCAGCCCCGCTTTCATCGCCAGCGTCAGCAGGGCGCCTTCGGTAGGGTCGCCAGACAGTCGCCAGTCGTTCGGGCTGCCTTCGCTCTGCAGGAGCTCCGCATCGTTGCACAGGGCCGCGCCTTCGGCCAGCGCAAGCAGGGCGGGTGCCTCGCGCCACAGCTCCGCAGGCTGCAGCGGCACCTCGGCGCGCAGCAGCGCCCCCGTCGGCGCATAGCCCACCCCTTCCACATCCACCAGGCCGTCGCCCAGTACCACCTGCTGGACGGTCATTTCGTTGCGGGTGAGGGTGCCGGTCTTGTCGGAACAAATCACGGTCACGCAGCCCAGTGTTTCCACTGCGGGCAGGCGCCGCACGATGGCCCGCCGCTGCGCCATGCGCTGCACACCGATGGCCAGCGTGATGGTCATGATGGCCGGTAGCCCCTCCGGGATGGCTGCCACCGCCAGACCCACGGCCGCCATGAAGGTGTCCAGCGCTGGCAGCCCGCGCACCCACCAGCCGAACACGAACAGCAGCGCGGCGGCGGCCAGCACGGCCAGCGTGATCCAGCGGCCCAATTGGGCCATCTGCCGCACCAGGGGGGTGGTGGTCTCGCCAACGTCCTGCAACAGCCGCCCGATGCGCCCCATTTCGGTGGCCATGCCGGTGGCCACGACGACCCCACGGCCCTGGCCGCGGGTCACCAGTGTGCCCGCGTAGCCCATGCTGCGCCGGTCGCCCAGCACGGCCTGCGCGGGGGCGGGGTCAGCGCGCTTGTGCACGGGCGCGGACTCGCCGGTCAGCGCCGCTTCGTCCACTTGCAATTCGTGTAACTGCAGCCAGCGCACATCCGCTGCCAGGCTGTCTCCGGCCGAGACCTGGACGATGTCGCCCGGCACCAGGTGGGCGGCGTCGATTTCGACCAGATGCCCGTCGCGCCAGACGTTCGCGCGCGGGGCGAGCAAGTTGCGGATGGCGGCCAGGGCGCGTTCGGCTTTGCCCTCCTGAATCAGACCGATCGTGACGTTGAGCACGACCACCGCCACGATGACGAAGGCATCGATCCCGTGCCCGATGGCGACGGTGATGGCAGCGGCGGCGAGCAGGACCCAGATCAACAAGTTGTCGAACTGGTGTGCGATGCGCCGCCACAGCGGCACGGGTGGTGTGTCCGCCAACCGGTTTTCACCGTGGCGTTGCAGCCGTGCGGTGGCATCGGCTGTGCTCAGGCCGCGCGCGGTGGTGTGCAACTGCTGTAAGACTGCGTCCCCGTCGAGGGCATGCCACGCGGGGGTGGGGCGGCTGTCGTCGCTGGGGGGCTGGGTCGGTGTCGGCATGGTAGGGCCCAATCAGTCGCTGCAGTGCGCTTCGGCCTGTCGGCTGGCCAAGGCTGCCCCGCGCAAAAAGCCGATCAGCTCTGCATCGGCATGGTGCTCGGCCAACAGTTCGGCGGCGCGTTGGATGTCGCGCCAGCGGCCGATGCGACTTTGCCATGTGCGCGCATCGCGCTGCCAGCGTTGGATGCGCCGAGCGGCTTTGCCAGGCAAGGTGGGGGCGACGGCTTCGGCTCCGTAGCGCAGGCGCTTGGCCAACAGCCGGACGGCGTGCAAGGCGTCGGTCGTGCTCTGGCCCTCGGCGGGGCGGGCCGACTCCCTCAGGCGGCGCGTCAGCCGCGCATGCCATCGGTCCAAACGCTCGGCGGCCCAACCGTCAGAGGCTTCGACATGCTCGGGCAATTGCTGCAGCCATGTGGCGCAGGCCAGCAAAGCCTGCACGCTTGCCGGATTGGACAGTTGCGCCCGCAGCGCCTGCCGCGCGCTCCGAACGCTGCTGGTCAGACGCCGAGTGGCCTGTTGCCAGGCGCGCAGACGGTCGGGGTGTGCGGAGTCGCTTTCCACGAACAGCGGGCCCCAGACGGGCAGCGTTTCGGTGCGCGCCACGTCCAGGTCGCGCACCGTGCCCAGGCTGGCCAGCAATGGGCGTAGCGCGTCGTGCGCCGGCGGGGCGGGCAACCACGGGCGCAGCAGGCGCAGCAAGCTGCGCCAGCGCCGCCAACCCACCCGGGCCTGGTGTACGGCTTGCGGGTCGTCAAGGCGCGCCGCCAGCAGCAGGTTGTCGCACAACTGCCCCAAAGCGTCGCCCAAGGCCGCGCGGGCGACGGCCATCGGGTCGGCGTGTCGCGGCAGATCGAGCGGCCGCGCGAAGACGGGCTGATCGAGCGTGCCATCGCCCAGGCGCTGGGCTTGCTCGACTTTGCTGGTGCGGGCCGGCAGCAGCGGCAGGTCGCTGGCCAGCGCACCGGCCAGGGCGTACAGCGCGGCGGGGTTGCCGGCCAGCAGCTCCAGCTCCAGCTCCAGCAGCGGCGCCCGGCGGCCTTGCGTGTGGATGTCCCCGGTGTCCAGCGCGACTTCGATGATGCTGCCATCGTCGCCCTGCACCGTCCAGGTCGTGCGCAGGCACCGGGTTTCGTGCACCGGTTGCAAGGCATCGAGCCGTTGCGCCAGATCGGGGGCAGCAGCCAGCGCGGTGTTGCGCAGCGCCGCCCGATCCAGCACCGGGCGTGCCAACGGCATGGTCCATTCGCCGCGCACACTCAAGGCCCCGTTGCCATGGCCGGCGGTCTTGAGGGTTTGTTCCCACATGCGCCTTGCGGGCGAGCCTGTTGTCGGCTGCCCGCCAGGGGGTGTCTTGCCCGCCAGCACCTCGATCCCCCGCAGGCGCAGAGCGCAGCGCTGGGTGCGCAGCCAGCCGTCCGGGGTGTCGTAGTAGCGGTTGACCAGCCGTTGCTGTTGTATGGGGCATGGGCGCAACAGCGGGTGGTGGCGCAGGCGCTGCAGGGCGTCGTCGGCGCGCAGCCCCGGCAGGGCGAACTTGAGTTCGATTTCTTGCGGCACAATGGCCTCCACCAGATACAGATCTATCTATCTTAGCCGCGCCATCCGTCATGAACCGCACCCCCCGCGACCTGTCCCACGTGGCCCCGCCGGACCGGGCCGAAATCCTCTCCCAGGCACTGCCCTACATTCGCCGCTACCACGGCAAGACGATGGTCGTCAAATACGGAGGCAACGCGATGACCGACCCTGCGCTGCAGGCGGCCTTCGCCGAGGACGTGGTGCTGCTCAAGCTGGTCGGCATCCACCCGGTCGTGGTGCACGGCGGCGGTCCGCAGATCGAGACGCTGCTCAAGCGTCTGGGCAAAGAAGGCCGTTTCGTGCAAGGCATGCGCGTGACCGACGCCGAGACGATGGAGGTGGTCGAGTGGGTGCTGGCCGGCGAGGTGCAGCAAGACATCGTCGGCCTGATCAACCGCGCCGGCGGCAAGGCGGTCGGCCTGACCGGCCGCGACGGCGCGATGATCCGGGCGCGCAAGCTGCGCATGGTGGACCTCAACGACCCCAGCGTCGAGCACGACGTCGGCCAGGTCGGTGACATCGTCTCGATCGACCCCAGCGTGGTGCGCGCGCTGCAGGAGGACCAGTTCATCCCGGTGATCAGCCCGATCGGCTTCGGCGAGCACAACGAGAGCTACAACATCAACGCCGACGTCGTGGCGGCCAAGCTCGCCACCGTGTTGCAGGCCGAAAAGCTGCTGATGCTGACCAATATCCGCGGCGTGCTGGATAAAGACGGCCAGTTGTTGCCCGAGTTGACACCGCGGCGCATCGACGAGCTGGTGGCCGACGGCACCATCAGCGGGGGCATGATCCCCAAGATCGCTGGCGCGCTGGACGCAGCCAAGAGCGGCGTCAAGGCGGTGCACATCATCGACGGGCGCGTGCCGCACGCCATCTTGCTGGAGGTGCTGGGCGACCAGCCATTTGGCACGATGATCCGCTCGCACTGACAGGGTCATCGATTTGGCGCTCAGGGGGCAGGGGCAGCGGCTCCACTGGGTCAGACCCAGGCGGAGACGGCTGGGGTCTGCGGGTTTTCCCTAGTATTTGGGGATTGACACTTCTGTGTTCCTCTCTAGAATAGAACGACCGTTCGTTTTATTTTGGAGCTGTGCATGGCTGACATCGACGCCGCCCATGCGGCGGCCCGCGCACGCGGTCGCCGGGCTGGTCGCGCCCCACACAAAGGGCAGCAGACCAAGGCCGCCATCATCGATGCGGCCCTCGGGCTGGCCTCTCAGGTCGGGCTGGAGGGTCTGAGCATCGGTGCCATCGCCGAATTGATGGGCATGAGCAAATCCGGCGTCTTCGCACACTTCGGCTCGCGTGAAGAACTGCAGATCGCGGTGGTGCGTGAGTACCACGCGCGTTTCGAGCGCGATGTGTTCCGCCCGGCGCTGGCAGCGCCCCGCGGGCTGCCGCGGCTGCGCGCGCTGTTCGACCACTGGATGCGCCAGACGTCGCTGGAGATCGACTCCGGTTGTATCTACATCAGCGGCGCGGTGGAGTTCGACGACCGCCCCGGCCCGGTGCGCGATGCCCTGGTGGAGACGGTCAACACCTGGCAGTCGGCCGTGCGTCGAGCCATTCGCATTGCCATCGACGAAGGCCATCTGCGCGCCGATGCCGACCCCGCGCAGATCGCCTTCGAAATCCACGGCCTGATCCTCGCGCTGCACTACGAGGCACGTTTTCTGCGCAGCCCGGCCGGACTGCACCATGCTCGCACCGGTTTCGACAACATTCTGGCGCGCTACCAGCCCTGAACGCCAGCCCCTTCGATCCCTCACCCTCCACCCGCGTCCAAGGAGAGCACGATGCCCCAGTACACCCCGCCCCTGCGCGACATGCAATTCATGTTGCACGAAGTTTTTCACGTCGTCGACGAGCTCAAGGTCTGCCCGCCGCATGCCGAGGTGGACGCCGACACCATCAACGCGGTGTTGGAGGAAGGGGGCAAATTTGCCGCCGAGGTGGCTTTCCCCCTCAATATCAGTGGCGACACCGAGGGCTGCCGACTCGACAAGACCACCCACTCCGTCACCACGCCGCAGGGCTTCAAGGCCGCGTACGAGCAGTATGTGGCTGGCGGCTGGCCCGCGCTGTCATGCGATCCGGCGTACGGCGGCCAGGGCCTGCCCTTCGTGGTCAACCAGTGTTTCTACGAGATGCTCAACAGCGCCAATCAGGCCTGGACCATGTACCCCGGTCTGAGCCATGGCGCCTACGAGTGTCTGCACGCCCATGGCACCGAGGCGCAGAAAAAGCTGTTTCTGCCCAAGTTGGTCAGCGGCGAGTGGACCGGCACCATGTGCCTGACCGAGCCGCACTGCGGCACCGACCTGGGTCTGCTGCGCACCAAGGCCGAGCCACAGCCCGACGGCACTTACAAACTGACCGGCCAGAAGATCTTCATCTCCGCCGGCGAGCACGACCTGGCCGAGAATATTGTCCACCTGGTGCTGGCGCGTCTGCCTGACGCACCGGCAGGCAGCAAGGGCATCAGCCTCTTTTTGGTGCCCAAGTTCCAGGTCAACCCCGACGGCTCGCTGGGCGAGCGCAACGCCATCTACTGCGGCGGTATCGAGCACAAGATGGGCATCCATGGCAACGCCACCTGCCAGATGATTCTGGACGGCGCCGTCGGCACTCTGGTCGGGCAGCCCAACAAGGGTCTGCAGGCCATGTTCGTGATGATGAATGCGGCGCGCCTGGGGGTGGGCAACCAGTCCGTGGGCTTGACCGAAGTCGCTTTCCAAAATGCGCTGGCCTATGCCAAGGACCGCATCCAGATGCGCAGCCTCTCGGGCCCCAAAGCCAAGGACAAGCCCGCCGACCCCATCATCGTGCACCCAGATGTGCGCAAGATGCTGCTGACGGCCAAGGCCTACGCCGAGGGCGGGCGGGCCCTGTTGCTCTACTGCGCGCTGCTGCTGGACAAGGAGCTGCATCACCCTGATGAGAAGGTGCGCCAGGACAGCGCCGAGCTGCTGGCGCTGCTTACCCCCATCGCCAAAGCCTTCCTGACCGACAACGGGTTCGAGGCCACCAACCACTGCCTGCAGGTCTTCGGCGGCCACGGCTACATCAAGGAATGGGGCATGGAGCAGTATGTGCGCGATGCCCGCATCAACATGATCTACGAGGGCACCAACACCGTGCAGAGCCTGGACCTGCTGGGCCGCAAGGTGCTGGCCAACAGCGGCGCCACACTCAAGAAGTTCGGCAAGCTGGTCGCCGCCTTGGTGGAGGAAGAAGGCGTCAACGAGAAGATGGCCGAGTTCATCAACCCGCTGGCCTACCTGGGCGAGCAGATGACCAAGTTCACCACCGAGATCGGCTTCAAGGCGCTGCAAAACCCCGACGAGGCCGGAGCCGCTGCAGTGCCCTACCTGCGCGTGGCCGGTCATCTGGTGTTTGGCTACTTCTTTGCCCGCATGGCCTCGGTGGCGCTCAAGGCCATCGCCGCCGGCAGCACCGACCCCTTCTACACCGCCAAGCTGCAGACGGCGCGCTTTTATTTTGCGCGCCTGTTCCCGGAGACGGCGACGCTGATGCGCTTGGCCCGCAGCGGCAGCGCAGTGCTCATGGACACCGACGCCGCCTTGGCCTGATCCCCCCGTGCCGAGGAGACGACCCATGCGCTACCGCATCGCAGCCTTGTTGCTGGCCCTGGCCACCCCGGCCTGGGCCAACCCCACCCCCGTCGGCCGCTGGCACACCATCGACGACGACACCAAGGAAGTCAAAAGCGAGGTCGTCATCACCGAGCAGGATGGTGTGCTGACCGGGCGTGTCGAGAAGCTGTTGCGTAAGGGTGCCGACCCCAACCGCCGCTGCACCGCCTGCACCGACGACCGCAAGGATCAGCCCATCGTCGGGCTGGAGATCATCCGCGGTGTGCGACAGGTGCCGGGCAAGGCGGTCTGGGAGGGCGGCACCATCCTCGACCCCGAAAACGGCAAGACCTACCATGTGCGTCTGACCCCGGTGGAGGGCGGCGCCAAGCTGGAGGTGCGCGGCTCCATCCTGTTTATCGGCCGCACGCAGACCTGGGTGCGCGCGAACTGACGCGCCCCGCCCATTGCAAGGATTCATCATGTCCCGATTCACCGTCAAACGCGTCGCCGTGCTCGGCGCCGGCGTCATGGGGGCGCAGATCGCCGCGCACCTGGTCAACGTCAAGGTGCCGGTGGTGCTGTTCGACCTGGCCAAAGACGGCGCTGACCAGAGCGCGATCGCCCGCCAGGCCATTGCCAACCTCAAAAAAATGAAGCCCAGCCCGCTGGGTGTGGCCGACGACGCCGACCTGATCCGGCCGGCCAACTACGACGAGCACTTGGCTCTGTTGGGCGAGTGCGACCTCGTCATCGAGGCGATCGCCGAGCGCATGGACTGGAAGCACCAGCTCTACGCTCGCATCGCGCCACATTTGGCTGCACATGCCATTTTGGCCACCAATACCTCGGGCTTGCCCATCTGCCAGTTGGCCGAGCCGCTGACGACCGAGCTGCGGCCGCGCTTCTGCGGCATCCACTTCTTCAACCCGCCGCGCTACATGCCGCTGGTGGAGCTGATCGCCGCGCCGCAGACGCGCGCCGACGTGCTCGATGCGCTGGAGGCGTTCGTCACCACGACGCTGGGCAAAAATGTGGTGCGCGCCAAGGACACCCCCAATTTCGTCGCCAACCGTATCGGGATTGCGGGGATGCTGTCGACGATGATCGAGGCGCAGCAGTATGGCCTGACCTTCGACGTCGTCGATGACCTGACTGGCAAGCGGCTCGGGCGTGCTTCCAGCGGCACCTTCCGAACCGCCGACGTGGTGGGGCTGGATACGCTGGCGCACGTCATCCGCACGATGCAGACCCAGTTGAGTCCTGAGACCGACCCGTTCTACCCGACGTTTGCCACGCCCAAGGTATTGCAGGCGCTGCTGGACAAGGGCCACCTGGGGCAGAAGACGAAGGCGGGCTTCTACAAGAAGGTCGGGCGCGATGTGTTGCGCTTCGACCTGGCCAGCGGCGACTATGTACCCGCTGGCGCCAAAGCCGATGAAGTCTATGGCCGCATGCTGAAAAAACCCGCGCCCGAGCGCCTGAAGCTGCTGCGCGGTGCCGAGGGGCCACAGGGCCGCTTTCTGTGGGCCATCCTGCGCAACGGCTTTCACTACGCCGCGCTGCACCTGCAGTCGATCGCCGAGACGGCGCGCGACGTCGATCAGGCGATGCGCTGGGGCTTTGGCATGCAGCAGGGGCCGTTCGAGCTGTGGCAGCAGGCCGGCTGGCTGGAAGTGGCACGCATGGTGCAGGAAGACATCGACGCTGGCCGCGCGCTGTGTTCTGCGCCGCTGCCAGCCTGGGTATTCGAAGGTCCGGTGGCTGAACGCGGTGGTGTGCACCAGCCGGAGGGCTCATGGAACCCCACCACGGGCCGCTTCGAGCCGCCGCGCACCTTGCCGGTGCACGCGCGCCAGCTCTACCGCGAACGCGTCTTCGGCGAAGGCGGGCCGGATTGGCGCACCGATGGCGCCACGGTCTACGAAGACGATGCGATCCGCCTGTGGACGCTGCCGCACGCCGGGTTGGGTGACGTGCTGATCGCCAGCCTCAAGACCAAGATGCACGCCATCAGCCCTGCGGTGGTGGAGGGGCTGGATCGCGCGGTCGAGGAGGCCGAGGCACGCTTCGCGGGCCTGGTGCTGTGGTCGGGCGACGAGCCGTTTTCGGTCGGCGCCGATCTGCAAGCCACGCTGCCGGCGTTTGCTGCCATGGGCGTGCAGGCCATCGAGTCGGTGGAGGCCGAGATGCAGCGCGTCATGTTGCGACTGCGTTATGCCCAGGTGCCGACGGTGGCGGCGGTGCGCGGCATGGCCTTGGGCGGCGGCTGCGAGCTGGCCGTGCACTGTGCGCGCCGCGTCGCGCACATGGAAAGCTACATGGGGCTGGTGGAGGTGGGCGTTGGCCTGATCCCGGGCGCCGGCGGGCTGACCTACATCGCCCGCCGCGCCGCAGAAAACGCCCGCCACAGCACCGGCACCGATTTGCTGCCGTTTTTGACCGAGGGCTTCAAGGCCGCGGCGATGGCCACGGTGGGCACCAGCGCGCTGGAAAGCCGCAAGCTCGGTTACCTGCTGGAGAGCGACGTGATCGTGCCGCACCGCGATGAACTGCTGTTTGTCGCGGTGCGCGAGGCGCAAGCCCTGGCCACGGGCGGCTACCGGCCGCCGCTGCAGCGCCGCTTCCCCGTGGCCGGTCGTTCAGGCAAAGCCACCATTCTGGGCTCGCTGGTCAATATGCGCGACGGCGGCTTCATCACTGCGTACGACTTCCATATCGCCAGCCGCATTGCCCATGTGGTCACAGGCGGTGACGTCGAGGCCGGCACGCTGGTGACCGAGGAATATCTGATGAAGCTGGAGCGCGAAGCGTTCTGCGCCCTCATCGTCCAACCCAAGACGCAGGCCCGCATCATGGCCTTGCTCGACAGCGGCAAGCCCCTGCGCAACTGAACCCGCGGAGACACCCGACATGAAAACCCGACAAGACGCCTACATCGTCGCGGCCACCCGCACACCGATCGGCAAGTCCCACAAGGGCTATTTTCGCCACACCCGCCCGGACGACCTGCTGGCGCACGTGTTGCGCGCCGCCGTGGCGCAGGTGCCGGGGCTGGATCCTGCGGCCATCGAAGACGTGATCTGCGGCTGCGCCATCCCCGAGGCGCAGCAGGGCTTGAACGTCGCGCGCATCGGCGCGGTGCTGGCCGGCCTGCCCAAGAGCGTGGGCGGCATCACCGTCAACCGTTTTTGCGCCTCGGGCTTGTCGGCGGTGCAGATGGCGGCCGACCGCATCCGTGTCGGCGAGGCCGATGTGATGATCGCCGCCGGCGTGGAGAGCATGAGCCTCGTGCCGATGATGGGCAACTCGCCCAGCCTATCGCCTGCGATCTTTGCCAATACCGACGATGTGGACGACTATGGCATCGCCTACGGCATGGGGCTGACCGCCGAGAAGGTGGCGCAGCAGTGGAAAGTCTCCCGCCAGGCGCAGGACGAATTCGCGCTGCAGTCGCACCAGCGCGCCATCCGCGCACAGCAGGCGGGCGAGTTCCGCGACGAGATCACACCGGTGGAGGTGCAGGAGCGCATGCTGGACCTCGATCGGGGTGAAGTCGACATCCAACGCCGCACCGTCGATCGTGACGAGGGCCCGCGCGCCGACACCACCCTGGAGGCCCTGGCCAAACTGCGCCCAGTGTTCGCCACGCCCCGCCGCCCCGATCTGACGCCCACCGGATTGGGCAGCGTCACGGCCGGCAACAGTTCGCAGACCTCGGATGGTGCCGGCGCCCTGATCTTGGCCAGCGAGGCTGCGGTGCAACGCTTCGGCCTGCAACCGCTGGCGCGCTTCGTCAGTTTCGCTGCGCGTGGGGTGCCGCCGCACATCATGGGCATCGGCCCGATCGAAGCCATCCCGGCGGCGCTGAAGGCCGCAGGACTGAAGCAGGACGACCTCGACTGGATCGAGCTCAACGAGGCGTTTGCCGCCCAATCGCTGGCGGTCATGAACCAGCTTGGGCTCGACCCCGCCAAGGTCAATCCCATGGGCGGCGCGATCGCGCTCGGCCACCCGCTGGGGGCCACAGGCGCCATCCGCTCGGCCACCGTCGTGCACGCGCTGCGCCGCCACGGCCTGCGCTACGGCATGGTGACGATGTGCGTCGGCATGGGGCAGGGCGCGGCCGGCATTTTCGAGCGGGTATGATGCAGCAGGAGACTCCGATGGCCGACATCCTCGAACACACCGAAGGCGGCGTGCTGACGCTGACCCTCAACCGCCCTGCCCGCAAAAACTCGTTGACCAGTGCCATGTATGCGACGCTGGCCGATGCCCTGGCGCGCTCGGTGACAGATGCCGCCGTGCGCGTCGCCGTCATCCAGGGCAACGAGGCCATGTTTTCGGCGGGCAACGACATCGAGGAGTTTCTCCACGCTCCGCCGGCCGGTGCCGACAGCCCGGTGTTTCGCTTTCTGCGCGGCATCGCCACCTTCCCCAAGCCGCTGGTGGCGGCGGTCTGCGGGCCGGCAGTCGGCATCGGCACCACGATGCTGTTTCACTGCGATCTGGTATACGCTGGCGATAACGCGGCATTTTCCATGCCGTTCGTGAACCTGGGTCTGTGTGCCGAGGGGGCGTCCAGTCTGATCGCACCGCAAATGTTTGGTTACCACCGCGCGGCCGAGGCGTTGCTGCTGGGCGAGCCGATCTACGCCGAGGCGGCGCTGGAGGTAGGGCTGGTCAACAAGGTCTTGCCGCCGACCGAGGTCAACGCCTATGCCCAGCAGATCGCACGCAAGCTGGCCGCTAAGCCCCTGTCGTCGCTGGTGGAGACCAAGCGCCTGATGAAAGGCACCCAGCAGGACGCGGTGCTGCAGCGCATGACCGAGGAGGGCGCAAGCTTCGGCCGCATGCTGCGCGAACCCGCGGCCAAAGAAGCCTTCTCGGCCTTCTTGGAGAAACGCGCGCCCGACTTCAGCCGGGTGTGATGGGCAGGGGCCGACCGTGACGCGCGTGACCCATCCGCCGCTGGCGCCCGTCCCCTTTGAGCCCGAGTTTGTCGAAGGCGTGCGCGAGATCTTCGAGCGGAAGATCGCCTTCAACACGGTGCTGGGCTTGCGTATCACGGACATCGCTGCCGACCGGGTGCAAGCCCGCATCGATATGCGACCAGAGCTGGTTGGTCATTTCGCCTACCACCGCATCCACGGTGGCGTGATCAGCGCCGGGCTGGACGCGATGGGCGGGCTGGCGGTGATGGCTGCGATCGGTGCGCGCCACATGGACGAGCCGCCCGGCCAGCGGCTGCACCGCTTCGCCAAGTTGGGCACGATCGATCTGCGCATCGACTATCTGCGTCCGGGCATCGGCGAGGCCTTTGTCTTGGAAGCCGAAGTGCTGCGCCTGGGCTCGCGTGTGGCCTCCACGCGGATGGCATTCCTGGGCGCGGATGGCAAACTGCTGGCCACAGGGGCAGCGGCTTACATCGTATCGTGAGGGCCAGGCCAGCACGATGTTGCCGGTCATCTACATCAATCTGGATCGGGACCTTGAGCGCCGGCAGGCGATGGAGGCGATGCTCCACCCTCACGGGTTGCCGTTTGAGCGACTGCGGGCCGTGGCTTGGGCGGAACTGGACCCGGCCAGCCGGGCGCAGCTTTATGACCCTGCGTTGAACCAGCGCCAGTTCGAGCGCCTGCTGGTGGATGGGGAGAAGGGCTGCTACGCCAGCCACCTCAAGGCCTGCGAATATCTGCTGGCTTCCAGCGCACCCGCATTGATCGTGCTGGAAGACGATGTCCATCTGACGGATGGTTTTGTCGATGTGCTGGCGGCGATCGAGGCCCTGCCCACCGAGGGTTGGGATGTGATCAAGTTGTACAGTCGGCACAACGAGCGGCCTGTGGCTGCCATGCCCTTGACCAGCGAGCACCAGTTGGTGACCTACCGTCGCGTGCCCAGCATGTGCTACGGCCACGCGATCAGCCGGGCCGGAGCCGCCAAGCTGCTGCAGCATCGGCGGCCGTTTGGTCGCCCCGTGGATGTGGACATGCGCTATTGGTGGGAAGCGGACCTGCGCATACTGGGCATCGTACCGGCGGTCGTGACACGGGGTGCAGCCTCCGAGATCAGCAGCATTTGGCAGGGAGGGCGTTTCAATCGCACCGGGGCAGAGCGTTGGCGTCGCTGGGGGCTGCAGTTGGACTATACGCTGCGCAACGCCTGGCACCGACATAGGCAGGTCTTGCCCGCCGAGGTCGTGCAACGGCGCCCCTCGGGGTGAATGCCTGTGTAGCTTGCGCCGCAAACTCGCCGTTGCACACCCATCGATGGCGACCGGGCTCATCCGGCAAAACCTGTCCGAGACGACGCCGAGCGCCCCCGCGGGCGTTGCCGCATCAGCGGCAAGCGGTCGAGGTTTACCGCTCGTCTGGCATCACAGTGGGCCGCAGAACCATGCTGACCCATACCAAGTTCATGAATAAATACACCAGATTGCCACTGTTGTGCGCAAACAGGACCTGTGTCATGCCAAAGCCAAGATAGCCCGACACGAGGATCAGTCCCGCCCATGCGGCCCATACCCGGTCGTCGTCGGGGCGCCAGGGGCGCAGGTGGCGTACATAAATTGCTGCCGGAATGCCGTAAAACAGGGCCAGCGCCAACACGCCCAACGCCCCCGCCTTGGCCCACAAATCCAGCCACTCATGGTGTACATGGCCAAAGCGCAGCACGACGGCGGGGGCCTGGCCGCTTGCTACCCATTCGCGTTTGCGCTGCTCATAGCCAGCCTCGCTCCAGCCCAGACCGGGGCGCTCCCATCCCATTTGCCAAGCCAGTCGCCAGTGCGCTAGGCGATGGCCCACCGAGGTGCTTGCCTCCCCTTGTTCATAGTGCTGCAGATCGCGCTGCAGGTCTTGCAGCCGCTGGTGAAACGACGCAGCGGTGGCAGCCCAGATCAGCCCGCCACCCACGGCCAGCGCAGCCAGTGCAGCGAGGATTCCAGCGCGCCTGGCGCGTGGCCTCGACGCAGCTGGCAAAGTCCGACCACTTGGCAAATACCCCCGCCATCCGGCCCACACCAATACGGCCAGCCAGGCCCCTAGCACCCACCAGCCACCGCGCGTACCGGACAGCAGCGAGGCATAGATGCCTGCCAGCACTGCACCGCCCGCGGCCCAGCGTTCCCAGCGGGATCGAGCCCGCAGCGCCGCCAAAGCGCTCCATAGCGCCAGCAGCACCGCCACATTGCCAAACTGGATGGCATTGAGGTATCCGTGCGCACGCTCCAGCCCCATGGCGTGCATTTGCCAGCTGGCCACGGCTGCCGCCCCCCAGGCGCCCAGCCAGCAGCCGCGCAGCGTCCAGGTCAGCGACGGCGCGAACCGTACCAATGCGATTGCCGCCACCAGCGCCGACACATATTTGGCAAAACGGTCGAAAGCCCCCGAGCCCATGGCGT
Source organism: Tepidimonas sp. (assembly GCF_029335975.1). Lineage (GTDB taxonomy): Bacteria > Pseudomonadota > Gammaproteobacteria > Burkholderiales > Burkholderiaceae_C > Tepidimonas. Next base: position 28,178 of record NZ_JARJMT020000129.1, read on the forward strand.
GCCCGCCCCAGTCCAGCCGCAACAGCCAGACCAATCCCATCAACGCGATCGACCCGAGCCACCAGAACCATGGCGCTGCCCATGCCACGGGCTGGGTCCGGGCGCAGACTGCCGTCAACAGGCCAGCCATGGCCAGGCACAGCGCCCCCCAAGAGTAGCCGGACGGCACAACCAGGCTGAGCGCAGGCAACAAGAACGCGCCCGCAGCAACCAAGCGTCTTATCCAAGGCGGTGACGAGCGGTCAGAGCAGCAGCCACTCACGGCAGAGCATGCGCGGTTGTAGGGCGCACACCATCAGCCATGGTGCACAGGCCGTTGTCCTGCACGCAGCCGGTACACCGTACCGCAATAGGGGCAGCGTGCCTCACCGGTTTTGGCCACATCCAGAAACACGCGCGGATGGCTGTTCCAGATTTGCATGCCGGCTTGGGGGCTGGGGCAGATCACGCCGCCGTGCGCATTCAGGTCGCGCGAGGACAATTCGACGACAGCAGGGCTTGAAGTCGGGCTGCTCATAGGGCGTCACACCAGGGTCAGCCAGTGGGCATAGTTGGGGTTGCGGCCGTTGACGATGTCGAAGAAGGCGCTTTGGACGCGCTCGGTGATCGGACCGCGCTGGCCCTCGCCAATTTGGATGCGGTCGAGTTCGCGGATCGGCGTGACCTCGGCGGCGGTGCCAGTGAAGAAGGCCTCGTCGGCAATGTACACCTCATCGCGCGTGATGCGCTTTTGCACCACTTCCAGGCCCAGATCTTTGGCGATGTGCAGCACGGTGTTGCGCGTAATGCCGTTGAGCGCTCCAGCCGACAGGTCTGGTGTGTAGAGGACACCGCTCCTGACGATGAAGAGGTTTTCGCCAGCGCCTTCGGAGACGAAGCCCGCCGGGTCGAGCAGCAGCGCCTCGTCGTAGCCGTCGTCGGTGGCTTCCATGTGGGCCAGAATGGAGTTGGTGTAGTTGGACACCGCCTTGGCCTGCGTCATGGTGATGTTGACATGGTGGCGCGCGTAGCTGGAGGTCTTGACGCGGATGCCGCGCTTCATGCCTTCTTCGCCCAGGTAGGCGCCCCAAGCCCATGCCGCCACCATCAGGTGCACACGGTTGCCCTTGGGGCTGACACCGAGTTTTTCCGATCCAATCCAGGTCAGCGGGCGGATATAGCCGCTGTCCAGCCCGTTGGCGCGGATGACGGCGCGCTGCGCTTCGTTGACCTCTTGCACGCTGAAGGGGATCTTCATGCGCAGAATCTTGGCGCTGTTGAACAGTCGCTCGGTGTGCTCCTGCAGGCGGAAGATCGCCGTGCCGCGCTCGGTTTTGTAGGCGCGCACGCCCTCGAATGCGCCGCAGCCGTAGTGCAGCGTATGCGTCAGCACGTGCACCTTGGCGTCGCGCCAGTCGACGAGTTCGCCGTCCATCCAGATCTTGCCGTCGCGGTCGTGCAGCGGGAGGGGTGTCGCCATCGAGGGTCCTTTGGGTTGGGGGCGCCCGTCTGGGGCCAGTGCCGGAGCGGGCGCGCCGGGGGTCAGAATGTGTGTCATTTTACGTGGCTTGGTCCCGGTGGCCATCCCCGATACAGCCCGATTCGATAGGCCCGCTGTCGGCGCTGGCGCCATGCCACGGCAGGCCGTGGGCCGATCGGTTGAAAAGCGGGCGATTTCCCCCTAAAGTCCGACTCAAGTTGGTCGATAACTGGGATGAGCGCGGGGAATCTGGCCCTTGCGCACTGACGAGTTGGGGTTTCGCCATGTTGACCATTTCATCGATTGCCGTGGCACCGGCGCCGCAATCGACGCCGACAGTGCGGGCCCAGCCGGTAACCCCGGCGCGGGCCAGCAACGCCGTTGCCCGTGAAAATGGCTCTGGTGCCGTCGTGGCGCCGCAGGGCGAGGCTGGGCGCGCGCAGGCGCAGCCTGCCCCGCCGACTCTGTCGCCCGTCACCCCGGCGCAAGAAGGCCAGCGCGTCGACGGTTTCGCCAACGGGGCCGCGCCCGAGCGGTCTGGACTGCCGCTGCCGGTGGCGGGGCGCGAGGACCGCCGCGCTGAGGATGCACAGGCAAGGACCAACCCGACAGAGGCACAGACCCGGTTGGCCGAGCGGGACAAGCGGGCACGCGAGGCTCGGGATGCGCAAGAAGCAGAAGCGCGGCGTCGCGCGCAAGCCCAGACCAGCCCTGGGCGCGAGCAGGACGCTGGCGCGCGTTCGGGCCAGGCGGAGTTTCCCAAAGTCAAAAACCCCGTGCTGGAGGCCATGGACGCTCAGATCAAAGATCTGTTGCCCAATATGTGGAAGGCCAGCCGAGCGGCCGTGGACATGATGATTGGAGAGGAGGCCATGCAAGCCGCCCAAGAGCGCGCCCAGCGGTTGGAGGAGTTGCAGACCCGACTCAACACCCGGCCGCTGGCCAACCTGCCGTCCAACGACGCGGCACAAAATTACATCACGGCTGCCGACAGTGGCAAGCGGCCGAAGCCCGGGGGGCAAATCGACCAACTGGCTTGAGTCCAGCCCTGGGAGTGTAGGCTTCAGACACGGTGCCGCACGCCTGAGGTGGCCACGCGTTCCATGATGGCCCGCGCAATCTGCTTGAGCGGCAGCACATCGTGCACGGCGCCAGCCTGAATCGCCATTTTGGGCATGCCAAAAACCACACAGCTTGCCTCGTCTTGGGCGATGTTGTATGCCCCGGCGTCGCGCATTTCTTTCATGGCTTGGGCGCCATCGCCACCCATGCCGGTCAGCATCACCCCGATGGCGTTGGGCCCCAAGACCCGTGCACAAGAACGAAACAGCACCTCCACCGACGGTTTGTGGCGGTTGACTGGCGGTGAGTCATCCACCACGGCCACATAGTTGGCACCGCTGCGCGCGATCGAGAACTGCTTGCCGCCTGGTGCGATGTAGGCGTGGCCAGGCAGAATGCGCTCTCCGTCGCGCGCTTCAGCCACCCGAATGCGGCACAGAGAATCCAGCCGTGCTGCGAAACTGGCAGTAAAGCCTGGCGGCATGTGCTGGGTGATGACCACTGCCGGCGCATCGGGCGGCAGTTCGACCAAGATCTCTTTGATGGCCTCGGTGCCCCCGGTGGAAGCGCCGATGCAGATGACTTTCTCGGTCGACAGTCGCAGCAGACCCGTGCCCAAAGCGGTCCCCGTCCGGGTGCTGGATACCGTGGTCGCAGGTGGCGTCGTGGCTGCGGCCGCAGAGGAAACAGGTGCTGCGGTCAGACGCCGCACATGGGCTTTGGCAGCGATGCGGATTTTGTCGACGATGTCGTCAGCCAGCTCCTGCAGTCCGGCGCTCACACCGATGCGCGGCTTGGCGACGAAGTCCACCGCGCCCAGTTCCAGGGCTTTGAGTGTCGTCTCGGCGCCTTGCTCGGTCAGCGTCGAGACCATCACCACCGGAGTGGGGCGCAGCCGCATCAGGCGCGAGAGGAACTCCAGCCCGTCCATTTTGGGCATCTCGACGTCCAGCGTGATGACATCCGGGTTGCGCTCGCGGATGATTTCGCGCGCCTGCAGCGGGTCGGCGGCCGTGCCGACGCAGGTCATGTCCGGTTGTTGATTGATGATCTGGGTCAACAGACTGCGCACCAGCGCCGAGTCGTCGACCACCACCACTTTGATTTTTGAGGTCATGCCCAATACACAGTGTCAAAACAGGTCCACGGTTCCACCTGCGTTCGCCTGCGCCAGACGGGTCGCCGTACCTTGGCGCTCCTGGGTCTCCAGCGTCTCTGGGTGTGCATGCGCCAACCGTTTGACCATGGCCTTGCCCGTGACCGGAAAAAACACCACTTTGCGCGGATAGATATCCATCACATCCTTGGATACCACCGGAATCCGTTCGGTGGCCAGGTAATCCAGCACAAATTGGGTGTTGCGTTCCCCCACGTTCATGCTGGTCATGCCCGAGATGACGGCTCCGCCGCCAAAGACCTTGGCTTGCATGTACTCGCGCGACGAACCGCGCTTGATCAGCTCGTTGATCAGCAGTTCCATGGCATACGACCCGTACCGGCCCGAGGTATCGGCCCCGCCCTCGGGCAGCATGAAGTGGTTCATGCCACCGATACGCAAGCGCGAATCCCAGATACACGCCGCAATACACGAGCCCAGCACCGTCATGATGAGCAAATCCTCGTCGCTGACGAAATACTCGCCGGGCAGCACCTTCACCGCCGCATATTTGAAATGCTGGTCGAAAAAGAAAAACGATGCCTCCCCCGGTTTGCGCGGGCGTTCTTTGAGCTGTTGCACATGCATGGGGGTGCGCACCAAGGGCATCATAGTTTTTCGTAGATGGTCTTGCCGCGCAGCCGAAACAGGTCGCGTGCGTCGCTGAAGTTCTCGGCATGCCCGACGAACAGGGTGCCATGGGGGCGCAAAAGGCGGTGCAGGCGGCCGAGCACCTGCCGCTGTGTGGCATGGTCGAAATAAATCATGACGTTGCGGCAGAAGATCACATCGAACTCTTCGCGCAAGGGCCAGACCTCATCGACCAGGTTGAGCGTAAAGAATTGCAGATGCTTTTGCAGCTCCGGCTTGACACGGGCCAGCCCTTCGTTGGCACCCTTGCCGCGCAGAAAGTATCGGCGCAACTGCTCGGGCGTGACGGAGCGCAACTGATCCAGCTTGTACACACCGCGCTGGGCGGTTTGCAGCACCCGGGTGTCGATGTCGCTGGCCCAGATGCGAAACGCCCCTTGCAGACCCAGCACATCGGCCATCGTGATGGCGATGGAGTACGGCTCCTCGCCCGTCGAAGCCGCGCTGCACCAAATCTTCCAGTCCCGCTGGGACGCCGACTCCCGCACCAGGCGAGCCAGCTCCACGAAGTGGTGATTTTCACGAAAAAACGAGGTCAGATTGGTGGTCAGCGCGTTGACGAATTCCTGCCATTCGGCCGCATCCTGGCTGGACTCCAACCAGTCCAGATAGGCCCGAAAGCTGTCGTGCCCAGTCTCGCGCAGGCGACGCGAGATGCGGCTGTACACCATGGCCTGCTTGCCCTCGTGCAGGCTGATACCGGCGTGCCGGTAGATGAGCTGTCGGATGCGGTCGAAATCCGCCACCGTCCACGCGAATTCACGGGATTGCAAGGCCGCGGCGGCGTCGCGCATCATCGCAAACGGCGTAGATTACTGGCGCGCCCGCCGCACCAAGGCGGAAATATCCAGAATCAGCGAGACGCTGCCGTCGCCCAGGATGGTGGCTCCCGAGACATTGGGGACCTTCTTGTAGTTGGCTTCGAGGTTTTTGATCACCACCTGCTGCTGTCCCAGCAATTCGTCGACCACCAGTGCCACGCGCGATCCGTCGGACTCCACCACGACCATGATGCTGTTGGCGGATGCGTCCGTCGCCGGCCGTGGCACTTGGAACAGACGTTCCAGCTCGATGACCGGCATGTATTCCTCGCGCACCTTGACGAGCTGGGCGCTTTGGGCCACGGTGTTGATATCGCTGGCCTGGACCTGAAAGGACTCGACCACCGAGGACAGCGGCAAGATGTAGACCTCGTCGCCCACGCGCACGGTCATGCCGTCCATGATCGCGAGCGTCAGGGGCAGACGCACCTTGACGCTCATGCCATAGCCTTCGGCCGAGTCGATCTCCACCGAACCGCCCAGCGAGGCGATGTTTTTCTTGACCACGTCCATACCGACGCCGCGGCCAGAGACGTCGGTGACCACATCGGCCGTAGAAAAACCCGGAGCAAAGATCAATTGCCACACTTCGGCATCGCTCATGTCGTCGGAGCAGGGCACGCCTTTCTCCCGCGCCTTGCGCAGCAGCTTGTCTCGCGACAAGCCACGACCGTCGTCACGCACCTCGATCAGGATCGAGCCCCCCTGGTGGGCCGCCGAGAGGGTGATCGTGCCGACTTCCGGCTTGCCCTTGGCGATGCGCTCCTGCGGCAGCTCGATGCCATGGTCGCAGCTGTTGCGTATCAGATGCGTCAGCGGATCGGTGATCTTCTCGATCAGGCCCTTGTCGAGCTCAGTCGCCTCGCCGTGTGTCACCAATTCGACCTTCTTGCCCAGCTTGCTGGCCAGGTCGCGCAGCATGCGCGGGAAGCGGCTGAACACCACCGACATGGGGATCATGCGGATCGACATGACCGACTCCTGCAAGTCGCGCGTGTTGCGCTCCAAGTCGGCCAGACCGGTGAGCAGCTGCTGATGCAAGGTTGCATCCAGGTCACGACTGTACTGCGCCAGCATGGCTTGGGTGATGACGAGCTCGCCTACTTGGTTGATGAGCTGGTCGATCTTGCTGACGGATACGCGCAGCGTCGTCGTCTCCAATTGGGCGCTGGCCGCGTTGCGGGCGGCCTTGGCGGTTTCGCGTGCGCGGGCATCCGCGCTGAGTGCGGGCGACGCGGCCGTCCCCCCCGGGGACAGGACCGAGCCCTGCAGGGCTGCCTCGGCTTGCAGGGCGGCGGCGTGCTCCGCGGGTGTCACCGGATTGCCCGGCGCACCAGAAAACAAACCATAGCCGTGCACCTCGTCGGGGGCTGGAATCGGGGCGCCGCTGGCATCCGGTCGCGTGCTGGCGACTGGACTGCCCGGAGCGCCGGCGAACAGGCCGTAGCCTTCCTCAATCACTTCACGGCTGTGTTCGGGGGCGGCGTTGTCTGCAGCGGTCGTGGTGACCGACGCCGCTGCCGCTGCCCCGGGCAGCAGGGCGACTTGATCACGGGCGACATGGAAGGCAAACAGGTCCAGCAGCTCTGCGTCGCTGCTGCTGGTGTCGATCTCGTAAATGCGGAAATTGCCCTCGTCGCGCTCTGCCGTGATGGTGCCCAGGCCGGCAATGTCGCGAAACAATTCCTTGATGGGGTCAGCCAGATCCAAGCGGCTCAGCGGGCCAATGCGGGCTTGCAGGTGCCGTGGTGCCCCGGCGGGTGATGGCGCGGGCATGCCGCCCGGCGTGCTGCGCGCCCCGGGGTCGGCCGCCGCCGGTGGCGCAGGGGGG
>NZ_JARJMT020000138.1 GCF_029335975.1 Tepidimonas sp.
CTGCGACCTCTTTGCGCTGCCCTCGATCGAACCGGCCGAGGCATTTGGCCTGGCCAGCGCCGAAGCCATGGCCTGCGGCAAACCCACCGTGGTCTGCCGCCTGCACAACGGCGTCGACTGCCTAAATGTCCACGGACGCACCAGCCTGCTCGTGCCGCCGCGCGACATCGATGCGCTGGCGGCGGCGCTCGACCAACTCGCGCTCGACTCCGAGCTGCGCGCCCGCATGGGCGAGCAGGCCGCGCAGTGGGTCCGCAGCCGATTCACTGTTGACCACATGGTCCAAGCCACGCTGGATGTTTACCGAGAGTGGCTCGATTGATCGGCCTCCAAAGTAATGGACCGTCTGAGCCATCGTGGAGCGCGAAACCGCACCAGTCTGCGATAAAACCAAAGATAAAACGCCACATATGCCAAAAATACCAGCTGCAACAGGGTTGGCTGGTTCCATAGCAATACGGCCGGTGCGATCGAAAGGGAGGAAAACATCCACAGATAGGGCGACGTGGCGGCGTTGCGGGGTGTGACATCGCGACTGACCTCGGGCCCGGCGGCCCAGCGCAGCAGACGGCGATAGATCAGAATATGCATATGCAGGGCGTCGGGTAAAGTGGGGGAAATTTTTCGGATGAAAAACTTTCGGTACATCGAAAACAACGTCTCGATGATGGGATAGGCGCACACCAGCAGCACGAACCAGGGCGAAACTTGCGGATTGCGTGTCGCAAGCAAAACACCGGTCTGGGCCAGCAAAAATCCCGTCAAATAAGCGCCGCCATCGCCCATGAAAATCAAGCCCCGCGGATAATTCCAAAACATGAAACCCACCAAGGCGCCGATCATCGCCAGGCTCACCTGGACGGTCAGGGCATCCCCCACGACCCAGCCCACATAGCCCAGCGCCAGAAACATCAGGATCGAGACGGCGGCGGACAATCCATGAAAACCATCGATGATATTGATGGCGTTGGCCACCCCAGCCACGCCCACGATGGTCAGCAGCAAACCCGCTGGGGCGATCATGGCGCCGTCCAACGGCGTCCAAGCCAGCCAATCATCCACGACCGGGATGCCGATCGCCGTCACATAAGACTGCAACCACCACGCCGCCAATGCCGCGGAGGCGAATGTGGCCATCAGCCGCACCCGGGGCGAGATCTGCTTGGTCAAATCCTCTACGCAACCGGCACCGAAAGCCGGCAGCGCTGCGACCATCAAATACCAGACATCGCGCGAAACGATGCCGCGCCAGCTGCTCCAACTCAGCGCAAGCGCGGCTGCGCTCAACAACGCCACCCCGCCAATGCGCGGCACGGTGCCGGCATGGTATTTCTGTCGGGTCTGATCGTGCAAGTCGCCCGTGTAATTCAGATGGAGTCTCTGTAAACGAACGATCAGCAAACAGGCCAACAGCGATGAAAAAAAAGCCAGCAGTATGGTTTGCATCGAAAAGTCCCGGGCCACGGATGCGACAGGGGTGCATGCCGTGCAACGGCACGAGGTGATCGCCGCGCGACTGCTACAATCGCACATCGATCATCTTCTGGATTTTAGACCCTCATGCCCCAAGCCATCGTTACAGGCATCACCGGTCAGGACGGCGCCTACCTCGCCCAGTTCCTGCTCCAGCGGGGATACATCGTCTACGGCACCCATCGCCGCAGCAGCGCCCCCAACTTTTGGCGCATCCGCGAACTGGGCATCGAACATCATCCGCGCCTGCGGCTGGTGGCTTACGACCTGACCGACCCGGGGGCGGCGGTCGACCTCATCCGCCTTGCCGAGCCCGACGAAGTCTACAACCTAGCGGCGCAAAGCTTCGTCGGCGTCTCATTCCAGCAGCCCAGCACCACCGCGCAAATCGACGCGCTGGGTCCGTTGTATTTGCTCGAAGCCATCCGGCTGGTCAATCCCCGCATCAAATTCTACCAAGCCAGCACCTCCGAGATGTTTGGCAAAGTGCAGGCCATCCCGCAAACCGAGGACACGCCTTTTTATCCGCGCAGTCCGTACGGCGTGGCCAAGCTGTTTGCGCACTGGATGACGATCAACTATCGCGAAAGCTACGGCATCTTCGGCGCCAGCGGTATTCTGTTCAATCACGAAAGCCCGCTGCGCCGGCTGGAGTTCGTCACCCGCAAAATCACCCAGGCAGTGGCGCGCATTCGCCTGGGGCTGCAAGACTGCGTGGAGCTGGGCAATCTCGACGCCCAACGCGACTGGGGTTATGCCCCGGAGTATGTCGAGGGCATGTGGCGCATGCTGCAAGCCGCCGAACCCGACACCTATGTGCTGGCCACCGGTGTCACCACCCCGGTGCGCGAATTCGTCCGCTTGGCCTTTCGCGCCGCCGGCATCGAGCTGGACTTTCGCGGCCAGGGGCCGCACGAGACCGCCGTCGACACCGCCAGCGGCAAAACCGTCGTCCGCGTCAATCCCGCCTTTTACCGGCCGGCCGAAGTCGACCTGCTCATCGGTGACAGCGGCCGCGCCCGCCAACGGCTGGGCTGGCAACCCCAGACCGGGGTGGAGGCGCTGTGCCGCCTGATGGTAGAGGCCGACTTGCGGCGTTTGACGCCAAGCTCGCCGGGGGCTGCGGTCAGCCACCAGGACTGAGGGGCCCGAATCGTCCATGGCATGCACCTGGTTTCGGCGCGGCCCGTCTGCATCGGGCGAGGGCGCGCTCGCTGCCCGCCGGTCGACCTGGCGCTTCGTGCGGCTGCTGGCTCGCCAGCGCCTGCTCGACGCCTACCGTGGCGCGGGCCTTGGGGCGTGGTGGGCGGTACTGCCCCA
>NZ_JARJMT020000048.1 GCF_029335975.1 Tepidimonas sp.
AAAGAGGTGCTCAAGGCACTGTGGAGCGGGGCGGTGTCGCAAAACCCGTTTCTGAGCTTCAAATTCAAGGGCGCCAACAAGGGCGACAAGATCGTGGTCAAGTGGACCGACAACAAGGGCGAGTCGCGCACCGACGAGGCCGTGATCGCTTGACGCAGCGCTGGGAAAGCGCAAATGCCAGCGCTTTCTCACTTCAGCAAGGATTCGATATGAAAAAAACGTTTGTCACTTTTGCAGTGCTGTCCGCGCTAGGCAGTGCGGCGGTGGCTGAAGATGCCACTATAAAGGGCATCGAAGAATACAGGGCGATGTTGCAAGACGGCAACCCGGCCGAACTGTTTGAGGTCAAAGGCGAAGACCTGTGGAAGCAAAAGCGCGGACCGAAGAACGCCTCGTTGGAACAATGCGACCTGGGCAAGGGCCCGGGCGTGGTCAAAGGTGCTTTTGTGGAGCTGCCGCGTTACTTCAAGGACACCGGTCGGGTGCAGGATTTGGAGAGCCGACTGCTCACCTGCATGGAAACGCTGCAGGGTATCGATGTCAAGAAAGAGGTGTCACAGCGCAACTTTGGGCGTGGTGAAACCGCCAACGTCGTGGCTTTGGCGACATGGATTGCCAGCCAATCGCGCGACATGCCGTTCAATCTGCCGTTCAATACCCAGGCTGAGCGCGACATGTACGAAGTCGGCAAACGTCTTTTCTTTATGCGCGGCGGACCGCATGACTTCTCGTGCGCAAGCTGTCACGGCGAGGACGGCAAGCGCATCCGCCTGCAGGAGTTGCCCAATCTGACCAAGAACCCTGGCGACGGGTTAGGCTTTGCCGCCTGGCCGGCGTACCGTGTGTCCAACGGCCAGATGTGGAGCATGCAGCACCGCTTGAATGACTGTTACCGGCAACAACGCTTCCCCGAGCCCGCCTTTGCCAGTGATGTGACGATCGCGCTGGGGGTGTACATGGGTGTAAACGCGAAGGGTGCCAAATCCGTCGCGCCGGCCATCAAGCGCTGAACCGGAGGATCCGCTATGAAGAAAACCCTGATTGCTCTGGCCGCGCCGGCGGCTCTCGTGTTGGCGGGCTGTGGCGCAGCGCCGTCTCCTGCCGACTACGACAAGATGACGATGGAGTTCGTCAAAAAATCGTTTGTCGAGCGCGGTATCGCCAAGCTCGACCGCCTGGAGCAGGACGAAGCGCGCCTGGCGTGCTGGCAGTCCGAGGTGACCGGCAAGCCGTTGGATGACAATACCGCCAAAGCCATCGAAGAGGCCGCCTACAAAAGTGTCAAGTGGCCAAGCGATGGCAAGTTCCTGGGCGACTGGCGCGAGGGTGAGAAGATCGCCCAGAGCGGCCGCGGCCTGACCTGGAGCGATAGCGAAAAGACCGTCAATGGGGGCAACTGCTACAACTGCCATCAGATCGACAAAAAGGAAATCTCATACGGGACGCTTGGCCCCAGCCTGTGGAATTACGGCAAGCTGCGCGGTGTGACCGACCCCGACAGCCCAGCGGCCAAACCCATTGTCGAATACACATGGGCCAAGATCTGGAACTCGCGCGCCTTTAACGCTTGTACCAAAATGCCGAGTGCTGGGCATAGAGGCATCCTGAACGAGCAGCAAATCAAACATGTGATGGCGCTGCTGCTGGATCCGAAATCTCCGGTGAACCAGTGAACGAGGCGGGGCCTGGTGGCCCCGTCTGACCGGGGCCGGGCGGTATCGGGGGTTCGCTTTCATTAAAATCGCCAGGTTTCACCACCACCGACCCCTGCCGTTGCCGTGACTGCCTCTGTACCCCCGACTCATTTGACGACGTTTGCCGGGGGGGATGCCCTTGGTCCCTTTCGCGCGAGACGGTTGCTGCCGCTTCTGCAAGAAATCGATGGGCGCATCGCTGCCATTGCCGCGCGCCACGTGCACCTGGTGGCCACCGACGCCCCGCTCGACGAGGCGGCACGCGCCCGCTGGGCAGACCTGCTGACTTACGGGGAGCCCTACGACGGCCCCACGCAAGGGGTGTGCATCGTGGTCACTCCTCGCATCGGTACCGTATCCCCGTGGGCGTCGAAAGCCACCGATATCGCGCGCAATTGCGGGCTCGCGGCACGGCGGGTGGAGCGTGTCGTGGAGTACTGGCTAACCTTGGACAGCGGCGCCATGGCGGGCTGGCTGGGCCGCCTGCCCACACTGGATGATGCGACCTGGCAGGCCTGCGCAGCGCTGCTGCACGACCGCATGACCGAGAGCGCCTTGCGCGACACGGCTGAAGCGGCTGGCCTGTTTACGGCACTGCCCCCCCAGCCCATGGAGCGGGTGGATGTGCTGACCCAGGGACGCGCTGCACTGCAAGCCGCCAACACGGCCTGGGGCTTGGCCCTGGCGGATGACGAAATCGATTATCTGGTGGCAGCTTTTCAGCGCCTCGGTCGCAACCCGAGCGACGTCGAGCTGATGATGTTCGCCCAGGCCAACAGCGAGCACTGCCGGCACAAGATCTTCAACGCCCAGTTCGTCATCGATGGGGTGGAGCAGCCGCACAGCCTGTTCGGCATGATCCGCCACACCCACCAGACCGCACCCCAACATACGATCGTTGCCTACGCGGACAACGCTGCGGTGATGGAGGGACACATCGTGGAGCGCTTCGTGGCGCTGCCCGGCGGGGAGGGCAGTCCCCGCTATCGCCGTTATGAGGCGCAGCACCACATTCTGATGAAGGTGGAGACACACAACCACCCGACCGCGATCTCGCCGTTCCCCGGTGCGGCCACGGGGGCTGGGGGCGAAATTCGTGATGAGGGCGCGACGGGTCGCGGGGCCCGCCCCAAGGCGGGGTTGACGGGGTTTTCGGTGTCGCGTCTTTGGGACGGCTGGTCTAATCAGCCCGGCGGCAAGCCGGCGCACATCGCCAGCCCGCTGCAAATCATGATCGAGGGCCCTCTGGGCGCAGCGGCTTTCAATAACGAGTTTGGCCGGCCTAACCTGCTTGGCTACTTCCGTGCCTATGAGCAGCGCATCGTCTCTGACGTGGATACGGTAGAGCGCGGCTATCACAAGCCCATCATGATCGCCGGCGGCATTGGGCAAATCGACGCCAGCCAGACGCACAAAGCCACCTTTCCAGCCGGCACCTTGCTGGTGCAGTTGGGCGGACCCGCGATGCGCATCGGCATGGGCGGCGGCGCCGCCAGTTCCATGGCCAGCGGCGCCAACGCGGCGGAGCTGGACTTTGACTCGGTGCAGCGGGGCAATCCGGAAATCCAGCGTCGTGCGCAAGAGGTGATCAACCATTGCTGGGCGCTGGGCGCGGACAATCCCATCCTTGCCATCCACGATGTCGGCGCGGGCGGACTGTCGAATGCTTTTCCAGAGCTGGTCAACGACGCCGGGCGTGGCGCCCGCTTCGACCTGCGTGCCATTCCGTTGGAGGAAAGCGGCCTGGCCCCCAAGGAAATTTGGTGCAACGAGAGCCAGGAGCGCTATGTGCTGGCACTGGCCCCCGATGCGCTGCCGCGTTTTGCCGCGCTGTGTGAGCGCGAGCGCTGCCCGTTTGCCGTGGTGGGGGTGGCGACCGAAGAGCGCCAGCTCGTGCTCGCCGATGCCCAGGCCAGTGAGCCAGCGGATGCCTGCCCGGTCGATATGCCGATGGAGGTGCTGCTGGGCAAGCCCCCGCGCATGCGGCGCGAGGTTGCGCGCATCCCGCGCCGTTTTGCCCCATTCGATGGCACGGGCGTAGCACTGCAGTGGGCCATCATCGAGGTGCTGTCTCACCCGACGGTGGCCTCCAAGCGCTTTCTCATCACCATCGGCGACCGCACCGTCGGTGGGCTGACCCATCGCGACCAGATGGTGGGCCCTTGGCAGGTGCCGGTGGCCGATTGCGCGGTGACACTGGCCGATTTCCGCGGTATGGCTGGTGAAGCCATGGCCATGGGCGAGCGCACGCCGGTCGCCGCGCTGGACGCCCCCGCTGCGGGCCGCATGGCTGTGGCCGAAGCCATCACCAACCTATTGGCTGCGCCAATCGAGCTGTCCCGCGTGAAGCTGTCGGCCAACTGGATGGCCGCCTGCGGCGAGCCGGGCGAGGACGCCGCGCTATATGACACCGTCAAAGCCGTGGGGATGGAACTGTGCCCGCAGCTCGGCATCGGCATCCCGGTCGGGAAAGACAGTCTGTCCATGCGCACCCAGTGGCGCACGCAGGACGGCCAGGCGCGTAAGGTGACGGCACCGGTCAGCCTGATCGTGAGCGCCTTTGCTACTGTGCCAGACGTGCGCGGCACCCTGACGCCACAGCTCGATGCGCGGGAGGACACCACGCTGATCCTGATCGACCTAGGACGCGGACGCCATCGCATGGGTGGCTCTGTCTTGGCGCAGCTGCTGGACCAGGCTGGCGGCGATGTGCCCGACCTGGACGATCCACAAGACCTGGTGCGGCTGGTCGATGCCGTCAACGACCTGCGGGCCGATGGGCGACTCCTCGCCTACCACGACCGCAGCGACGGGGGGCTGCTGGCCTGTGTGGCCGAAATGGCGTTTGCCGGCCGAGTAGGCGTCACGTTGAACGTAGACCTGCTGGTGACCGAAGGTGACGGCATCCGCGACAGCCGCGCCGATTATGGGGATGCCAAAAACTGGGCTACCCAGGTTGCCGCGCGTCGCGACGAACTTACCCTGCGCGCCCTGTTCAGCGAGGAGCTGGGCGTGGTATTGCAGGTGCGCAGCGCCGAACGCGACGCGGTGCTGCAGACCCTGCGCGCCCACGGCCTGTCGGCCTGCAGCCAGGTCATCGGTAAAACCCGCCCGGTCAGCAGCCCGATCGACGCCGGCAAGGGTGAGCTGCAGATATGGCGGGATGCCAAGTGCCTCTTCAGCGCCACGCTGGAGGATTTGCATCAGGCGTGGGATAGCGTGAGCTGGAAGATCTGCCAGTTGCGTGACAACCCGGCCTGTGCCGATGCCGAGCATGCGGTCGTCGGCCGCGCGGATGATCCGGGCCTGCATGTGGCGCTGAGCTTCGACCCCGCCGAAGACGTCGCTGCCCCGTACCTGAATCTGACACGGCCACGCGTGGCCATCCTGCGTGAACAGGGTGTCAACTCGCATGTCGAGATGGCTTACGCGTTCGATACCGCCGGCTTCGAGGCGGTGGATGTGCACATGACGGACCTGCTGTCTGGTCGCACCACGTTGCAGGGTTTTCGCGGGCTGGTGGCCTGCGGCGGCTTCAGCTACGGAGACACACTTGGCGCTGGCATCGGCTGGGCGCGCTCCATCACCTTCCACCCGGAGCTGTCGGAGCAGTTTGCTGCCTTCTTCGCGCGGCCGGACACGTTCGGGCTGGGCGTGTGCAATGGATGCCAGATGTTTGCCGAGCTGGCCACCATCATCCCAGGCGCCGAGCACTGGCCGCGCTTTACAACGAACGTCAGCGAGCGCTTCGAAGCCCGGCTGTCGCTGGTGGAGGTGACCGATTCGCCGAGCTTGTTCCTGCACGGCATGGCCGGCAGCCGGTTGCCGATTGCAGTGGCGCACGGCGAAGGCTATGCCAATTTTGGCCAGCGCGGCGACCGCGAGGCCGTCTGCGTTGCCATGCGCTTCGTGGACCACCATGGACAGCCGACCGAAGCCTATCCCTTCAACCCCAATGGCAGCCCGGGCGGGATCACCGCGGTCACCACGCCGGATGGACGTTTTACGGCCATGATGCCACATCCGGAACGGGTGTTCCGCAACGTGCAGATGAGCTGGATGGACCTGGGTGCCACGGGCGGCCTCGATGCCTTCAGCCCCTGGATGCGCATGTTCCGCAACGCCCGCCGCTGGATCGGCTGAGTGCGGCCCTGGCTGGGGCCCCAACGGACCCATATTGACATCGCCGGGCGCCTCGTGGCTCTCATAAGCGGCTTCGATCACCCGTACCCCGTGGCGGGCGTAAAAGTCACGCGCCTTGTGGTTGTAGACGTTGCCCAGATCGGTCAGCACATCCAGCGCCGCGGGCTCGAACACCGTATCGCCCAGGCGGCCCAGCCCTTCGGCCAGCCGCGCCTCGTTCGCCGCGGCGTCCCGGGCCAGATCAAAGGGGCCGGCCAGGGTGGCCGAGCCCGCTCAGCCATCGGCATCGGTCAGCGTCAGGCACAGGGCATCCCCCTGGGCGTGCAATCGCACCCACAACGGTATGCGCTGCTCGGCAGACGGCCGCTCCAGTGCCCGCATCCAGGCCATGCTGCGGTTGCGGTTGACGACCGTGCCAGTCCGCAGGTCCTTCAGGCCAGCCATCGCATCCTTGGGGTAGATGCGCCAGCGCATGCCCCCTTCCGTTCCTGGGCCCAGCCGTTCGACGCGGTTGGTTTGCAGGCCGATGAGCTTGTTTTGCAAACTCGGCGGCCCTGCGCACCACCCAGCCGATCGGGCGGCCGGGGTTTTTTGGGGCTGTCGAAGGCGCCAATGTCAATCTGCCGGCCGTTGACGAAGTGGTCGGTGAACTCGCGGTTGAAGTTCTGGTTCGGATCGGGCGTGAAGGTGTAGCGGCAGCGGCCGCTGGAAGAGGGTGCCAGATCGGGCCGCTCCTGCAGAATCTGGTCGAGCAGCCGACGGTAGTGGGCGGTGGTGTTCTTCACATACCCCGTGTCCTTGTAGCGGCCCTCGATCTTGAAGCTGCGCACGCCAGCGTCGATCAGCGCGCGCAGGTTGGCGCTCTGGTTGTTGTCTTTCAGGGACAGCACATGTTTGTCGCGCGCCAGGATACGCCCCTGTGCGTCGCGCACCTCGTAGGGTAAGCGGCAGGCCTGCGAGCAGTCCCCTCGGTTGGCGCTGCGATTGCGCGCCCGGGAGCGTCGCGGGGCCCCAATGCCGCATCGACCGCGGCGATCTGCTCCAGCATCAGCTCCCGCGCCAGCACCATCTGGGAAAAGCCCACATCCCGCAAAAAGCGCGCCTTCTGCGGCGTGCGGATGTCGCATTGGGTGTAGGCATGCAACTGATTGGGGGGCAGGTGCAGCTCCAGCAGCCCCACATCCTGCACGATGAGCGCGTCCACGCCGATGTCGTATAGCTGCTGGACCAAGCGCCGTGCCGGCTCCAGCTCGTCGTCGCGCAAAATAGTGTTGAGCGTGACGAAAACCCGCGCATGGTAGCGGTGCGCGTGGCGCACCCGCCGCTCGATGGCATGGATCGGGTTGGCGGCGTTAACGCGCGCCCCAAAAACCGCAAATAATCCAAAACCCGTCATGAAACGCCACGAATTCCGATGCTTCCATCGCCTGCGCGTACGCTGGGCCGAGGTGGATATGCAAGGCATCGTCTTCAACGCCCACTATCTGATGTATTTTGACGTTGGCATCACCGAGTACTGGCGCGCGCTGGGCCTGCCCTACACCGATGCCATGCGTCAACTGGGCGGCGAGCTCTATGTCAAGAAGGCGAGCCTCGAATTTACCGCCAGCGCCCGCATGGACGACCTGGTGGACGTGGCGCTGCGCTGCGAGCGCATCGGCAACTCGTCGATGACGATGACCGGAGCACTGTTTCTGGGCGAGCGTGCGCTGGTGGGGGCGGAAATCGTCTATGTGTTTGCCGATCCGGCCACGCAGACCTCGCGCCCGGTGCCGCTGCCCCTGCGCGAGCTGGTGCAGCGCTACGAGGCTGGCCAGCAGGTGCTGCGGGTGGTAACCGGCCCGTGGCATACCCTGGAGAGTGCTGCAGCCCCGCTGCGCCGGGCGGTGTTTGTGGATGAGCAGGGCATACCGGCATCGCAGGAGTGGGACGCGGCCGATGCGGCCGCGCTGCATGCCGTGGCTTACAACCACCTGGGGCAAGCGGTGGGGACTGGACGGCTGTTGATCGCGGAACCGGGGATAGGCAAGGTGGGCCGCATGGCGGTGCACCGTGCGCTGCGCGGCAGCGGCGTTGGCACACGGGTTCTGCAGGCCCTGTTGGATGCCGCCCGCGCGCGCGGTGACCACACCCTGCGCCTGAGCGCGCAGCACACTGCCGTCGGCTTTTACGAACGGCTGGGTTGGCGGCGCGTGGGTGAGCCCTATAACGAGGTCGGCATTCTCCACCAGTCGATGGAGATGCGCCTGTGATCAGCCCTATGGGCTGCCGGCGGACCCAGCGCAGA
>NZ_JARJMT020000067.1 GCF_029335975.1 Tepidimonas sp.
GGTGCGTCCACGCTCCATCGGCATCGCCGACATGGGCGACCATTTCGTCATCAGCTTCATGGATGCCCCCATGAAACCCGCCAACGACGCCATGCAGGCCTGGGCCCTGGCCCTGCGCAACCAGTGAGTGCGCGCTTGCCGCGCGCTGACCGCGCCGATGATCGAAACCCACAGACTGCAGAGAGCCACCAATGACGAACGTTCAAGCACTGACGCCGTACGACGCCCTCGGCGGCGCTGAGGGGCTGCACCGCCTGGTCGATCGCTACTACACCTTGATGGACGAAGCTTTTCGCGCCTGGCTACTCGACACATTTGCTCAGATGGCCGACCACATGATCAACGCCGACCTGGCGCAAGCAGGCTGCACGCATGCCTGCGCCAACGGGGCTGCCGCGGTGGAGAAAGGCCGGGTGAGCGCATGACCACCTGGATGCGCACCTTGCTGCAGCACGCGCGCTGGCTCGCGTTGGCGGCCCTGGTCTTCACTCTGGGCCTGCAGCCGGCGCGGGCTGCCGCAGTCGAACCGGGGCAGCCGTTGCCCGCGCTGCAACTCAAGGATCAGCACGGCCAGGACTGGCGTGTGAACGCCGACACGCGGCTGGTGTTGTTTGCCAACGGGCGCAAGGCCTCGAACCTGGTGCAGTCGGTGTTGGGCGCGCAGCCCAAGGGTTTTTTGGAATCACGCAAAGCCGTGTACCTGGCCGACCTGAGCCGCATGCCGTCATTCATCACTCGCACCTTCGCGCTGCCAGCGCTGCGCGAGCAACCGTTCACCGTGGGCGTGGTGCTCGATTCGGCACTGCTGCAGGGCTGGCCCGCGGCGGAAGACGCGCTGATGCTGATCGAGCTCGACGACGGGCGGGTCAAGGCGCTGCGCCCGGTCAGCAGCGAGGCGCAGTTGCGCGCGGCGCTTGGCCTGTGAGCTGCGTGGGCCTCGGCTCGTGCAGCCCGGCGCATGGGCTGATGCGCGGGGCACCCGGATGAACGCGGGCCTGATCACCGTCTCCGCTGTGCTCGCGCTTCTGGCACTCGCGCGCTGGGCCTTGCGCCGGGGCTTGACGCCCGAAGCCCAGGTGCCCGAGGACGACCCAGCAGCGCTCGGACTCATCGGTGTGCAGACCCTCTGGCTCGATGCGCCGCGCGGCCGCAAGTTGTTTGCCTGGTATGCAGCGGCGCCGGGCGCTGTGCGCGCGCCGGCCGTGGTGCTGATGCACGGCTGGGGTGGCCATGCCGGACATTTGCTGCAGGCCGCAGTGGCCTTGCAGCGCGCCGGGTTCGCGGTGCTGCTGCCCGAGGCGCGCAACCATGGCCGCAGCGACCGCGACGATCACAGCTCACTGCCGCGTTTTGCCGAGGACCTGCGCTGCGCGCTCGACTGGCTGGCGCGTCGGCCCGAGGTGGACGCAGCGCGGCTCGCCGCGCTGGGTCACTCGGTCGGCGGTGCGGCGGTGTTGCTGCTGGCCGCGCAGGGGTTCGACGGCTTGCGCGCCGTGGTCAGCGTGTCATCGTTCGCGCACCCCGAGCAGGTGATGCGGCGCTGGCTTGCGGCACGCCATGTGCCCTACTGGCCACTGGGCTGGCTGGTCAATCGCTATGTCGAGTCGGTGATCGGCCGGCGCTTCGCCGAGATTGCGCCCGAGGCCACGCTGCCGCGTGCGCAGTGCCCTGTGTTGCTGGTGCACGGCCGCAGCGACTCGACCGTGCCGCTGGACGATGCCCAGCAGCTCTTCGCGCGGCGGGGTTCGGCCCGGGTGCAGTTGCTCATCGTCGAAGGCACGCATGAGAAGTTCGACGACGAGCCCGCCCTGTTCGACGCCGTGCAGGCGTTTCTGCAGGCACATCTGACCGACGCCTCCACCGGTTCGTGCGCAGGGGCGCATCGGCATGTGCCGTCGAATCCGGTTCGATGTCCCACGCTAGACTCCCCTTCTCCTTCCCTGCAATGACCGCCATGGACGCCTTTCAAGACCACGACCTCGACAACGTAGCGCACTGCTGTGGTTGTGACCGGCGCAAGCCGCAGGGCACCAGATCAAGACCGTCTGGGACGGTGACGAGAGCGTCACAGTCTTCCAGCCCGAGCCCTTTCACACTTCGGTGCCGGGTTTCGTCTACGGAAGGCTGATCGCCTCGCTCATCAACTGCCACAGCACGGGCACGGCGGCGGCAGCGATGTACCGCCATGAGGGGCGTGACATGGACAGCCTGCGGGCGTTTCGCTTCGTCACCGGGTCGCTGCACGTGGACTTCCTCCAGCCCACACGCATCGACGCGCCGA
The DNA here is from genome assembly GCF_029335975.1 of Tepidimonas sp. Classification (GTDB taxonomy): domain Bacteria; phylum Pseudomonadota; class Gammaproteobacteria; order Burkholderiales; family Burkholderiaceae_C; genus Tepidimonas. Next base: position 2,282 of record NZ_JARJMT020000067.1, read on the forward strand.
TCGAAATCCGCGGCCGCATCCAGGAGATCAAAGGCCGCAAGGTGGTGGTGCACACCGCGGTGCGCTCAGGCGGCGTGCTGACCGCGCGCGGCGAGGCCGTGGCGGTGCAGCTGCCGGAGAACTTCGGCGCCTGACGCAGCCGCCCGCACGGAAACGCTTCACGCGTGCCGGGTGGCACGACGGGCGTGAAGCGCCTCAGTGCGGTGACGTGTTCACCTCGTGGCCCGCTCCCCTGGGCGAGGGTGCCTCATCGGGCTGTTCACGATGCGGAATGGCGTAGGCATCGGCCACATAGGCCGGCCCTTTCATGACGATGATGATCGCGCAGCCGATGGCAAGCGTGAGGACCAGCGTCCAGTGCAGCACCACCAGCGAAATCGCAAAGAAGTCGATGAGCGTCATCAGGCGCAGCGTGGCGACGGGCAGCGGGTCGTCCGTCCACCACAGGCGCGCGGCAAGCGGGCCAAGTGCTGGCAGCACGGTGCCGACGAGCAAAATCTTCGGCAATTTCTTCCACAGTGCCCATTCGAGCCCATGGGGCGAGCGCTGGAAGCCGGGCAGTTTGTTGAACCAGTTCATGGGGGCACCTCCGGAGCGGCATGAGCCACGTTCGGTCGCATTGTGCACCCATAGCGAGAACCCGCGGGTTGCAGGGTCTTGCCGACGAATCGCCTGAATCACAGCGCCAAGGAAACGCTGAACAAATTGCTGCGCGGGCGCATCGCTGCGTTGCGCGGTGCTCGGCTGCTCGCCTATCTGTTTCGTATGTCTCGCATCCTGCGCTCCGTGCGCCTTGCGCTGCATCTCGCTCGCAGCTTTCTTCAGCGTTTCCCTAGACAACGGGCCGGAATGCATCGCCACGGCGCTGGCACGCTGGGCGCAGTCCAAGGGGGGTATCGCTCTCAATCAAATCCAGCCTGGCAAACCCACGCAGAACGCCTATGTCGAACGATTCAACAAGACCTTCCGCACCGAGGTGCTGGACTGCCAAGTCTTTGACAGCCTGCAGCAGGTGCGTGACATGACCGCTGACTGGCTCCACCGCGACAATCACCGGCCACACGAAGCCCTTGGGCGTATCCCGCCCGTCAAGTAGCATCTACAGATTGCGGTCTACGCACAATGGCTCCCGGAATCTCACCACGGGCGACGCCGCCCGGTTTTCAGCGGACGCTACCAACGCGAAGCCAACACGGGGTGAGAACGGTTGCATGACGGGAT
>NZ_JARJMT020000152.1 GCF_029335975.1 Tepidimonas sp.
CAAGAGCCAGGGCCCAGCCACCAGCGACACCATGGTCCCAAAGGCAAAGGCCGCCATGATCGCTGCGCCTTCCAGCGCCGAGGCGGACAGCGAGGCCACCAGCAGTGCCGAGTACAACAGCCCGCAGGGCATCAGCGCCCAGCCTATACCCAACACGGCAGGCGCGCGAGCGCCCAGACGGCTCATCACGGGCCGCGCCCGGCGCCAGACGGTCTGCGCCCAGTCGTCTAGGAAGGCCGGCTGGCGCGCTTGCACCAACAGCAACAACCCCAGCAGCAGTGCGGCAACATGCATCATGGTCCACACCGGACGCAGCACTACCGTCTGTTGGCCCAGCCAGCCCATGCCCTGCACTGTGCCCCCAGCCAAGGCGCCGAGCAACGAGTAACCCACCAGGCGCCCCAACTGCCAAATCCACAGGGCCTGACGCGATCGGGGCGCTGCGGCACGGGCAATGCCCGCACACGCAGCACCGCACATGGCCACACAGTGCGGCCCCCCCACCAGGCCCATCATTAGGGCCGACAGCGTCATCGATGCGAGCATGGCCACATGCTATCATCCTTGCGCGTGGCACGGCGCGGGACAGGGGCGTCAGATGATTTTGGAAAAGCGGGCGCGGTCCTGATCGACCTGCAAATAGCGGTCGAACACCATCGCTATCGCCCGCACCAGATACCATCCCGTCGCGGTAACCTGCAAGTGGGTATCGTCCACACGCACCAGTCCGTCGTGCTCCAGGGCGCGCAACTGCTCCAATTCGCGCGCAAAGTACGATCGAAAATCCACCAGATGTGCCAGATTGATGGACTCAAAGTCCACCAAGCCCTGGCACATGATGGCCATGATCACACTGCGGCGCAGCAGATCGTCGCGTGTCAACGCCAGCCCACGCACGATGGGCAGCCGCCCCTGGTCGAGCGCGTCATAGTACTCGTCCAGCGTCTTGGCGTTTTGACTGTAGGTGGCCCCGATGCGCCCGATGGCCGACACCCCGAGGGCAATCAGGTCGCAGTCGGGCTGGGTGCTGTAGCCTTGAAAATTTCGGTGCAGTCGCCCCTGTCGTTTGGCCACGGCCAGCGCGTCGTTGGGCAGGGCGAAGTGGTCCATGCCTACGTACACATAGCCCGCAGCGCTCAGATGATCCAGGGATAGCGATAGCATCGCCAGCTTGTCGGCTGGGCTGGGCAACTCGGCCACCACGATGCGCCGCTGCGGCTTGAAGCGCGCCGGCAGGTGCGCATAGGCGTACAGCGCGATGCGATCCGGGCGCAGGCGCTCGACCTGCTCCAGGGTGTGGCGAAAGGACTCCGGCGTCTGCTGGGGCAGGCCGTAAATCAAGTCGACGTTGATGGATTCGAACCCGAGTGCTCGCGCAGCTTCGACCAGGGCAAAGACCTGCTCCGCCGGCTGGATGCGGTGCACGGCCTTTTGCACGGTAGGGTCGAAATCCTGCACGCCAAAGCTCAGACGGTTGAAGCCCAGTCGGTACAGATGCGCCAAGCGCTCGGCCGTCACCGTGCGGGGATCGACCTCGATCGAATACTCGCCCCCGGGCACCAGCTCGAAGTGGCGGCGGATCATGGCCATCAGGTCGGCCAGTTCGGCATCGCTCAGAAAGGTGGGTGTGCCGCCCCCCAGGTGCAACTGGCTCACCCGGTGGCCGCGGCCAAGATGGTCGGTCTGCAGTTCCAACTCGCGCGAGAGATAACGCAAGTACTCCGCCGCCTTGTCGTGGTGCTTGGTGACCACCTTGTTGCAAGCGCAGTAGTAACAGAGCGACTCGCAAAACGGGATGTGCACGTAAACCGACAGCGGCAACGCCATCGAACCGGCGCGGCGCTGCTGCAACGCCTGGACGTAGTCGCGCTCGGTGAACGCCTCGATGAAGCGGTCCGCTGTCGGGTAGGACGTGTAGCGCGGGCCAGGGATGTCGAACCGGCGCAGCAAGGCTTCATCGATGACGTGCTTCACGGGCATGGGCTCCATTGGGTGGGTAATGTGCCCCAGGACGGCCCCTGTGCCCTTGACGTGCGTCAAATCCGCTGCAACCCGATGCCCGCATCGCGCACTGGGATATCGATCGGCAAGCACACCCACCGGTTGTTATCATCGATCGCATGGGAGTTTCCCGGTCAACCTGTCCTCAGTCTTCGGCCTCCTCGGTCGGCCACGCCACAGCGCCCATGGATTTGCACAGTATCAAAGTCGCCTGCACCAGTTGCAACCTGCGCGAACTCTGCCTGCCCATGGGCCTCGCCCCCCCCGAGATGGAGCAGCTCGACCATCTCATTACCAATCGGCGGCGTGTGCGACGTGGGGCGGCGCTGTTCGCAGCGGGCGACCCGTTCACTTCACTCTATGCCGTGCGCTCCGGCTTTTTCAAGACCAGCGTCACCACGGCAGACGGCCGTGACCAGGTCACTGGCTTTCAAATGGCGGGAGAAATCCTGGGCCTTGACGGGATCGTGCAGGATAAGCACGCCTGCTCTGCGATCGCGCTGGAAGATGCCGAAGTGTGCGTGCTGCCATTTGACAAACTGGAGCAGCTTTCACGCGAATTCAGCGCGCTGCAGCATCATGTGCACCGCATCATGAGCCGCGAGATCGTGCGCGACCAGGGCGTCATGCTGCTGCTGGGCAGCATGCGCGCCGAGGAGCGGCTGGCGGCCTTCCTGCTCAACCTCGTGCAGCGACTGCATGCACGGGGGTTTTCCAAATCCGAAATGGTGCTGCGCATGACCCGCGAGGAAATCGGCAGCTACCTGGGCATGAAGTTGGAGACGGTCAGCCGCACCTTCTCGCGCTTCCAAGAGGATGGGATCATCGAGGTCAAGCAGCGTTATGTGCGCATCCTGGACCCCAACGCTCTCAACGCCTTGGTCAACCATGCCCACACGGGGGGGACTGACCGCGTGGATTAACCCCTTCCGACAGAAGCCGCTAGGCACAGCCGCCACAGCGGCCATCATCGCACGATGGGCGTGGGTTGGATGCGGCCTCGCCATTGCGGGCGCAATCTGCAGGGCGCTGGTCTGGCGGCACAGGACAGCGATTGATCTCCCACGGGGACATGGACAGCAGCGTCGTGAGCGCCCCGGATGCCATCGTCAAACCCCAGAAAACGAAGAATGCCAGCGTGTAGATGGCCTGTCTCGACCATCCCAGCAACTCCCCTGCCCAATGCAGCTCATTGGGGTCGACGAAAGCGAACACCACCATTTCCATGACCGCCGCCATCAAGAAGGCAGGCCAAGCAATCCACATCACTCGCTGGGCCAACATCGTGCACTCCTCTTGGGTGTGGCCCTGGTGGGGCCTCAATCGTTTTTGGGCAAAGCGGACGACACCGCGTGATTACGCCCCTGATTGGCCGGTAGCAGCGCCTTTTCGGCCTGAAGCCGTTCCTCCGGGGTCAGGCGATCGGGCGCCACGGCAGTCGAAACCGGAACGGCTTCCCGCGGCAGCACCGTATCTGCGTTTCGCACCGCGATCGTGACCGTCACGATGGACGCCACGACCACAATCAACGGTCCCCCGACCACCATCCAGACATACGGCTCGCGGTACCAGGGACGGGCGGGGGACGGTTGGGCAGTCGAGGGGGCTGTCATCGTTGGCATAGTGTAGGCCTTGCTGTGTCGTTTGGTGCAGGGA
>NZ_JARJMT020000018.1 GCF_029335975.1 Tepidimonas sp.
GGCCATGCGCATAGCGCCAACGACATCCTCCGGTGAGCTGCCCGCCGTTTTTCGTCTTCCAGGAGCCGATGGTTGGCATCGAGACCTGAAGGACGAGAGATGAAGACAATTCCGAAGCAGGAGCACACGGCCGAGCTCAAAGAACAGGCCGTCAAGCACGCCCAGGCGGTGGGCATCGTGGTGGCCGCCAGGGAGCTGGGCCTGGTCGAGCAAACGCTGCGCAACTGGGCGAAGGCGGCCGAGGCGGGCAAGCTCGTGGGCGCCGGCGTGCTCTGTCGCAGCGACCGTGGCAGCCAGTACGCCAGCCAGGCCATGACGGCCAGGCTCAGCGAGTACGGCATGACCGCCTCGATGAGCCGCAAGGGCGATTGCTGGGACAACCGCAGTCGCTGCCACTGCACCCTGGGCTACAGCCCGCCGGTTCGGTTCCTCGAGAACTGGATCAGCAAGCATGCTGCTCAGCAATCCAAGGCAGGATGAGAGCGGCCCCTTGGAAGGCGAAATTCGACGGGCACCTCAGTCAACGGGCTGCCCCGTTCGCGCGCCATCAGGCTCGCCCCGCTTTGCCCGCTGTGCTGCGACAATCGTGCTTATGACTGCTGCTACCGATACCCCCCGAGCCCTTCCCCTGCGACTGGACACCGCCGATACCGATTTCGAGGCGCGCTTTGCGGCGCGGCTGCATTGGTCGGCGGACACCGATGCCGCGATCGAATCCCGGGTGGCGGCCATTTTGGCCGATGTGCGCGCCCGGGGCGATGCGGCGGTGCTGGAGTACACCCGTCGCTTCGATGCCGTGCCCGCCGAGCGTATCGCCGACCTGGAGCTCAGCGCCGACGCCCTGCGCGCAGCCTACGAGGCCATCCCCGGCGACCAGCGCGATGCCTTGCAGCAGGCGGCCGCGCGCGTGCGCCGCTACCACGAGGCGCAGCTCGAGGCCTGTGGCCGCTCCTGGCAGTTCCGCGACGCCGACGGCACGTTGCTGGGCCAGAAAGTGACGCCGCTGGATCGCGTCGGCATCTATGTACCGGGCGGCAAGGCCGCCTACCCGTCCAGCGTGTTGATGAACGCCATCCCGGCCCACGTGGCGGGTGTGCCTGAGATCGTGATGGTGGTGCCGACCCCGCGCGGCGAGCGCAATCCACTCGTGCTGGCCGCGGCGCACGTCGCGGGGGTGAACCGCGCATTCGCGATCGGTGGGGCGCAGGCCGTAGCGGCGCTGGCCTATGGCACGGCGACCATCCCCCGGGTGGACAAGATCACCGGCCCGGGCAATGCCTATGTCGCCAGCGCCAAGAAGCATGTGTTTGGCACCGTCGGCATCGACATGATCGCGGGGCCGAGCGAAATCCTGGTGCTGGCCGACGGCACCACGCCGCCCGACTGGGTGGCGATGGATTTGTTCAGCCAAGCGGAGCATGACGAGCTGGCGCAATCCATCCTGCTGTGCCCAGATGTGGCCTATCTGGAGGCGGTGCAGGCCGCCATCGACCGGCTGCTGCCCACGATGCCGCGCGCAGACATCATCGCGCGCAGCCTCGAGGGGCGGGGGGCGCTCATCCGCACCCGCAGCATGGAAGAGGCCTGCGCCTTGAGCAACCGCATCGCGCCGGAGCATCTGGAGATCGCCAGCCGAGAGCCGCATCGCTGGGAGCCGCTGCTGCGTCATGCCGGGGCCATCTTTTTGGGCGCCTACACCAGCGAGAGTCTGGGTGACTACTGCGCCGGTCCCAACCATGTGCTGCCCACCAGCGGTACGGCACGCTTTTCCAGCCCGTTGGGGGTGTACGACTTCCAGAAACGCTCCAGCCTCATCGAAGTCAGCGCCTCGGGGGCGCAGACGCTGGGCCGCATCGCGTCGGTGCTGGCGCATGGCGAGGGCCTGACCGCCCACGCGCGCGCCGCCGAGCTGCGCCTGCGCGAGGAGGGCGCGGCATGACTCCGCTGCTGGAGGCGGCGCTGCGGCGCATCCGCCAGGATGTGCAAGGTATGCACGCCTACGCCATTCAAGACGCAACCGGCCTGATCAAGCTGGATGCCATGGAAAACCCCTATCCGCTGCCGCAGGCGCTGCAACACGCCCTCGGCCAACGGCTGGGGGCGGTGGCCATCAACCGCTATCCGGGCCCGCGCATCGAGGACCTCAAGCGCGCGCTGGCGGCGCACGTCGATCTGCCCGCGGGTGCTGCGCTCATGCTCGGCAACGGGTCGGACGAGTTGATCAGCCTGCTGGCGATGGCCTGCGATCGGCCTGGGGCCAGCATTCTGGCGCCGGTGCCGGCTTTCGTCATGTACGCCATGAGCGCCCAGTTGCAGGGCCTGGCCTTCCACGGTGTGCCGCTGACACCCGACTTTGCGCTCGACGAGGCCGCGATGCTCGAGGCCATCGCCCGCATCCGCCCCGCCATCACCTATTTGGCCTACCCCAACAACCCGACGGCCAACTGCTGGGATCCGGCCGTGATTCGGCGGCTGATCGCCGCTGTCGGCGCAGTGGGTGGGCTCGTCGTCATGGATGAGGCCTACCAGCCCTTTGCCCGGCACACCTGGCTCGACGAGTGGCGCGCCGATCCGCAGGCCCATGGGCATGTGCTGGTCATGCGAACGCTGTCCAAGTTTGGCCTGGCTGGGGCACGCTTGGGCTACCTGATCGGGGCCGCGCCGCTCGTGGCGCAGATCGACAAGGTGCGCCCGCCCTACAACGTCAGCGCCCTCAACGCCGAGTGTGCGCTGTTCGCGCTGGAGCATGCGGGGGTGTTTGCCGAACAGGCCGCAGCGATCCGAGCCGAGCGGCAACGTCTGCTGCATGCCTTGGCCGTGCTGCCCGGCGTGCAGCCCTACCCCAGCGAGGCCAACATGATCCTCGTGCGGGTGCCGGACGCTGCCAAGGCCTATGCCGGCTTGCGCGCGCGTGGCATCCTCGTGAAGAATGTCTCTACAATGCATCCGCTTCTTGTCAACTGCTTGCGCCTGACCGTGGGCACGCCCGCCGAGAACGCGGCGCTGCTTGCGGCGCTGCCGCCCTCGCTATGACCACCCTGCCTGCCCCCAGTGCCCCCGCCCGCACCGCGGACGTCCAGCGTGTGACGGCCGAGACCCAGATCCGTGTGCGTGTGGACCTCGACGGCACCGGCCGCGCTCGGCTCGACACCGGCATCGGCTTTTTTGATCACATGCTGGACCAGATCGCCCGCCACGGCCTGATCGATCTGGAGATCGAGTGCCGCGGCGACCTGCACATCGACGGCCACCACACGGTGGAAGACGTGGGCATCACCCTCGGGCAGGCGGTGGCGCGCGCAGTCGGTGACAAACGCGGCATCCGCCGCTACGGCCACGCCTATGTGCCGCTGGACGAGGCACTGTCGCGCGTCGTCGTGGATTTTTCCGGTCGCCCCGGCCTGCACATGGAGGCGCAGTTCACAGCGGGGATGATCGGCCAGCTCGACACCCAACTCGTGTATGAGTTTTTCCAGGGCTTCGTCAACCACGCCGGCGTGACGCTGCACATCGACAACCTCAAGGGCCACAACGCCCACCACCAGTGCGAGACGATTTTCAAGGCCTTTGCGCGCGCGCTGCGCGCCGCGCTGGAGCGCGACCCCCGGCTGGGGGACGCCATCCCCTCGACCAAAGGCAGCCTGTGAGGCCGGTGCACGCCGAATCCCCGTCCATCACGATGAATATTTCGGTCAAGCGCGAGACGGTTGCGGTCGTCGACTACGGCATGGGCAATCTGCGTTCGGTGGCACAGGCGCTGATCCATGCGGCGCTGGCCAGCGAGCATGTCCAGGTGGTGGTGACCGCCAGTCCGCAGGCGGTGCGCGATGCGCATCGCGTCGTGTTGCCAGGGCAGGGGGCCATGCCCGACTGCATGGCCGAACTCGAGCGCAGCGGCCTGCGCGAGGCGGTCCTACACGCCGCGGCCACCAAGCCGCTGTTCGGGGTGTGCGTGGGCATGCAGATGCTGTTGGAGCACTCCGAGGAAGGCGACACCGCCGGCCTGGGCCTGATTGCCGGAGAGGTGGTTCGGTTTCGCCTCGAGGGGCAGAGCCAGCCGGATGGCAGCCGCTTCAAGGTGCCGCAGATGGGCTGGAATCGGGTGTGGTACGGTTTCGAACACGGCCCCAGCGAGCGGCCCACGCCCCATCCGCTGTGGACCGGCATCCCGGATGGGAGTTACTATTACTTCGTGCACAGCTACCACGCCCATCCGGCCAACCCGGCGCATGCCGCTGGCATCACCGAATACGGCGTGCGCTTTGCCAGCGCCATCGCGTGCGACAATCTATTTGCCACCCAGTTCCACCCCGAAAAAAGCTCGGACCAGGGGCTGGCGCTGTACCGCAACTTCCTGCACTGGAACCCCTGAAGTCCCCACTCCGACGAGCCATGCTGCTGATTCCTGCCATCGACCTGAAAGACGGCCAGTGCGTGCGCCTCAAGCAAGGCGACATGGACCAGTCCACCGTATTCAGCGACGACCCCGCCGCCATGGCCCGCCACTGGGTCGAGCAGGGCGCGCGTCGCCTGCACCTAGTAGATCTCAACGGCGCCTTCGCCGGCAAACCCCGCAACGAAGCGGCCATTCGGCGCATCCTGCGCGAGGTGGGCGACGAAGTCGATGTGCAACTCGGCGGCGGCATCCGCGATCTGGACACCATCGAGCGCTACCTCGACGCCGGCTTGCGCTATGTCATCATCGGTACGGCGGCCGTGAAAAACCCGGGCTTTCTGCAGGACGCCTGCACGGCCTTCGGTGGCCACATCATCGTCGGGCTGGACGCCAAGGATGGCAAGGTCGCCACCGACGGCTGGAGCAAGCTGACCGGCCATGAGGTGGTGGACCTGGCGCGCAAGTTCGAGGGCTACGGCGTGGAGGCCGTCATCTACACCGATATCGGCCGCGACGGCATGCTCACCGGTATCAACATCGAGGCCACGGTGCGGCTCGCGCAGGCCCTGTCGATTCCGGTCATCGCCTCGGGCGGGCTGTCCAACCTGGATGATGTCCGTCGCCTGTGCAAGGTCGAGTCCGAGGGCGTGGAGGGCGTCATCTGCGGTCGTGCCATCTACAGCGGTGAACTGGACTACGCCGCGGCGGTTCGCCTGGTCGACGGCGTGGATGCCTGAGTGATGCTGGCCAAGCGCATCATCCCGTGCCTGGACGTCACCGGCGGGCGGGTCGTCAAAGGGGTCAATTTCGCCGAGCTGCGCGACGCCGGCGACCCGGTGGAGATCGCCGCACGTTACAACGAGCAGGGCGCCGACGAGCTGACCTTTCTGGACATCACGGCCACCAGCGACGGGCGCGACCTGATCCTGCCCATCATCGAGGCGGTGGCCAGCCAGGTGTTCATTCCGCTGACGGTAGGCGGCGGCGTGCGCAGCGTGGAGGATGTGCGCCGACTGCTCAATGCTGGAGCAGACAAGGTCAGCTTCAACTCTGCTGCCATCGCCAATCCCCAGGTCATCCGCGATGCGTCAGGCAGGTATGGCTCGCAGTGCATCGTCGTGGCCATCGACGCCAAGCGGCGCTCGGCCGACGAGTGCCAACGCCCCGGCCCGCACGGCCGGCCTTTGGGGCCCGGGTGGGATGTCTATTCCCACGGCGGGCGCAAAAACGTCGGGCTGGATGCGGTCGCCTGGGCGCGCCAGATGGCGGACTTGGGAGCGGGGGAAATCCTGCTCACCAGCATGGACCGCGACGGCACCAAGGCGGGCTTCGACCTCGAGCTCACCCGCGCCGTCAGCGACGCGGTGGACATCCCCGTGATCGCCTCGGGCGGGGTGGGCCATCTGGACCATCTGGTGGACGGCATTCGCGTCGGGGGGGCCGACGCGGTGCTGGCGGCCAGCATCTTTCACTACGGCGAATACACCATTGCCCAGGCCAAGCAGCGCTTGGCCGAAGCGGGTATCCCCATACGCAGGTGAGCGGCATGACCGATTGGCTGGATCGAATCCGATGGGACGCGCAGGGCCTGGTGCCCGTGATTGCTCAAGAGCGCGGGACGGGCGATGTGTTGATGTTCGCCTGGATGAACCGCGAGGCGCTGCAAAAGACCGCCGAGCTGGGCCGCGCCGTCTACTACAGCCGTTCGCGCGGCTGTCTGTGGTACAAGGGGGAGGAATCCGGCCATGTGCAGTTGGTGCACGAAATTCGCCTCGACTGCGACGAGGACGTGGTGCTGCTGCAGGTGACGCAGCTGGGCCATGAGCCGGGCATCGCCTGCCACACCGGGCGCCACAGCTGTTTTTATCAGCGCCTGGACACGCAGCGCGGCCAGTGGCAAGCCGTCGATCCCGTGCTCAAGGATCCGAAATCCATCTACCGCTGACCATGACCGACACCCCTGTACTCGATATCCTGCTGCGCCTGGCCGCCGTCATCGACAGCCGCAAGCCGGCTGCCGGTGGCGACCCCGAGCGCAGCTATGTGGCGCGTCTGCTGCACAAGGGGCCGGATGCCTTTCTGAAGAAAATCACCGAGGAGGCGGGCGAGGCCGTGATGGCGGCCAAGGACCTGCAGCATGGTGTCGGCAGCGCGCAGGCTTTCGTGGGCGAGGTGGCCGACCTCTGGTTCCACAGCCTGATCGCGCTGGCGCACTTCGGTCTTGGGCCGGCCGATGTGGTGGCCGAATTGGCGCGCCGTGAGGGCCTGTCCGGGCTCGAAGAAAAAGCCCTGCGTCGGGCCCGTGCGCGCGAGGCCGAGGCACAATCCCTACCCGATCAGCCGTAAGCGCGAGCTGCAGGAGGCATCCATGTCGACCCCGTCCGTGATCGATGTCACCCCCAAGACGCCCGAGCAGCTCGCCAGTCTGCGCCGGCTCACGCTGGCGGTCTATATCCTCTATGCGGCCTCGTGGTTCGTCGCCGTGACGGCGCTTGTGGGCATCATCATCAACTATGTCAAGCGCGAGGATGTCGCCGGCACACTCTACGAAAGCCATTTCACCTGGCAGATCCGCACCTTCTGGTGGAGTCTGCTGTGGGCTGTGCTCGGTTTGCTCACCCTCGTCGTTGGGGTAGGCGCGGTGATTCTGATCGTCGCGGCCGTCTGGTCCCTGTACCGACTGGTCAAGGGCTTTCTGTACTGGAACGACCGCCGGCCCATGCCCGTCTGATCTGCCCTTCTTCGATCCCGACCCGACCGATCATGTCGCACGAGCCCAACTGCATCTTTTGCAAAATCGTCGCCGGCCAAATCCCCAGCCGCAAGGTGTACGAAGACGATGAGCTCTACGCCTTCCACGATATCCACCCGTGGGCGCCGGTGCACTTTTTGATCATTCCCAAAGCACACATCCCATCCATGGCCCAGTTGGGTACCGAGCACGAGCGGCTGATGGGCCGCATGATGGTGCTCGCCCCGCGTCTGGCCTTGGAACAGGGCTGCCTGCCGTACCCGCAAGGCGGGTTTCGCATCGTCGTCAACACCGGCGAGCACGGCGGGCAGGAAGTGCACCACCTGCACATGCATGTCATCGGTGGGCCGCGCCCCTGGCGCAAAGGTTGAATCCCATCGCGCGGCCTTTGGGGCACAATCGCAGTATCTTGGCGCCGATCGAACCCCGGGCGCTGCGTAGAATCGAACCCGGTATCGGGGCGGCGGCCCCGTCGTTGGAGTAGCACATGGGCAGTTTTTCTATTTGGCACTGGCTGGTCGTTTTGCTGATCGTGGTACTGGTCTTCGGCACCAAGAAGCTCAAGAACATCGGCTCCGATCTGGGCAGCGCGGTCAAAGGCTTCAAGGACGGTATGCGCGACGGCAGTGCGCCGGAGTCGCCGCCCACCGCGGCGGCACAGGTGGGCCAGGACAAGGCGGCCGAGAAGACCACCATCGACGTCGACGCCAAGACCAAGTCGTGAGCGCGGCTGCCCCCGCATGATCGACCTCGGTATTTCCAAGCTCGCCCTCATTGGGGTCGTGGCGCTCGTCGTCATTGGCCCCGAGAAATTGCCGCGCGTAGCGCGCACCGTCGGCGCGCTGCTGGGCAAGGCGCAACGCTATGTCGCCGAAGTCAAAGCCGAAGTCAACCGCACCATCGAGCTCGAAGAGCTCAAACGCATGAAAGAGGCGGTCGAAAAGACCGCCCGCGACGTCGAGACGCAGGTCAGCTCGACGGCGGCCGAGTTCGAGCGGGAATGGTCCGAAGTGACAGCCGGCCTCGAGGGACAGTCGTCGTCCGGCCCATCGAGGTCCTACGATGACCTGGCGTCCATCGGTGCGCCGGTCTATCCCGAATATCGGCGGCCCAAAAAAAACTTCCGTCTCAAGCGCCAGGCCGTGCCCCAGTGGTACAAAGCCCGCGCCGGCATTCGCACCCGGGCCCTGTCCGGCGCAGCGCGTGTGGCCCGCTATCGTCCCAAGACTCCCCTGCGCTGATCCATGGCCGATCCCCGAGACTCCGGCGACGAGCTCGCCGGCACCGAGCAGCCTTTCGTCGCGCACCTCATGGAATTGCGCGACCGCATCCTGTACGCCCTGGCGGGCGTGGGGGTGTGCATGGTGTTGCTGGCCATCTGGCCCGGCCCCAGTGGCCTCATCGACTTCATCGCCATCCCGATCCGGGCGCACATGCCGCCGGATGTCAAGCTCATCGCGGTCGGGGTGTTCACCCCGTTTTTCGTACCGCTCAAAGTACTGATGATGGCCGGTCTGCTGATGGCGCTGCCCTGGGTCATCTACCAAATCTGGGCGTTCGTCGCACCGGGCCTGTACAGCCACGAGAAACGCTTTGCCCTGCCGCTGATCATCATCGGCAGCCTGTTGGCCTACCTGGGCATTGCGTTCGTCCAGTTTTTCGTGCTGGACAAAATGTTTGCCTTCATCCAGGGCTTCACCCCGGCCAGCGTCAATGCCACGCCGGACATTGCGTCTTATGTCGAGGCGATCCTGTCACTCTACCTGGCTTTCGGGCTGGCCTTCCAGGTTCCGGTGGTGGTCATGCTGATGGTCCGCTTCGATATGGTGGGCATTGACAAGCTCAAGTCCTTTCGCGGCTACTTCATCGTCGTGGCCTTCATCATCGCGGCGATCGTGACGCCGCCCGATGTGATCTCGCAACTGGCGCTGGCCATCCCGATGTGTCTGTTGTACGAGGTGGGTATCATCGGCGCGCGTTGGTTTGCGCGCGGTAAGGCCTCCGCGGAGGACGGCGGCGCGTCCTCGTCTGCGACGGACGGCTCGTCTTCGTGACAGGCGGGTGATGCGCTTCAACGCGCTGCGTTGGGCGGCCGACGCGCCGGTACGATGCTCAAGGTGCGGGCCCCGTCGCGCCGCTGCACCTCCAACTCGGCCGGCACACCGGGCTTGAGCGCGGCCACAGCCGCCAGCAGGGTGGTCACGTCCCGGATCGGGGTTTGTTGCACACGACTGATGATGTCACCGGGTCGAATACCGGCTTGGGCTGCTGGGCCGTCCTGCAACACCCCCGTCACGATCACTCCGCTGGCCTGCGGCACGCCGAAATGATCGGCCAGCTCGGGTGTCAATTCCTGCGGTTCCACACCGATCCAGCCGCGCGTGACGGCGCCGTCGCGCACGATGGCCTCCATCACCTCACGCGCGGTCGCCATCGGGATGGCAAAGCCGATCCCCATCGATCCGCCCGAGCGCGAATAGATCGCCGTGTTGATGCCGACCAGGCGCCCCTCGGCATCGACCAGCGCGCCACCGGAGTTGCCCGGGTTGATCGCCGCATCGGTCTGGATGAAATTTTCGAAGGTGTTGATGCCGAGCTGGCTACGCCCCAAGGCGCTGACGATGCCGGCGGTGACGGTCTGACCCACCCCGAACGGGTTGCCAATGGCCAGCACTCTGTCGCCGACCTGCAGCGCTTCGGATCGCCCCAACACGATCACCGGCAAATCGGGCAGGGTAATGCGCAGCACAGCCAAGTCGGTGTCGGGATCGGTGCCGATGACCTGGGCCGGGGCCTGGCGCCCGTCGCTGAGCTGCACCAGGATTTCGTCCGCCTCTTCCACCACATGGTTGTTGGTCAGGATGTAGCCGGCCGGGCTGACGATCACGCCCGATCCCAGTCCTGCCTGGGGTTGAAACTCGGGGCGCTCGCCAAAGAAAAACCGAAACCACGGCTCCTGCGCATGCGGATGGCGCACCGCCTTGCTGGTGCTGATGCTCACCACGGCGGGGGCCGCTGCTCGCGCTGCCGCGGCAAGGCTGGTTCCTGCGATGACGGCGCTGCGGGTGTCGGGTTCCACCTCGAACACCGGCACCACGCTCGACAGCGAGGGTCGCCAGGTCAGCCAATGCGGCTTGAGGGTGGCGACCACGAACCAAATGGCCAGCAGCACCGTGACGGTTTGAGAGAAGATCAACCAATAGCGTTTCATAGGCACTTTCCGCCGGCGCTCTGCCGGCCTGACCCTGTTTGCAACAGGGTTGATATAGGTCAATACAGGCGCCGCTGTCCGCGGCTTCAATAACAGCACGACTCTAAACGACGCTGGAGCACCAGAATGAAAGCGATTGTGGACCTTTTTTCGACCGATTACGGGCTCATGAGCGCCGGGGTGATTGCCTTTGTCGTCGCCATGGCGGTGTGGTTCTACCGCTTCTTCTCGCGCAAGATGGCGGAGTCCGAGCGCGCTGCTGGCAAATCCTGACGCTCGGTGAGCGGGTGGTGTGACAATTCGTTCATGCAAGACCGCGCCCTGTCTGCTGCGGATGCTGCATCCGGCGGCACCACCCGTGACGCGCTGTTGGCCGCGCTGGACGCGCTGCTGGAGCCGGCGCGCTTTCAGGATTACGGCCCCAACGGCCTGCAGGTCGAGGGGTGTCAGTCGGTGCGCCGCTTGGTCAGCGGGGTCACCGCCAGCCTGGCCCTGATCGAGGCCGCCATCGACGCCGGAGCCGACGCCGTCTTGGTGCACCACGGCCTGTTTTGGCGCGGGCAGCACGGCACCGTCACCGGCTGGATGAAAGCCCGCCTGCAGCGGCTGCTCACCCACGACATCAACCTGTATGCGTACCACCTGCCGCTCGATGCGCATGCCGAGCTGGGCAACAACGCTCAGCTCGGACAGCGCTTGGGTTTTGCGCCGCTGGGCGATGGCTGGGGGCGGTTTGGAGAACAGCAGCTGGGCTTTCTTGGCGAGTGCGACATGCCGCACATCGCGGCACTGGCCGCGCGCGCCGAGGCGGTGCTGGGCCGGCGCATCACCTGGGTGCCGGGAGATGGACGGCCGATCCGACGGGTGGCCTGGTGCAGCGGCGGGGCGCAGGGCTATTTCGAGGCCGCCATCGCCGCCGGCGCCGACGCCTTTTTGACCGGCGAGATCTCCGAACCCCAGGCGCACCTGGCGCGCGAGTGCGGGGTGGCCTTCCTGGCGTGCGGGCACCACGCCACCGAGCGCTACGGCGCGCCCGCCGTCGGCGCGCATGTGGCCGCCCAGCTCGGCATCGAGCACTGCTTCATCGATATCGATAACCCCGCCTGATGGACGCATCCCGCATGCCCGCCGACCGGGGCGATGCCCCCATCGCCATCACCATGGGGGATGCCGCAGGCATCGGGCCTGAGATCGTGGCCGAGGTGTTCCGGCGCTGGCCCGAGTGGTCGTCCCGCTGTGTGGTGGTGGGGGATGTGGCTGTGATGCGGCGCGCGGCGCAGGTGGGTGGAGGGCTCTTGCCCATCGCCGTGTTGGATGGACCGGCGCAGGCGGTGCACGTTCCGCCCCGATGCGTGCCAGTGTGGCCCGCAGTGTCCATCCCGGCGCTGCCGCGCTTTGGCGAGGTCAGTGCCGTGGCCGGGCGGGCGGCCGCCGATGCGGTCATCGCCGCCGCCCATGCCGCACTGCGCGGGCAGGTCAGTGCCATTGTGACTGCCCCGTTGCACAAGGCCGCGCTGGCCGCCGCTGGCCTCGATGTGCCCGGCCACACCGAGTTGCTGCAGCGCATCGCTGCGCAGGCGCGCGGCGTGCCGCCGACCGAGCTGCCGGTGCGCATGATGCTGTCCAACGATGTCTTGCGCACCGTGTTGGTCAGCATCCACATGCCACTGCGCGCGGCAATCGAGGCCGTCACCGAAGCGGCCGTGTGGGAGACGCTGCGCATCACCCACGATCATTTTTGCCGGCTGTTGGGCTGGACACGCTGCCGCATCGCCGTCGCGGGGCTCAACCCGCATGCGGGCGAGGGCGGATTGTTCGGACGGGAGGAGATCGATATCATCGCGCCGGCCATCGCCCGCGCGCAGGCCGCAGGGTGGGAGGTCACGGGACCGCACCCGCCGGACACGGTGTTCATGCGCGCTCGGGCTGGAGAATTCGATGTGGTGGTCGCTATGTACCATGATCAGGGCCTCATCCCGGTCAAGTATCTGGGGCTCGAGCGGGGTGTCAACACCACGCTGGGCTTGCCGTTCGTGCGCACCAGCCCCGACCACGGGACGGCGTTCGACCTGGCGGGGCGGGGGCGGGCCGACCCTTCGAGCCTGCTGGCGGCGCTGGAGGCGGCCTGGGCGATGCGCGCGCAGGGAGATCGGCCTGATGGTGTCGTGGATTAGGGTTTGCCTGAGCGTCAATCCATTACAATATATAGCGGTTTTCGTGTAGGCGTCACGCACTGGTGGTGCGCGCACTCCGACTTGCCTCAGCCTTCTCAGAAAGAGCCCCCATGAGCGAAGCCAACCTAGACCAAGATCGCCGGACCTGGCTGATTACCTCGTGCGCCGTGGGCGGCGCGGGGGTGGCGGCCGTTGCGGTACCCTTCGTCAGTTCGTTTGCGCCGTCCGAGCGTGCCAAGGCCGCCGGCGCCTCGGTGGAAGTCGATATCTCCAAAATTCAGCCTGGCGAGAAAGTCGTCGTCGAGTGGCGGGGCAAGCCGGTTTGGGTGATGCGCCGCACCCCAGAGCAGCTGGCGTCGC
This sequence comes from Tepidimonas sp., assembly GCF_029335975.1. Classification (GTDB taxonomy): domain Bacteria; phylum Pseudomonadota; class Gammaproteobacteria; order Burkholderiales; family Burkholderiaceae_C; genus Tepidimonas. Next base: position 12,894 of record NZ_JARJMT020000018.1, read on the forward strand.
TGGAGCAGGTCGAGGACCAACTGGCCGACCCAGCCTCTGACCGCAAGGCTTATCCGACACCGGCGTATGCGAAAAATCGCCACCGCTCGATCAAGCCGGAGATACTGGTGGCGGTCGGCATCTGCACCCACTTGGGTTGTTCGCCGGTGGATAAGCTGCAGCCCGGGCCGCAGCCGTCGCTGCCCGACGACTGGAAAGGCGGCTTTCTGTGCCCCTGCCACGGCTCGACTTTCGACATGGCGGGTCGGGTGTTCAAAAACAAGCCGGCCCCTGACAATCTGGAGGTGCCGCCGCACCACTATGTCTCGGATACGGTCGTGCTGATCGGCGAAGATCCGCCCAAAGCCTGATCTGCCGCTTTTGCACCGAATCCACGCACTAGGGAATTCATCATGGCCGAATTCAAGGAAGCCCCCCCCAACGCGTCGCGCGGCGAGCAGCTCCTGACGTGGATTGACAACCGCTTCCCGGTGTCTAAGCTCTACACGGAGCATCTGGCCGACTACTCTGCGCCGAAGAACTTCAAGTTCCGGTACTTCTTCGGCTCGCTGGCCCTGCTGGTGCTGGACATTCAGCTCGTCACCGGCATCTTTCTCGTCATGCACTACAACCCGGATGCCTCGCTCAACGCAGCCGGGGTGCCCGTGGCCTTCGCCTCGGTCGAATACAACA
>NZ_JARJMT020000025.1 GCF_029335975.1 Tepidimonas sp.
TCGTGCCGGTGGATGTGTATGTGCCGGGCTGTCCCCCGACGGCCGAGGCGCTGCTGTACGGAATCATCCAGTTGCAGCACAAGATTCGCCGAACCAACACCATTGCCCGTGTCTGACAGGACGACCCCGCGCGGTGCCCGAGGAGCCTATCGATGACCCCGACGATGCAAGCCGCCGACTGGGCGGCGCTCGCTGACCAATCCCTCCGCCCTTCGGACGAGGCGGTGCACGATGCCGTGGCTGCCGCCCTGGGCGAGCGGGCCCAGAGCGTGACCCTGTCCCGCGGCGAGGTGACGGTGGTGGTCTCGGCGTCGCAGTACCTCGATGCGATGCGCATCCTGCGCGACGCCCCGGGTTGCCGTTTCGAGCAGTTGATCGACCTGTGCGGCGTGGACTACTCGACCTACCGCGACGGAGCCTGGGAGGGGCCGCGCTTTGCCGTGGTGTCCCACCTGCTGTCGGTCAGCTTGAACCAGCGCGTGCGGGTGCGCACCTTCTGCCCCGATGATGATTTTCCGCGTGTCGACTCCGTGACATCGGTCTGGCCGTCGGCCAACTGGTATGAACGGGAGGCCTTCGACCTGTTTGGCATCGTCTTCGAGGGGCACGCGGATTTGCGTCGCATCCTCACCGACTACGGTTTCATCGGCCACCCGTTCCGCAAGGACTTCCCCCTGTCGGGTCACGTGGAGATGCGCTACGACCCCGAGCGTCGGCGCGTTATCTATGAGCCGGTCACGATCGAACCGCGCGAGATTACCCCACGCATCATCCGCGAAGAGGCTTACGGGGGGCTGCACTGACGGGCCGCGCGTCCCGAGGGTAGATCCGTCATGGCTGACATCAAGAATTACACCCTGAATTTCGGTCCGCAGCACCCGGCTGCGCACGGTGTGCTGCGGCTGGTGTTGGAGCTCGACGGCGAGGTCGTGCAGCGTGCCGACCCGCACATCGGCCTGCTTCACCGCGCCACCGAAAAGCTGGCCGAGCACAAGACGTTCATCCAGTCCTTGCCGTACATGGACCGGCTGGACTACGTTTCGATGATGTGCAACGAGCACGCCTATTGCCTGGCGATCGAAAAGCTGTTGGGCATCGAGGTGCCGATCCGCGCGCAGTACATCCGCGTGATGTTCTCGGAGATCACCCGGCTGCTCAACCACCTGATGTGGCTGGGCTCGCATGGCAACGACTGCGGCAGCTCCACCATCCTGCTGTACTGCTTCCGCGAGCGCGAAGATCTGTTCGACATGTACGAGGCGGTGTCCGGCGCGCGCATGCACGCGGCCTATTTCCGCCCGGGCGGGGTCTACCGCGATCTGCCGGATTCGATGCCGCAGTACAAGGTTAGCAAGATCCGTAATGCGCGGGAGCTGGAGGAACTCAACCGAAACCGCCAGGGCTCGCTGCTGGACTTCATCGACGATTTCACGCAGCGCTTCCCCAAGTATCTGGAGGAGTATCACACGCTGTTGACCGACAACCGTATCTGGAAGCAACGCACCGTCGGCATCGGCGTGGTGCCGCCCGAAAAAGCGCTCGCCATGGGCATGACCGGCCCCATGCTGCGCGGCTCTGGCATCGCCTGGGATCTGCGCAAGAAGCAGCCGTATGAGGTGTACGACCGGCTCGACTTCGACATCCCCGTGGGAAAGACGGGCGACACCTACGACCGCTACCTGGTGCGGATGGAAGAGATGCGCCAATCCAACCGCATCATCAAGCAGTGCGTGGACTGGTTGCGTGTTAACCCCGGGCCGGTCATCACCGACAACACCAAGGTTGCACCGCCCAAGCGCGAAGCCATGAAGTCCAATATGGAGGAGCTGATCCACCACTTCAAGCTCTTCACCGAGGGCTTTCATGTCCCGCAAGGCGAGGCCTATGCGGCGGTCGAGCATCCCAAGGGCGAGTTTGGCATTTACCTGATCAGCGACGGCGCCAACAAGCCGTACCGCTTGAAAATCCGTGCGCCCGGCTTTGCTCACCTGTCCTGCCTGGACGAGATGGCGCGCGGCCACATGTTGGCCGACGCCGTGGCCATCATCGGCACCTTAGACATCGTGTTTGGAGAGATCGACCGATGAGCACCGAACCCCATACTGTCGATCCGATGGTGCTGTCCGAGGCCACACGGGCCCGGTTTGCGCGCGAGGTCGCCAAATACCCCGCCGATCAGCGCCAGTCGGCGGTGATGGCGTGTCTGGCCATCGTGCAGCAGGAGCAAGGCTGGGTCAGCCCGGCCGCCGAGCGGGCCGTGGCCGACTACTTGGGTATGGCGCCGATCGCCGTGCACGAGGTCACGACCTTCTACAACATGTACAACCAGCAGCCGGTTGGGCGCTTCAAACTCAACGTCTGCACCAACCTGCCGTGCCAGTTGCGCGGCGGCGCCAAGGCCCTGCAGTATCTGGCCGACAAGCTGGGTATCCGCCCCGGCGAGACCACCGGCGACGGTACCTTCACCCTGCAGCCGTGTGAGTGTTTGGGGGCCTGTGCCGATGCGCCGGTGATGCTGGTCAACGACCGCCATATGTGTAGCTTCATGACGACCGAGCGGCTCGACCAACTGATCGATGGTCTGCGCGCCACGGTGACGGAGGGCCAGGCATGAACGTCCGACAGCTCCTGCAGCTGTTTCAAGCGACCGGGGTACAGACCTGTTTCCACGGCCGCCACATCCAACCGCAGATCTATGCGGGCCTGGACGGCACCAACTGGCGCCTGAAGGACTACGAAGCGCGCGGCGGCTACCAGGCGCTGCGTCGCGTCCTGGGCAAAGACGGTGGCGAGGGCCTGACGCCCGATCAGGTGATCGCCGAGGTCAAGGCCAGCGCGCTGCGCGGGCGTGGAGGCGCGGGCTTTCCCACCGGCCTCAAATGGAGCTTCATGCCGCGCCAGTTTCCGGGCCAGAAATACCTCGTGTGCAATTCGGACGAAGGCGAGCCTGGTACCTGCAAGGACCGCGACATCCTCATGTACAACCCGCACATCGTCATCGAGGGCATGGCGATCGCGGCGTACGCCATGGGTGTCTCGGTCGGCTACAACTATATCCACGGCGAGATTTTTCAGGCCTACGAACGCTTCGAGGCCGCTTTGGAGGAAGCGCGCGCTGCGGGATATCTCGGGGACCACATCCTCGGCAGCGATTTCAGCTTTCAGCTCTTCGCCCACCACGGCTGGGGTGCTTACATCTGCGGTGAGGAAACTGCGCTGCTGGAGTCACTGGAGGGCAAGAAAGGTCAACCGCGCTTCAAGCCGCCGTTTCCAGCCAGTTTCGGCTTGTATGGCAAGCCGACCACCATCAACAACACCGAGACCTTCGCCGCGGTGCCGTGGATCATCCGCCACGGCGGTCAGGCCTACCTGGAGGTTGGCAAGCCAAACAACGGCGGCACCAAGATCTTTTCGGTTAGCGGCGACGTCGAGCGGCCGGGCAATTACGAAATCCCGCTGGGCACACCGTTTGCCAAACTGCTGGAGCTGGCGGGCGGCGTGCGCGCGGGGCGTCAGCTCAAAGCGGTGATCCCCGGGGGGTCCTCGGCGCCTGTGCTGCCCGCTTCGATCATGATGGACTGCACGATGGATTACGACTCCATTGCCAAAGCGGGCTCCATGCTGGGGTCGGGCGCGGTCATCGTGATGGACGACACGCGCTGCATGGTCAAGTCGCTGCAGCGCTTGAGCTATTTCTACATGCACGAGTCGTGTGGCCAGTGCACCCCATGCCGCGAGGGCACGGGCTGGCTGTGGCGGGTGGTCGATCGCATCGAAAACGGTCAGGGTCGTCCCAGCGATCTCGACCTGCTCGACAACGTGGCCGAAAACATCATGGGCCGCACGATCTGTGCGCTGGGCGACGCAGCGGCGATGCCGGTGCGCGGGATGATCAAACATTTCCGCGACGAATTCGTCTATCACGTCGAACACAAGACCTGCATGGTCCCGGCCTACGTCTGAAGTGAGCGCCCCCATGGTTGAAATCGAACTCGACGGCAAGAAGGTGGAGGTTCCGCCCGGCAGCATGATCATGCATGCCGCCGAAAAGGCGGGTGTCTATGTGCCGCACTTCTGCTATCACAAGAAGCTGTCCATCGCGGCCAACTGCCGCATGTGCTTGGTCGATGTGGAAAAGGCGCCTAAGCCCATGCCCGCCTGCGCCACGCCAGTGACGATGGGCATGGTCGTGCGCACCCGCAGCGACAAGGCCATCAAGGCGCAGAAGGCGGTGATGGAGTTTTTGCTCATCAACCATCCACTGGACTGCCCGATCTGCGACCAGGGTGGCGAGTGCCAGTTGCAGGATCTGGCGGTGGGCTATGGCGGCACGCATTCGCGCTACGAGGAAGAAAAGCGCATCGTCTTGCACAAGAACGTTGGGCCGCTGATCTCGATGGAGGAGATGAGCCGCTGTATCCACTGCACCCGCTGTGTGCGCTTCGGGCAAGAGATTGCCGGCGTCATGGAACTGGGCATGAGCCACCGCGGCGAGCACTCCGAGATCGAGACGTTCGTCGGCCAGACGGTGGACTCCGAGCTCTCCGGCAACATGATCGACCTGTGCCCGGTGGGCGCGCTGACCAGCAAGCCGTTCCGCTATGCCGCACGCACCTGGGAGCTGTCGCGGCGCAAGAGCATCAGCCCGCACGACTCGACCGGGGCCAATCTCATCGTTCAGGTCAAAGGCGACCGTGTGTTGCGCGTCGTCCCGCTGGAAAACGAAGCCGTCAACGAGTGTTGGATTGCCGACCGTGACCGCTTCAGCTACGAGGCGCTCAACAGCCCTGACCGCCTGACGCAGCCCATGATCAAACAGGGTGGCGAATGGCGCACGGTGGATTGGTCCGCTGCGCTGGAATATGTGGCCAACGGCCTCAAAGGCGTGCGCGAGCGGCATGGCGCGGGCGCGATCGGCCTGCTGGCCAGCCCCCATGCGACGGTCGAGGAGCTGGCCTTGGCGCGCGCCCTGATGGCCGGCTTGGGTAGCCCCAATCTGGACCACCGGCTGCGCGCGGCCGCGTTCGACCACGCCGCCCCGGCCGGGCAGGCCCGCTGGCTGGGCCTGCCGATTGCCGATCTGTCCACGCTGGATCGGGTATTCGTGGTCGGCTCCAACCTGCGCAAGGACCATCCGCTGTTTGCGCAGCGCATTCGGCAGGCGGCGCGCAAAGGCGCCCAGGTGTCGGCGCTCGTGGCGGGGACCATCGATTGGGCGATGCCGTTGCACCGCGTGCTGACCGCGCCGGCCGCCGACTGGGTGTCGGCCTTGGCCGGCGTCGCTGCTGCCGTGGCCGAAGCCAAAGGCGTTGCCCTCCCTGCGGGAGCGGAAGGCGTCGTCGTCCACGATGCCGCTCGCGCCGTCGCACAGTCGCTGATCAGCGGCGAGCGCCAGGCGGTTCTGTTGGGCAATGCCGCGGCGCACCACGCCCGCGCCGCATCGCTGCTGGCCTTGGCGCAGTGGATCGCGGAGCACACCGGCGCCCGCTGGGGATATCTGACCGAAGCTGCCAACACCGTGGGGGCCCAGCTCGTCGGTGCATTGCCGGGCGAAGGCGGGCTGGATGCACGGCGCATGCTGGGCGGCGCGCTCAAGGCGGCTGTGCTGCTGGGCGTGGAGCCAGGCGCCGACACTGCCGGCGATGGTGCGGCATTGGCCACAGCCGAGCTCGTCGTGACGCTCAGTCCGTTTCAGACCAACCTCGACATCAGCGATGTGCTGCTGCCAGTCGCTCCGTTCACGGAGACCTCTGGCTCGTTTGTCAATGCCGAGGGGCGGCTGCAGAGCTTCCAGGCAGTGGTCAAGCCGCAGGGTGAAACCCGCCCGGCGTGGAAGGTGCTGCGCGTGCTAGGCAATCTGCTCGGGCTGCCTGGCTTCGAGCAGACCACCTCGCAAGAGGTGTTGGCGCAGGCGCTGCCCGGCGTGGCCCACGGCGAATTCGTGTCGGCCGAGCGGCTGAACAACCGCATCTCGGTTCCCCGCATCGACCTATCGCCGGCCCAAGGAGAGCCCTGCGTAGCGGCCATCTACCAGTTGGATGCGCTGGTGCGGCGCGCGCCCGCGCTGCAGGCGACGGCCGATGGCCGGGCGGCCCGGGCTGCCGCTGAAGGAGTGTGCGCATGATCGATGCGATCTACCAAGGAGGGATGCAGCTGAGCTCGGCAGCCTGGTGGACTCAAGCCGGCTGGCCGGTGATCTGGATTCTGCTCAAGATCGTCGTGCTGCTAGCTCCCTTGATGCTGCTGGTGGCCTATTTGACCTGGTGGGAGCGGCGGCTGCTTGGCTTCATGCAGGTGCGACTCGGCCCCAACCGTGTCGGGCCTTTCGGCTTGCTGCAACCCATCGCCGATGCGCTCAAGCTGTTGACCAAAGAATTGATCCGCCCCACGGCGGCCAACGGCGGATTGTTCCGCTTGGGGCCGATCATGGCCATCATGCCGGCGCTGGCGGCATGGGTGGCCGTTCCGTTTGGGCCCGACGTGATTCTCGCCAATGTCAATGCCGGCCTGCTGGTGATTCTGGCGATCACGTCCATTGAGGTCTATGGGGTCATCATCGCCGGTTGGGCGTCCAATTCAAAGTACGCCTTCCTGGGTGCGCTGCGCGCTTCGGCGCAGATGGTCAGCTACGAGATCGCGATCGGCTTTTGCTTCCTCGTCGTCGTGATGACCGCGGGCAGCCTGAATCTGTCGGAGATCGTGGCCTCGCAGGCGCGCGGCGTGGCGGCCGACATGGGGCTGAATTTCCTGTCGTGGAACTGGTTACCGCTGTTGCCTATTTTCATGGTGTACCTGATCTCGGCGGTGGCCGAGACCAACCGCCACCCCTTCGACGTTGTCGAGGGCGAGGCGGAGATCGTCGCGGGTCACATGGTCGAGTACTCGGGCATGGGTTTTGCAATCTTCTTCTTGGCCGAGTACGCCAGCATGTGGCTGGTGTCGATTTTGGCGGTGCTGATGTTCCTCGGGGGCTGGCTGCCGCCCATCGACAGCGCCGTGTTCAACGCCATCCCGGGCTGGGTCTGGCTGGGCCTGAAGACCACCGTCGTGGTGTCCATGTTCATCTGGATCCGGGCCACGTTCCCGCGCTTCCGCTATGACCAGATCATGCGTCTGGGCTGGAAGATCTTCATCCCGGTGACGCTGATCTGGCTGCTGTTGGTGGGCGCCGTGATGCAGACGTCGTGGAATCCCTGGAAGTGAAGGAGGGTTGCTCCATGTTCGCCACCGCCGTCGCCCCGTTTTCGCTGAAAGATTTCTTCAAGAGCTTTTTGCTCGTCGAGCTGTTCAAAGGCATGGCCTTGACCGGTCGCTACGCCCTGCGTCGCAAGGTCACGGTGCAGTTCCCCGAGGAAAAAACCCCGCTGTCGCCGCGCTTTCGCGGCCTGCACGCGCAGCGCCGCTACGAAAATGGGGAAGAGCGCTGTATTGCGTGCAAGCTATGCGAGGCGGTCTGTCCTGCGATGGCCATCACCATCGAATCGGCCCAGCGCGAGGATGGCACCCGCCGCACGACGCGTTATGACATCGACCTGACCAAGTGCATCTTCTGCGGTTTTTGCGAGGAGGCCTGCCCGGTCGATGCGATCGTCGAGACGCATATCTTCGAGTACCACGGCGAAAAACGCGGTGATCTCTATTTCACGAAAGACATGCTGCTGGCCATCGGCGATCGCTACGAGAAAGAGATCGCGGCGGCCAAGGCGGCCGATGCGAAATACCGCTGATCACCGCCACCGCACGAGCACATCATGGACTTCGTCTCCGGATTTTTCTATTTTTTCTCGGCAGTGCTGCTGTTTTCCGGATGGCGCGTCATCACGGCGCGCAATCCGGTGCACGCTGTGCTGTATCTGATGCTGGCCTTCTCGCAGGCTGCGGCGTTGTGGCTGATGCTCAAGGCCGAATTCCTCGGCATCGCGTTGGTGCTCGTCTACCTTGGCGCGGTGATGGTGTTATTCCTGTTCGTCGTGATGATGCTCGACATCAACATCGATGCCATGCGCGCCGGCTTCTGGAAGCATCTGCCCCTGGCCTTGATACTCGGGGGTCTGGTCAGCGTCGAGCTGATCGCGGTGCTGTGGGCCGGCTTCCCGACCGCCACGGCCAGCCCATCCGTCACCGGGGCCATGCATGACGCGGATCACCGCAATACCTATGAGTTGGGTCGCTTGCTCTACAGCGACTATCTGTATCCGATTCAGGCGGCGGCGGTCATCCTGCTGGTGGCGATGATTGCCGCCATCGCCCTGACGCTGCGCGGGCGCAAGGACACCAAGACCGTCGATCCGGG
>NZ_JARJMT020000063.1 GCF_029335975.1 Tepidimonas sp.
AGCCGGGCGCAGCGAGACGGTCAACACCCTCAACGCCTGGATGGATCCGCGGCACATACGGACCGAGGCGTTTGGCGCCATGACCGCTGAAGAGCGTCGCTGGCCCGAGATGTGGCGGTTTTGGCAGGTGTTGCCGCCCAAAGGGCGCATTGCGATATTTTTTGGCTCGTGGTACACCGATCCGGTTCTGGCGCGGGTCGAAGGGCGCGACAGCCGCGACCATTTTGCGCACCGGCTCGAGCGCATCCGCCAGTTTGAACGGATGTTGGTTGCCGAGGGCGTGGTGTTGGTCAAGTTCTGGTTTCACCTGTCTAGGCAAGCGGCCAAGGCGCGCCTGAAGGCGCTGGCGTCCGACCCCCGCACGGCATGGCGCATCGGACCGCAGGAAAAGGCCCACCTCAAACGCTACGACGACTTCATCGAAGCCAGCGACGAGGCGCTGCGCAAGACCAGCCTGGGCGAGGCGCCCTGGATCGTCATCGAAGGCAGCGACGAGGCCTATCGGCATTTGACCGCAGGGCGGCACTTGTTGTCGGTGCTGCGCCATGCGGTGATGCCGGTGCCGCCCGTGCCGCCCCAGGGGCCGCTGCCGGCCAGCGTGATCGAGATGCCGGGGGATGACGTGACCCTGCTGAAGGCACAAGACTACGGGCGACGGCTGACGCGCGAGCGGTACGAACGCTTGCTGGAGCGCTGGCAGGGCCGGCTCAACGGATTGAGCCGCGATCCGCGCCTGCGCGGCCGCTCGCTGGTGGTGGTGTTCGAAGGCATGGATGCCGCGGGCAAGGGCAGCACCATCCGGCGTCTGACCGCGGCCTGGGATGCGCGCTTTTACCGCGTGGTGCCCATCGCCGCCCCCAACGAGAACGAGCGCGCCCAACCCTATCTGTGGCGGTTTTGGCGCTACATCCCGCCGCATGGCCGCGCGGTCATCTTCGACCGATCCTGGTACGGCCGGGTGCTGGTGGAGCGGGTGGAGGGCTTTTGCGCCGAGGCCGACTGGATGCGCGCCTATGGCGAGATCAACGCCTACGAAGAGGAGTTGACCGAAGCGGGTGTGATCATTGTCAAGTTCTGGCTGGCCATCACGCCGCAGGAGCAGTTGCGCCGCTTTCGCGAGCGCGAGGCCACGCCCCACAAGCAGTTCAAGATCACCCCGGAGGATTGGCGCAACCGCGACAAATGGCCGCAGTACGAGCGGGCGGTGCAAGACATGGTGGACCGCACCTCGACCCTGGTCGCGCCCTGGCACCTGGTGGCTTCGGATGACAAACTCTGGTCGCGCGTGGAAGTGTTGCGCACCCTGTGCCGCCGCATCGAGCAGGCGTTGGCGCAAGGGGAGGCAAGTAAACCTCGATTACGCGAGCGGTAGCGGGTGCAGGCCGTGGCGTGCCCGCGCGCGCGCGCAGGCGTCGCTGCCCTCGGCGAATTCACGGCAGGGTGATGGCCGCCACTCGTAGATGCCGCAGGCCACCTGCTCGCCCACCCTCCCCGTCAGGGCGATGCAGCGCGGGGGCCAATGGTCGGTGCCGCGCATGCGCACGGTGATGCCGGTCACGGGCACGGTCAACCCGTCCGGGACTTGGCCGCCCCCGTCCTGCGTCTCGTACACCGAGAAATCGACCCGAAACCAGGCGCAGCATGCGCCGCAACGTCGGCACTCGCTCATCCCACTCCCAGCCTGCATTCACAGCCGACCAAGCAGCAGATACTCCATCAAGGCTTTTTGCACATGCATGCGATTTTCCGCCTCGTCCCAGACGACCGATTGCGGGCCGTCGATGACTTCGGCGTCCACTTCCTCGCCACGGTGAGCGGGCAGGCAATGCATGAAGAGGGCCTCGGGTTTGGCTTGCGCCATCATGGACGGCGTGACGCGCCAGGCGGCAAACGCTTGCTGGCGCACTGCGTTTTCGGCTTCGTAGCCCATGCTGGTCCACACGTCGGTGGTGACGAGGTCGGCCCCACGGCAGGCGGCCATCGGGTCGTCGAACACCTGCCAGAAATCGCCGCGCGGCACCCCAGCCACGATGGGGTCGACTTCGTAGCCGCGCGGGGTGCTGATGTGCACGCGAAAGCCCAGGACCTGGGCTGCCTGTAGCCAGGTGTTGGCCATGTTATTGCCGTCGCCCACCCAGGCCACCGTGATGCCGCGCAGCGCACCCGGATCCAGCGTGCCATCGGCGCGCCGGCCGCGCTGCTCCAGCCAGGTGAACAGGTCCGCCAGAATCTGGCACGGGTGGAACTCGTTGGTCAGGCCGTTGATGACCGGCACGCGCGAGTGCGCGGCAAAGCGCTCGATCTTGCTTTGCTCGAAGGTGCGAATCATCACCAGATCGACCATGCGGCTGATGACGCGCGCGGTGTCCTCGATCGGCTCGCTGCGGCCGAGTTGGCTGTCGCCCGTGGTCAGATGCACCACCGAGCCGCCCATTTGGTACATGCCAGCCTCGAAGCTGACGCGCGTGCGCGTGCTGGCCTTCTCGAAGATCATCGCCAGCGTGCGATCCGGATCGGCGAAGGGCTGGTATTTTTCGACGGCCTTGAACTTGCGCTTGATGAAGTCCGCGCGCTCGAACAGATAGGTGTATTCCTCTGCGTCCAGATCTTTGAATTGCAGATAGTGCTTCATACGGAGGTCTCGTTCAGAAAGACGCGCACCTGCGGCACCAGCTTGGCGACGATTTCGTCGGCTTCGGCGCGCGACAAGATCAGCGGCGGCACGAGGCGAATCACCCGCTCGGCGGTCACGGACAGCAGCAGTCCGACCTGGGCGCAGCGGTTGACCAGCGCGCCGCAGGGGCGGTCGAGCTCCACGCCAATCATCAGGCCCTTGCCGCGCACCTCACGCACACCGGGCAGGCCATGCAGTTCGGCCCAGAGCTGCGTGTGCAGATGTGTCCCGACGGCGGCCGCGTTGTCCAGCAGGCCCTCGTCCTCCATGATGCGAATGGTCTCCAGCCCCGCGCGCGTGGCCAGTGGGTTGCCGCCAAAGGTCGTGCCGTGGTTGCCGGGTTGAAAGATCTGGGCTGCGCGCGGACCGGCCACCACCGCGCCGATCGGCACGCCCGAGCCCAGCCCCTTGGCCAGTGGCATCACATCGGGCCGAATACCGGCCCACTGGTGCGCAAACCACTTGCCGGTGCGGCCCATCCCGCACTGCACCTCGTCGATCATCAGCAGCCAGTCGCGCTCATCGCACAGGGCGCGCACGCCGGCGATGTACTCAGGCTCCAGTGGATGTACGCCGCCTTCGCCTTGGATGGCCTCGAAGAACACCGCAACCACATTCGGGTTGCCGTCGGTGGCGCGTTTGAGCGCATCCAGATCGTTGATCGGCACGCGGATGAAGCCGTCCACCAGTGGCTCGAAGCCGGCCTGCACTTTGGGGTTTCCGGTGGCTGACAACGTGGCGATGGAGCGGCCGTGGAAAGCGCGCTCATACACCACGATCTCGGGCCGGGCGATACCCTTGTCGTGGCCGAATTTTCGCGCGAGCTTGAGCGCGGCCTCATTGGCTTCCAGCCCGCTGGAGCAGAAAAATACCTTATCCAATCCAGAGCGCTCGCACAACGCGGCGGCCAGCGGCTCGGTCCAGGGGTGATGATAGTAGTTGCTGATGTGGATGAGTTGCGCCACCTGGTCCTGCAGTGCACGCACCAGCCGCGGATGGGCATAGCCCAGGGTGTTGACTGCGATGCCCGCCAACGCGTCGAGATACTCGCGACCTTGCGCATCCCACACCCGACAACCGCGCCCGTGCGTCAGCACAATCGGAACACGTCCGTAGGTGGACATCACATGCGGCTCGGTCGGGGCAGGGGAGGCGTTCATGGGCATCCAGCAAAAAGGCCGTTCGGCAGGGACAACCTGAATAAAGGTGATTCTAGGGCCTGCCCGCCGATGCGGCAGAGTCGGCGGTTGGTCTGGTGAGGTCTTATATAAGATATAATTTTTGGGTGGCCGGGCGATCCTCGCGCCACAGTCGCTCCGTATTCGGGGCCGTCCACCCGCTCACCCTGCTGCCGCGCGCCTACCGGCCGCGGCCATCCACGCGATGGTCACGCCCAACGCCCAAGAGATCTTCATTCAGGGGGTCACGCGCAGTGGCCGCAAGTTCCGCCCCAGGGATTGGGCCGAGCGCTTGGCCGGCGTGATGCGTCCATTTCATCCCCATGCAGCGCAAGGGCATGGTGCCCACTTGTGCTACTCGCCGTGGGTGGTTCCCACGGTCATCAACGGCGTCAAGTGCGTCGTCGTCAATCGCGCGCTGCGCGACTATGACGAGCGGGCATGGGATTTTGTGATGGGGTTTGCGCGCGACAACGACCTGGTCATGACCGAGGCCTGTTTGCTGCCCGATCCGCCGGCTGGCTAAGCCGCGCCGCTGCCGTGTTCTGGTCGTCGCGCCAATGAAAACGCCGCCGGGCGTTGGCCGCGGCGGCGTCGGGAGGGGTTTGCTGGCAGCGCACCCGTTCCAAGGCGGGCATTGCAGCCGGCTGGCTGCCGGCAGGGCCCGGGCGAGAGGGTGTCCGCCGTTTAAGCGGACGCAACGGCCAGGGACTTGACTTTGGCCGACAGGCGGCTCTTGTCGCGAGCAGCCTTGTTTTTGTGGAAGATGCCCTTGTCCGCGATGGAGTCGACGATCGACTGCATTTGGGCAAAGAGTTCGGTAGCCTTGGCCTTGTCGCCAGCGGCGACGGCTTTTTCCACCTTCTTGACAGCCGTGCGGTACCGCGAGCGCAGCGATGCGTTGTGGGCGTTGATCTTGACGTCTTGGCGCGCGCGCTTGCGGCCAGAGGCCAGGCGCGGCGATTTCTTCGACTTGGTTGCCATGGGT
>NZ_JARJMT020000111.1 GCF_029335975.1 Tepidimonas sp.
GTCATCGGCGGCGATCTCGTCCAGCTTGGCCGACAGCGCCTCCAGCATCGGCTCGCTGAGCGCGTTGAAGGCCTTGGGCGTGTTGAGTGTGAGGGTGTGCACCCCGCGCGGGTCGCGCGCATGCAACAGGATCGGTTCGGCGTCTAAGGCGGTCATCGGCAGCGGTCTCCTCGTTTCGGGTCGCGGGGGTCAGACGTCGGCCAGCACGCGCAGGTGCGCCTCCACGCTGCGAGCCAGCGCGCTGAGGTTATAGCCGCCCTCCAGCACGCTGACGATGCGGCCCTTGGCGTGGCGGCGCGCCACGTCCATCAGCCGCTGCGTGATCCAGACATAGTCCTGTTCCACCAGCGCGAGTTGGCCCAGGTCGTCCTCGCGGTGGGCGTCGAAGCCGGCGCTGATCAGGATCAGCTCCGGACGGTGCGCCTGCAGCCGCGGCAGCCACATCATCTCGATCAGCTCGCGCACATCCATGCCTTTGGTGTAGGCCGGCACCGGCACGTTGACCAGGTTGGTGTCATCGCGGTGGTCCCACTCCGGGTAGTAGGGGTGCTGGTAGAAACTGCACATCAGGATGCGCTCGTCGCCGGCCACGATGTCCTCGGTCCCATTGCCATGGTGCACATCGATGTCGACGATGGCCACACGCTGCAGCCCCAGGCGCGCCAGCGCATACTTGGCCGCCACCGCCACGTTGTTGAAGAAGCAAAACCCCATCGCCCGGTTGCGGCAGGCGTGGTGTCCGGGCGGGCGCACGGCGCAAAAGGCGTTGGCCAGTTCGCCGTCGACCACCGCCTCGGTGGCATCGATCGCCGCGCCCGCTGCCGCCAGCGCCGCCTCCCAGGTGTGGGGATTGAGTGCTGTGTCCGGATCGACGGACAGCGTTTGCGGCCCACCCGCCGCAATGGCGTCGCGCAACTCATCGCTCAACCCGCGGATGGCCGCGACATGCAGGCGATCGTGAGCCAGCTCCAGCTCGGCCACCGAGGCCGGAGTCGCGGTGCGCTGCTCCAAGGCATCGAGCAGGCCGGTGATCAACAGGCGGTCATCGATGGCCCCGAGGCGCTGAGGGCACTCCGGGTGGCCGGGCCCCATGTCGTGTCGGACGCAGGCGGGGTGGGTGTAGTAGCCGGTCGGTTTCATGGCAGACGGGTTTGGGGGCACGCACCACTGCGCTTTCCGGTATCGTCCAGGGTATGACCGACTACCGGCCCCTCATTGCCTCCTTGATGCATCAGCTTACCACGGTCATCGTGGGCAAAGACGACGTCCTGCGCGACGCCCTGACCTGTGTGCTGGCAGGCGGTCATTTGCTGATCGAAGACCTGCCCGGTGTCGGCAAAACGACACTGGCGCAGGCATTGGCGCGTACCCTGGGCCTGCAGTTCGCGCGGGTGCAGTTCACGGCCGACCTGATGCCGAGCGACCTGATCGGTGCCTCGGTATACGACCGGGCGCGGCAGGACTTCGTGTTCCACCCGGGGCCGCTGTTCACCCAGGTGTTGCTGGCCGACGAGATCAACCGCGCCAGCCCCAAGACCCAGAGCGCGTTGCTGGAAGCGATGGAAGAACGCCAGGTCAGCGTCGATGGCGCGACGCACGCGCTGCCACGGCCGTTCTTCGTCATCGCGACGCAAAACCCCTTCGAGCAATTGGGCACCCACGGCCTGCCCGAGTCGCAACTGGACCGGTTTTTGATGCGGCTATCGCTTGGCTACCCCAGCCGCGCGGCCGAGCGCGCCCTGCTGCGGAGCGAGGACCGCCGGCAGATGCTGCAACGGCTGCCGGCGGCGCTGGATGCCGAGGGTTTGCACGGCTTGCAGCAGGCCGCGGAGGCCGTGGCGGTGAGCGACCCGTTGTTGGACTATCTGCAGGCGCTGCTGGCCGCCACACGCGAGCCGCGTTGGTTTGCCCACGGCCTGAGCCCCCGCGCCGGTCTGGCGCTGTTGCGCGCCGCCCGAGCCCGGGCGCTGGTGCAGGGGCGGGGTTACGTGGCCCCCGACGACCTGCTGGATGTGCTGATCCCCGTGGCGGCGCACCGGCTGACGCCCGCAGCCGGGGCGACACGGGATGCGGCGGGGCAGCTGCGTGCGCTGGTGCAAGCCCTACCCCTGCCTTGAGGGCCCTGATGAGTCAGCCCCGCGCCTTGCTGCAAAACCCACAGGGCCCACGGGGGCGGCTGCGCGCCTGGTGGCTGGCGCGGCTGCCCGCGACTGCGGAGCATGTGCTGCACCACCGCAACCTGTATGTGCTGCCGACCCGGCCAGGCTGGATGCTGGGGCTGACACTGCTCCTGCTGCTGGTGGGCAGCATCAACTACCAGCTCAACCTGGGATATCTGCTGACCTTCTTGCTGGTGGGTCAAGCGATGGTCGGCGTGTGGGTCGCACACCAAAATCTGCATGGCCTGCGCCTGGGAATAGGCATCGAGGGCGAGGCGTTCGCCGGTCAGCCGGTCCGAACCCGGATCGACATTCACAACCCCGTCCGGCGCGCGCGCTGGGCCCTGTCCGTGCGCTGGGGACGACCGCAGGCGGACGCGGCATCGGTGGACCTGCCTGCGGGCGAGACGGCCAGCGTGGCCCTGCCCCTGGTGTTTGCCACGCGGGGGCGGTACACACTGCCTTGGCTGACCATCGAAACCTGCTACCCGCTGGGCGCCTTTCGCGTTTGGAGCTGGTGGCGCCCAGCGGGCGCGGTCAGCGTCTATCCGACGCCAGAGGCCGACGCGCCGCCGCTGCCTGGCCCAGCGGCGGCAGCCGACGCCTGCCCTGCGCCGCCGCAGGCCCCCAGCCTGACGCCCGCTGCAGTGAGCGACGACCTGCCCGATGCGGTGCGGCCCTACCGCGCTGGCGACTCCCCCGCCCGGGTGCTATGGAAAAAAGCCGCCCGCCGGGATGGCGACCCCAGCGACTGGCTGGTGCGTCAGCCTTCCCACCAGCAGACCGCGGCCACCCTTTGGCTAGACAGCAGCACCTGCGGAGC